>MNYZ01000119.1 GCA_001873365.1 Oscillatoriales cyanobacterium CG2_30_40_61 | reverse complement strand
GGCAAGGAGGTGATTTTAATTTGGGTGAGAGTATTATTTTCGGGGTCGGTAAATTGAGATGTAAAGTCGGCTGCGCTGAAGGTTATGGTTGTATCTTCGTTGGCAGTTTTACTAATATTATTGACTACGGGGGGGTCGTTAGTGACATCGACGCTAATATTACCCGGTTGAGAGCGGAGTCCTAAAGTATCGGCGACGGTATATGTGATGGTGGAAGTCCCTACAAATCCCGCAATGGGGGTGAAGGTGACAACTCCTAGGTCATTAATAACGGTGTAAGTCCCTTTTCCGGGGTCGGTGAAGCTGGTTTGAATCCCGGGGGTAGTCGGGTCAAGGTCTACACTAGCAATGTTAATCGTGTTGTCACCTTGGGGGTCGGTATCGTTGCTGAGAATATTAATCTTAACTGGGACGCCGGATAGGGTGGTTTCGGTGTCTGCTACGGCTACTGGAGGATCACTAGTAATACTACTTACTAATAACCCACCGGTAATCAGATCTAAACCACCATCTAGCTCATTTGTATTTGTCTTAGAAAAATCCGTTGGTGAGGTAAGATCATAGGCAAGTAAAGCATAACCATAAAACTTATCGCCTGCACCGATACCTAAATCCGCAAAGCTAATATATACACCAGAGATATTTTGGTTTGTATTACCTGATGAACGTTGTTTTTCCTCACCGGGATCACGACGGGTTATTCGTACTGGAGTGCTTGGCAATCCAGTACCCCAATATGTGTTTTCTACCGGGACTAAAGTTCCAAAACTAATTGGGTTATTACTACTAGGATCAATTCCTGTAATCGCAGCAATTTTAAACTTGTCGTTGCCAGATCGATCTCCAATGAAAAAACCAACTTTGGCTGTCTCTGTGGGTGCTGTTATACCTGATATTGATACAAAGTCTGCCCGCTCAATGTTATTAATATTTTCACTACCACTACTATCACTATTGTTGGCAAACAGATTGTCTGTTCCTCTATTTAAAACAGAGCCTAACAATGCGTCTTCCATTTTATCAAGATAACCTGGGATAATATTGGCTGTATTATTACCCTCGAACCACAGAATATTCCTCTCCCCTGTTACTTGACTATTATTAACTCTTTGAAATTGGACAATATCCAACTGCCCGACAACATTGTATACATCTGTGCCAGCGCTAAATTGCTTTAAAATTTTGTCGGTTCCCCCATACTTCATTGTGTAGTTAATGCCATTGATACCGAGAACATCATCTGGCCCAGTAACCGGAACAATTACGGTATCGGTGATAAAATTAGTTGCTGGTAGAATCAAAATACCACTATAATTTACGATCGCATTTTGACTAAAAGCCAGATCAGTTTCAATATTTCCGGTTTGAACTTCTAATGCCCAATTTCCCCCTAATGCCGCGTTTCCGGTTAAGTCATTAGAAGCGGCGATATCGGCTTGAGTTAGTTGGGATAAATTGGTAACGAAAGATTGTCCTAAACTTCCTGAAGCAACATTACATCCATATAATAAAATATCAGCATTTTCTGTTAGGCTGGCTTGCCATTGGGATAGTTGGGCTGAATATTGATCGAGATTATTCGCATTAATAACAGCTGTCCCTAACTGTAAACTTCCACTTTCACCGTGGGAAATAACATGGAGGGCATCAATATCTTTTTGTGCAGAAAGAATATAACTAATCTGAGCGATTCCATCTTGATCAGGATCCAGTATAACAACTTCTGCGTTTGGATCAACTCCTCGCAATAATGTTTCGTAATTCTCGACACTAGAATCGATGAAAACGACGGTTTTCACTTGATCTTGAATAGAATTATGGTTAGATGACATATCCTAATTTTCCTTGGTTTGGCTGATCTTTTAACAAATGTATGGGTTAATTAAACCTGAAATTTAAACTTTTGCACTTGAGGGAAACTGATAGAGCTATGTGATCCTCTTAGCAATAAATAAAAAGCGTGCGCCCTGATATTTGCACTTTATCTTGAATATAAATGCGGAAACTAGGGGTTTTCACGGAGTGTGTGCCAGATCTAAAACTATCATACTCGCCATTGACATTCTGTCAAAACAATGTTATGGATTTTCTAAGTGATCACAAGTGTTACTGATTTCGCTGAAATTGAATACAATATAATTGCCCAAAATATTAGGAAAGAATATCCTCGTAACCTGACATAGAATATAGTATAAACTTCCCGGCTAAGAGCGACCTCACGGATGTCTCTAATTTCGTCTCAAGATAACTTAACCAAAAGTAAAACCTCCCCTACCATTGTCCTGCCTTTGTTTAATCGTTTAAGCATTCGGCAAAAAATTGGCTGGGGTTATGGGCTGGTCATCGGGGTTGTGCTTGTGGGTGTGACCTCAGCATTTTTGGTATCGACCTATGCGGTGCGACCTTTGCGGACTCAATTAGCCATTGACCAAAAAAAAGCCAATGTTCTCGATGGACTTAGCCAAAGTCTGCTCCAGTTAAAGCATAATCAGGATAATCTGGTGCAGTTCTTGAGTAACGGCAAGGATATGGAAAAAATTGAAGGAGGAGTTTCGGCTCTGCGTTCAAATATCTTTGTGATGAATAATCAATTGCAACAACTGCAAGATATTCCTGAAACAACAGATGTTAAAATTCAACAGGACTATCAAGCCCTACAGGACTTAACTCAACGCTATAAACAACGGCTAACTAACTATTCAGAACAGTTTGAAACCCTAATTCAAACTACGGAAAAACCGAATCTGAGTCCACAAATTTTACAATCGGTTCAAAAATCTTTGATTAACTTGAATCGAACCAGTGGAATTATTCAAGTCTATCCGGTTTATGCTGAAACAACTAAACTGGAAAATCGATTCAGAAAGCGGGCTGAAACGGCTCTGAGCGATTATGAAACAATCGAATCTAGTGGTAATAATATTATTATTATTACGGTGGTTTTATCCAGTGGATTAGCGATAATATTTGCAATTTTTACGGGTAATATGATTGCGACTCCCTTAGATATTATGATTAAGGTCGCAGAACAGGTAAGTGAGGAATCGGATTTTGCTCTGCAAGCTCCTGTAACCAGTTCCGATGAAATTGGGGTGTTAACCGAATCTTTAAATCATCTAATTCAACGGGTAGCTGAATATACGGAAGAATTGCAGAAAGCCAAAATTGTCGCCGAAGCGGCTAACCGTTCTAAGAGTGTGTTTTTAGCGAATATGAGTCATGAACTTCGTACTCCTTTAAATGCAATTATTGGCTATAGTGAAATGCTCCATGATGAATCGGAAGATTTGGGATATATGGACTTTTTACCCGACCTAGAACGGATTCAAACTGCTGGAAAACATCTGCGGGATATGATTAGTGATATTTTAGATATTTCTAAAATTGAAGCGGGTCATGTTACTCTCTATTTAGAAAATTTCCCCGTTGATAAACTTATAGAAGATGTGATTACTACGGCGACTCCTTTAGCTGAAAAAAATAATAATGTTTTGAAAGTCAAGACTAAACCTAATATTGGAACTATGTATGCCGATATGCCAAAAGTTCGACAAATTCTGTTAAATCTACTCAGCAATGCTTCTAAATTTACTGAAAAAGGAACGATTTATTTAATTGCTGAACGTACCGAAGAAAAACCCCCAATTCCAGAAGATGATGAATTTATGTATGCCATGGTTGCTAATTCTGCTCAATATTTAGTATTCCGAGTCAAAGATTCGGGAATTGGGATGACGGAAGAGCAGTTACAGCATATTTTTAAACCCTTTATTCAAGCGGATGCTTCTACGACTAAACGCTTTGGTGGGACTGGGTTGGGACTGGCAATTAGTCAGCGTTTATGTCAAATTCTTGGGGGTGTAATTACGGTAGAAAGTCAGATGGATAAGGGTTCTATTTTTAGTGTTTGGCTTCCGGTTCATGTTAAAGGATAGGGAACAGGGAACAGGGAACAGGGAACAGGGAACAGGGAACAGGGAATGGGGAATGGGGAATGGGTTATGGGAGGGGAGTTAGGCGGTGGAGGATTGTACTTTTAAAAGGAGATTGGAATTGCGTCTAAACTCTTGTTTTAAAGGCAATTCTATTACGAATTCTGTGCCTTTTCCAACTTCAGAAGCACAGAAAAGTTTACCGTGATGTTTAGCAATAATTTGATAACTAATTGCTAATCCTAAACCCGTACCTTTTCCTACTGGTTTGGTGGTAAAAAATGGTTCAAATAAACGGTGTTTGACCCGTTCTGTCATGCCATTTCCATTATCAGTAATTCGGATAACTACTTGGTTAGCTTCATTCAATTCTGTGCGAATCCGAATCGTGGGGGAAGTGGCGGAAATTTGCCATCCGGGTGCGGCGGAATTGGGATGGGGATGGGGGTGCAAAAACTTAGATTCCTCTTCTAATACTGCATCAATGGCATTATTTAAGAGATTCATAAATACTTGATTCAACTGACCCGGATAACATTCGGTTTTGGGGAGGTTTCCATACTCTTTAATAATTTGAATCGGAGGATTACGTTTATCCCGTGGGTTAGCCGCTTGGGGGCGTAGGCGATGTTGCAAAATCAATAAAGTATTTTCTAAGCCATCATGAATGTTAACGGGTTTCATGTCGGCTTCATCTAATCGAGAAAAGTTACGCAGTGATAGCACAATTTCTCGAATTCGGTTGGCTCCGACTTTCATTGAGGATAAAATTTTGGGTAAATCATCGAGAATAAAGTCTAATTCAATGGTTTCTTGATGTTGTTGAATTTCGGTATGGGGTTGGGGATAATGCTGTTCATAAAGGGCGATTAATTGCAACAGGTCTTCGATATATTGATGGGCATAGTTAATGTTACCATAAATAAAGGTAATCGGGTTATTAATTTCATGGGCAATTCCGGCGACTAATTGACCTAAACTGGATAATTTTTCGGTTTGAATTAGTTGGGCTTGAGCCTGTCCTAATTCTCTTAATGTTAGTTCTAATTGTTGGGCTTTGGCTCGTTCTCGGGCTTCCGATTGACGTAGGGCTTCTTCGGCTTTGCGGCGATCGCCAATATCCCTGACCGTTCCGGTCATTCTCAGGGGCTGTTGCTGCTCATCCCGCACCACGACTTTACCCTGATTTAGAATCCATTTCCATTCCCCAGAACGGCTTAACATCCGATGTTCAACTTGACAAAAAGCGGTTTTTCCCTCTAAATGTTGTTTGAGAACTTCAACAACTTGCTCGCGATCTTCAGGATGAACTAACTTTAACCAAGAGCGGGCTTTTCCCTGAATTTGGTTGGTTTCATACCCTAACATTAAACTCCATTGGTGACTAAAATAAACCTCTCCGGTGACTAAATTCCAATCCCATAATCCTTGATCAGTTCCAGCTAAAGCTAATTTTAACCGTTCTTCACTGGCTTTCAATGCTTCCGAGGCTTGGCGTTTTTCGGTAATATCAAAAATGGCTCCATTTAACCAACAAACTGCATCCTCCTCGGTGAAAATAACCTGTCCTTTTTCATAGACCCAACGGATATTTCCATCGATTTTGATTAAACGGTATTCTAAAATATAGGGTTTGCGAGATTCAAAACTGACCCGAATTTTGCGTTTAACTTTCGCCAGATCATCGGGATGAATGATACTATTAAAGGAGCGAACTCGATTTTGAATAAAATCCGCCGCTGCATATCCGGTAATTACTTCAATTCCTTGACTTAGAAACACCATCATCCGGTCTTCTTCTAAAACCCCTCGATAAACCGCACCCGGAATGTTAGCAACTAGGGAGCGATATTCTCCTTGGCGTTCTCGTAATTTTCGTTCAATTTGTTTGCGATCGCTAATATCTCGAACAAAGGCACATTGATATTCTCTCCCATTAAAATTGAGATGATTAATCATAATTTCAACGGGAAAAATCCGATTATGTTTGGTGCAATGACGGGCTTCAATATTCAAAGAACCGCAACGTCTTAAAATCTTCCAATGTAATGACCAGGAGGTGGCTGGAAAGTCCGGGTTAATATCATGAATGGTTAAACTTAATAATTCTTCGGGTGCATAACCTAGAGAACGACAGGCGGCGTCATTGACATATAAAATTTGTCCATCTTCTCCCACCCATAAAATAGCATCCGCCGCTTTATCAATAGAGAATTTTGTCAGTTTTAAAACTTCTTCAATGGGTTGCTGGGAATCTAATTTAAACGGAAAAGTCTCATCCAGTTTAAACAAATTATTAAAATTAGATCGCAGTTTATCTAATGTGGAATGGGATGGAGAAATTTTATCCTCAGTTTGATTGGGGGTTAGAGATGCAACCAAGGTTTTTTCAACTCTGTAAGAATTAATCACCTGAATTAATCCCCCCATACTGAATAAAAATATTAAAGCCATAATAACTTGACTTTCTCCTAAGACTTTATTGAGGGGATATTTCCAGATTAATAAATGGATTAAATCTAGGGTGCCATTGGCAATCAAAGCTAATCCTAAAAAAACTAAAATTTTGATTAATGGTTGAGAATCAGCCCAATTAATGTTTAAAGATTTTACTACCTTAGACAGAAAGGAAGGTTTTAACCGAGGGGGGGTTAATAAATGATTAATTAGTAAAAAAGCTAAGGCATAATGAACAAAAATGATCAGCAATTCTGAACTAAAAGTCAAAAATTCCATCGGAATGTTGCTGACGAAATTTGGGTAACAGATGGGTGATAATTCTAGTAAATTCATGGGAGTTTTAAAAAAGGATTAAAAAACTTTTAAACATTTGTTTGATGGCAGTTTTCTATTCAGTGAGATCCAATTTGATCCAGTAAAGACCAGGGCAGCACCACTGTAACCGCTCAAACTGCATCCCTATAATTAGATTTTGTGAGAACAGCGTTAGCTGATATTTTGTCACCCTGAACTTATCGACTTAGTTACGCTGGTTCAATTGTAAGAAATTATTTAATTTTATTCTAAAAATTGCTAAAAATTGTTATTGTTTTATATATTTATTTGAAGTTTCCTATCGTTTTATTTCACTTGGCCTAAATTCTCCTGACCGATTCTCTCCCAAAAATTGTTTGACCTCTTCCCCAACCCGATTAAAAAGGGACTTTGATGCCCCTAAATCCCCCTGTTAAGGGCTAGGAGGGATCTAGTCCCCCCTTTTTTTAAGGCGGGTCAGGGGGGATCTAGGACTTGAGAAAAAATCAAGAAATTTGCTGTTTTTTAGCCTACTTTTAGCATTAAGTTGACATCAATGTTAGGGGTTTGTTCCCTACCCTATCTAACTCAAGACCCAGTTAACTAACATTCGCACCCCATAACCCGTCGCCCCGGCGTTATTATAGCCATTATCTTTATCAGCCCAAACTGGGCCAGCCACATCTAAATGGGCCCAGGGGGTTTTTTCTACAAATTGTTTCAGGAATAAGGTGGCTGTAATTGACCCTCCAGGCCTGGGCCCGGTATTTTTCATGTCAGCGTGGATGGCTTTTAAACCTTCAAAATATTTTTCTTCTAAGGGCATCCGCCAGAGTTTTTCCCCTGATGTTTTGGAGGCGGTTTCTAACTCCATTGCCAACTGATCATCGGGACTCCATAACCCGGCAATATCATCTCCTAAAGCGATCACACAGGCACCGGTTAAAGTGGCTAAATCAATCATAGCATCTAACCCTAATTTATCAGCAAAAACCAGGGCATCGGCTAAGGTTAATCGTCCTTCGGCGTCGGTATTATTAACTTCAATAGTTTTACCATTGGAGGCTTTAAGAAAATCTCCCGGGTGCATGGCGCGACCACTAATCATATTTTCTGTGACCGCACTAATAAAATGCACTTCTACGTCCGGTTTTAACTGACTAATAGCTTTAGCTGCCCCAAAGGTTGCCCCGGCTCCGCCCATATCTACTTTCATCATTTCAATCCCGCTACCTGTGCCTTTAATATTTAACCCACCGGAATCAAAGGTTAAGCCTTTTCCAATAATAGCTAATTTGCGGCGGGGAGTGACCGAGGGATGATAGATTAAATGAATAAATTTAGGGGGTAAATCCGAGGCTTGGGCAACGCCTAAAAAAGCACCCATGCCCAATTTTTCGCAGTCTGCTTTTTCTAAAATATTCAATTCTAACCCGTATTCTTGGGCTAGGGATTGAGCCATTTCTGCCATGGTAATGGGGGTGACTTCATTGGCGGGGGCGGCGACTAATTCCCGGGCTAAAATTACCCCGGAACAAATTTGTTTGCCACGGGTAATAGCCGATTCTGTGCCGGGTAAACCTAATAATTCAATCTGTTCAATACCGTGACCTTTTTCTTCGGTTTCCGACTTAAATCGGGTGTCTTGATAGAGGGCTAATTCAACTCCTTCGGTAATAGCTTGGGCGGTGATTTCTGGATTTTCAAAAATCGGTAAGCTCACCCCAAGAGTTTTACCTTTGAGGGATTTGGCGGTTTTAGCAATGCTGGCGGCGACGCGGCGTAGGCTGTCTAATTTTAGAGTATCGGATTTACCCAAACCGACTAAAATTACTTTGCGAATCGGACTATTTCCCCCCACACGAGTTGAAATACTGCTATCTGCTTTTCCCTTAAATTCGGTTTCCGCAATTAATTCTTTTAGAGTTCCGGCTAGTTGATCATCTAGGGCGGCTAAGTCTCCAGTTAATTCTATCTGATCTTCAAATAAACCCAGGGCGAGGATATCTCCTGACCAGTTTAAGAAGGATGTGTTAGGGGCTTTAAATTCCATTGTTGTTTGTGTCTGAGTTACTTTAAAAAGTATAAACCTTTTTTGAGTTCATGAGTTAGGAAAAAGTCCCTGGTGTGACTCTGTTTGAAAAATTTTAATCGGGTTAGGGTGAAATATGATTTATTTTGTCCAGGCTTTTTGCCAGAAATTTCCCCCTACTTCGACTCCAGCCAGGGAACTGGTAGTCTCTAGGATTATACTATTTCCTGCTTTTAATTGCAAGTGAATTTTTCCTTGCATGGTATCTCGACAACGAAAGATTAATCCGTCTTTGGTTGGTGCTCTTAATAAAGTTCCTGGGTGTTCGGTGGTGGCGGTTAAACAGACTTCATATTGTTGATTTTTGGCTGCCATTTGCCATTTACCCCAGGGTTCGATTTGCCAACTAACTTCTGAATTCCAGGGGACAAATTCATAGAATTGACCCTGATAATGAATGCCAATTAAAGCCACGGATTCTGACTGGAATAGTACATCTCTAATCCCGCCTCCGGCTGTTAATGCTAAATCTGTTTCTCCGTCAAAACTATTACAATTTACCCAAAACCATTGTTTAGGAAAACTCCCGCCCCAATTTTTTTCGCCATAGGCAGGAGCATTTTCAAATTGATAAATTTGACCATTCCAATCAATCCAACCTGTGGCTAAACCATGGGCCATTAAAATTTGCCATCCGGGTTCAAATATCTGTAAAAAAGACAACCATCCGGCGGTTGATTGTTGCGGTTGATGGGGATTTCCCCAGCCATAAATCGGTTGAATATTATATTGCCAATTACAATATTGGGATGTGCCTGGATCGGCTAATTTTCCTTGATGTAAGGTGGCTGTTCCTTGATAGCCTTGTTGAATCGAATTTTCAAAAATTGCGGGTTCTAAATAGCCAGGAGTGGCGGTTAAATCGGTTTTTCCCCAATGTCCTAAACCCAGTTGATCGGAGGTTGCCCAAAAGGTTTTGACGTCGGGAAAGGTGCGACATAAATATCCATCATCGGGCCCTAAAATTTGCGCTCCGCCCCCACTTTGGGGTTGATTTCCGATGGAATCTTCAATAGAATACATGAAGGCAAAGGTCTGTTTTTCTTGGGGTAATGTAACTCGATAGTACCATCCTTCAAAAAAACGGCGATCGCTTCCATCCCAATGATACCCACTATGGGGGGTTTGTAAAGGGTTTTGTTGACAATTAAAATTAAACATCGAAATCCTCAAAAATAATTGATAAAAATTAAAATCGTAGTGAGTCCTTTAGGACTCTCTTAATATTAGATTAAGACAGCCCTAAAGGGTTGACTGTAGTGAGTCCTTTAGGACTCTCTATCAATTCCCTCTCGAGGCTTTAACATTGGGGACAGCAGAGCCATAATTGACTCGACAACCCAAATTTAATAAACTAGAACTACATTCTAACGGGACAACTTGATCCCCTAATAAGGCACTACAACTAACATAATTATCGTTATTCGTATCTTTCAAAACACATTCAATGGGTCTAGCACCGGAACTTTTTGTCCACATTTTCATTCCCATTTCTGCTACAAAATGTTGATAGAAAAAGGCAAAAATTCCTACTGATAAAAGTACAATTCCCAGTAGGATAATTCTGACTGTCCAATTACTAAGAATTTTACCCACAAACCCTTTAATACTGTCTAGTATTGATGTAGTCATCGGGGTTTGTGTGTCCGCAGGTTGATTTTCTGTCATAGGATCTTTCCTTTAAAATGATTGCTGCTGAGGTTAAGCCCAATTTAAGGTTAACGCCCAGGGTCTTACTTCTGTATTTTAACTGAATTTACTAAAAATCAGATTCGATCTGGCTAAATCTCCCTGAAGATGTAGGGTGAGGGAAAATATAGGACGCGCAGTGAGGTCTTCTCGGACTCAAGAAAAACTTTTCTATCCTGTTTGAATTTGTGTTAATAAATTATTAAAAGGTTGCCAATTATCTTCAAGGGTAATCTGTTCCCAAACTGCTTCAATTTCAGGGCGAGTAATCACCACTTGAGGATTATAATGGTTTAATCGTTGTTTTATTTGCTCTAATTCAGGATAGGATAGGGTTTGTAAATGATGATAATATTGTTGTCTCCAAGCGTCTAAATGTTCCATGGGTTCAACATCTTTTAAAATATTCTGGGGTTGGTCTTGCCATTGCTGACAAAATTGTTTCCGCAGTTGGATAAAAAAGTCGGGATAGCTAATAGGATTATTTTTGAGTAAATTAATTGTAATTTGCAATAATTCCTCCGCTTCTGGGGTAGGAAGTTGTTCAAACCCTAAACGATTAATCATCCGTTGACGATAGAATTCTCGATAATACTGTTGAAAAGGGTCTAAGGCTTTTTTGAGTTCTTCTAAAGGTATAACTAAAGATAACGGTTTTTGCAATAATTCTAAGTTTCCTTCACAGATAAAGGGTTGATTTCCATAACAATATAACCTGCCATAATCAAAATAGGCGGCGGTGAATTGTAGGTTATAATTGGGTATAAAGGCGTAGGGGCCATAATCAAAACTTTCCCCGGTAATAGACATATTATCGGTATTTAAAACCCCGTGACAAAACCCGGAAGCCATCCACTGGGCGGCTAATTCGGCGACTCGTTTGACTAATTCGGCGTAAAATAAAATATAGCGATCGCTTTCTGATTTTAGGCTAGAATAATAATAGGTAATCACATGATCTAACAGAATTTCGATTAAATCTTTTTGTTTTAAATAGTGCAACCGTTCAAAGGTTCCGAAGCGAATATGGGAGCGACTAAACCGGATCATTACAGAAGAACGGGTGGGGGAAGGTTCATCTCCTCGCCACAGTTGTTCTCCGGTTTCAATTAAGCTTAAACATCGAGAGGTTTTCACCCGCATTCGATGCAACATTTCCGCGGCTAAAACTTCCCGCACGCCGCCTTTTAAGGTTAGTCTACCGTCGGCATTTCGAGAGTAGGGAGTTCTTCCCGATCCCTTTGTCCCAAAATCGTATAATTCCCCGTCTATTCCCCGGGTCTGACCATACAAAAACCCCCGTCCATCTCCCAAATAGGGGTTATATTCTCCAAACTGATAGCCGTGGTAACGCATGGCTAACAGGGGGCGCACGGCTTCAAATTTGCCAAAGGCTTCGATAAAATGTTCGTCGGTAACGGTTTCGGGGTTGAGCCCTAACTGGGTTAATATCCAATCATTGCGGAACCGGAGTTGGTGCCTGGGGAACTCCGCCGCCACTGCCATATCGGAATATTCACCGCCTAACGCCTCAAATGCGGGTTCATAGTCGAGGTGCAAGAACGGATTAGACATAAAATCCCCAATGATAGTCTATTGACAATATTAGCACTATTTTGAAAAACTGTCAATTTCCGAAGTAAAAAAATCCCTGATTGGGTATCAATTATTAACGGATAAATGGTATTATTTTTGAAGTAGATCTCGATACTTTTAAATCAACTGATGCAATAGGAGGAAAACAAATGACCGAGTTAATTCAGGCAATTCAAACGGGAAATATAGATCAAGTTACAACAGCTTTAAGTCAAAACCTAGATCTTAATGCTCAAGATGAACAGGGAAATACGGGGTTAATTATCGCTATTACTTTAGGCAAGAAAGATCTAGTTAAACTCTTAATAGAAGCGGGGGCAGATGTTAATGTATCTGACAATGATAATTGGACTCCTTTGATGGAAGCGGCGGCTAGTGGTTACTTAGAAATCACTCAGTTATTATTAGATGCGGGGGCAGATATTCAGGCTAAAACTAATTTTGGCTTAACGGCGTTGATGGGAGCAGCCGGAAACGGACATAAACCAATTGTGGAGTTATTATTAAACAATGGCGCAGATTTAACTGCCAAAGATCAGAATAGTTGGACGGCTTTAATTTGGGCAGCTTCGGAGAAATATACAGAGGTTGTGGAATTGATTAAAAAATATCGAGATCGGCATTAAGTTTTCTGATGGATTTAATTTAACCACAAAGACACTAAGACACTAAGAAGTTTTTAACACGCTCTTTGTTGATGGCGATCGCTATTTTTTTTAAGAGTAATTTCTGGGCTAAAAAACTGGGTTTCTGGCTGTTGTCTGTTTAGAGACACCCAGTTGATGTATGATCAAATTAATGAAAGGGTTAATCACTGATTTTGTTTATGCCGACTACACCGGAAAGTTTGCAAAAATTTGTTAATTATTGTCAACAGTATATTACTGGGGATGAAAAGGGACAGGCACAAATATTTTTAGATCGTTTTTTTCAGGCTTTTGGATATGAAGGTGCATTACAAGCGGGTGCAACTTTTGAACAACGGATCGCAAAAGCTGGGAAATCAGGAAACATGGGGTTTGCTGATTTACTCTGGAAAAATCGTGTTTTAATTGAGATGAAAAAACGGGGAAGCAATCTTCAAGATCGAGATTATCGTACCCAAGCTGAACGATATTATATTAGAATTAAAAAAAGCGATCGCCCTCGTTATGTCATTTTATGTAATTTTGATGAATTTCATATTTATGATTTTGATAACCAACCCGATGACCCGGTTGATATTATAGCGTTACAAGAGTTACCAAAACGCCTTCGGGCTTTTAGCTTTCTGGAAGGGAAAAATCTCCGCCCGCAGTTTAAAAATAATCAAGTTGAAATTACGGAAAAAGCAGCTATACGTTTAGGAGATGTTTTACATTCTTTATTAGAAAGAGGTGAAAGAAATAATTTTAGAAAATACACTCCCCTCCAAGCCCAACACTTTGTTTTACAGTGTGTTTTAGCCATGTATGCGGAAGATATTGGTTTGCTTCCTCCAGCAATGTTTACCCGTTGTTTACAAGATTGTATCGAAAATCAAGGTAATTCCTATGATATTTTAGGCGGATTATTTCAAGCGATGAATCAAATCGGGGTTGTACCCGATGGACGCTATGAAGGAGTACAATATTTTAATGGCGGATTATTTGATGAAATTCATCCGATTCAGTTAGAATATGGGGAGTTAAGTTTATTATTGGCTTGTGCTGGTCAAGATTGGAGTAAAGTCCGTCCTTCTATTTTTGGAAATTTGTTTGAAGGCGCTTTGAATTATACTGATAAAACTAAGGATAAATCCCAACAACAACGTCACGCCCATGGCATTCATTTTACCTCGGAAGCAGATATTAGAAGTATTGTATTACCGACAATTCGGGAATATTGGGAGGATAGAATTAGTGAAGCTAACACATTAAAGGGGTTACAGATATTATATCATGAATTAATCAATTATAAAATCCTTGATCCGGCTTGTGGTTCGGGAAATTTTCTCTATGTGGCTTATCAGGAGTTAAAATATATTGAGACAATACTCTTGGAGAAAATAGCTAATTTTGAGGATATTTCTGGTTATACTCAAAAGGTCAGTCCTGAACAATTTTATGGCATGGATATCAATGCTTTTGCGGTGGAATTGGCGAAAGTTACGTTAATGATCGTTAGAAAAATTGCTATTGATCAATTAGGGTTAAATGAGTCCTCTTTACCCTTAGATACTTTAAATAAAAATATCATTTGTGCGGATGCTTTATTTACCGATTGGGTGCAAGCGGACGTGATTATTGGAAATCCTCCTTTTTTGGGGAGTAAACACATTCGTTTGACTTTAGGGGATGAATATGTTAATCAACTATTTAAGCGTTTTCCTGAAATTAGAGATGTTGATTTTTGCGCCTATTGGTTTAGGTTTACCCATGATCACTTAGGGGATAAAGGAAGATCTGGTTTAGTGGCGACTAATTCTATTAGTCAAGGCAAAAGTCGGGCGGTTTCTTTAGATTATATTACTGAAAATCAGGGTTATATTTATAATGCTATTTCTTCTCAGGAATGGTCGGGAGAAGCTAAGGTTTATGTTAGTATTGTAAATTGGTCTAAACAAAAACCTAATCATGCTATTTTAGATGGAAAAGAGGTTAGTTTGATTAATTCTTCCCTACAGTCTACAATTAAAGTTACTCAAGCAGTTAGACTTAAGGCTAACTTAAATCAATGTTTTCAAGGTGTAATTCCCATTGGTATGGGTTTTATTATTGATGAAGAAACTGTTAAAGAATGGATTAAACAAGATAGCAAAAATCAAGAAATTTTAAAACTATTTTCTATGGGAGCTAATTTAGCTAAAAATCCTTTAGGAAAACCGGAAAGATGGATTATTGATTTTAATGAAATGAGTTTAGAAGAAGCTAGTAATTACCAATTACCTTTTACACATATTAAGCAAAATGTTAAACCAGAAAGGGAGCAAAATAGAGCAAAAAGAGCAAGAGATTATTGGTGGCAATTATTTGCTACTCGTCCAGCAATGCGAAAAGAGATCGCTAATTTATCTTATTATTTAACAGTGCCTCGATTATCAAAATGGGCAATTTTTCTTCCCGCATCTATTGAATGGTTAGCGGGAGATCAATCGGTAGTAGTCGCAACCGAAGACTATTATATCTTAGGAGTTTTGTTATCT
The DNA here is from genome assembly GCA_001873365.1 of Oscillatoriales cyanobacterium CG2_30_40_61. Lineage (GTDB taxonomy): Bacteria > Cyanobacteriota > Cyanobacteriia > Cyanobacteriales > Microcoleaceae > Planktothrix. The sequence goes on along the minus strand of MNYZ01000119.1, from coordinate 7,413 downwards.
GATATTCATAGAATTTGGGTGAAAGCGCAAAGTTCAACCTTAAAAGGCGATACCAGATATACCCACACCACTTGTTTTGAAACTTTCCCTTTTCCCCAAAATGCTGATAAAAACATAGTAGAAAACATCAGAAAAACTGCCTTAGAATTACATAAATATCGCAGTCAAGAAATGGAGAAAAAAGGCTGGGGGATTACTCAACTCTATAATCAATATTACCATGAACCTGGATCAAAACTCTATAAATTGCATCAAAAACTTGATCAGTTAGTCAGGGAAGCATATCATTTTAAATCCGAGGATAATATTTTAGAAAAACTCTTAGAATTAAATCAGGAATGTGCGGAAAAAGAAAGTCGGGGAGAGTTGGTTATTGGTGCAGTCGGTGATTTTTGAAGTAACCACAAAGGCACTAAGACACTAAGAAAGTCAGTAAAATAATTGCCGTTGCTGTTTTGATGTAGTAAATTAGACGGTAGCCACCACTTTTACCTTTCTGAATGTCGCTATTTCGGACTCTTAGCTTGAAGACTACATAACCAATTTCCGGTATTTGATCTCCTGGTAACTCTCCTCGCTCAAGTTGTTCGATGATGGGTTGTATATCATTCCGAATACTGCGATATTTCTTGACAAGAGTGCGTAGATTTCGTTTGAATATTGGCGAAACTTCAACTTGAATTAAAGGATGATCAGACATCTTCAATTTCTTCCCAAAGTTGAGCAACTGGAATAGTTTGTCCAGTCATTGCTTCCTGCCAAGCTTGACGAAAATCTGCCAAGACTTCTGTTTGAGATTTATCATCTCGATCTGTCTGTTCTGGAATTAAAACAATGACTTCTACACGACTATTTTTATCTGTTATGAGAGGATGATCTAAGGTTAGTTGTCCTTGATCATTAATTATTGCCATGACTTTCAGTGCTTTCATTGGTAATCCAAAATAATTTAAGTGGTAGTTTTTAGGTTGATTCCTAATCTTTCAAGTTGTTGATTTATCCAAATAGTCGCTGTCTGCTCATCGGTTTCAATTGCTCTTTCTACTCCTATTTTAGCAATTTCTAGGAGTTGTTTAGATTTTTGCCGATTCTTTTTTATTGCAAATAATTCTTAAAAACTAAAAAGTTAAAAAAGTCAAGAAATGTGAAAAATTATGACATTTTTCTTGTCGAATTGTTGCGAAGGGTAATCCCACCTGCCCAGAATACCCATTTTCTGGTAAGAATACTCAAAGGTAAGTCCTGATGATCTGGCAATGCCCATCGCCGATCACCCTAAGAGAGAAGCAGACAAAAAAGGAACCAATTAAGATATGTTTACTTATGTAAAACCCACCATTAGACACATCAAGCCAGATGACCTCAACGGGCGACAACTGATGAAAGTGGTCTATGTGGTGTTAGAAGCTCAATATCAAAGTGCCCTATCGGCGGCAGTCCAGTCCATTAATGCTAATAACCCTAATGTCGCGATCGAAATTAGCGGTTATTTGATCGAGGAGTTACGATCTGCGGACAACTACGAAAGTTTTAAACAAGATTTGTCCAAGGCTAATATATTTATAGCCTCCCTGATTTTTATTGAAGATTTAGCGGATAAACTGGTTGAGGCCGTAGCCCCCTACAGGGATACCCTAGATGTGGCCGTGGTTTTCCCCTCCATGCCTCAAGTCATGCGTCTGAACAAAATGGGGACATTTTCTATGGCGCAACTGGGACAAAGCAAAAGTGCGATCGCCCAGTTTATGAAGAAACGTAAAGAACAGTCGGGGAGTTCTTTCCAAGATGCTATGCTAAAGTTGCTGCAAACTTTGCCTAAAGTCCTGAAATATCTGCCGATGGACAAGGCTCAGGATGCTCGCAACTTTATGTTATCCTTCCAATATTGGTTAGGGGGGTCTTCGGAAAACCTGGAGAACTTCCTACTGATGTTGGGGTCAAAATACGTTTTCACGGGCAAGGACAAGCTGCAATTTGCCGATCCGGTTACCTATCCCGATATGGGAATATGGCATCCCCTAGCCCCGAAAATGTTCGAGGACGCCAAAGAATATTTCCAGTGGAATAATAGCCGCGACGATATTCCCGACGACCAAAAAGATCCCCTCGCCCCCTGTGTGGGGTTAGTCCTGCAACGGACGCACCTGGTAACAGGAGATGATGCCCATTATGTGGCTATGGTACAGGAAATTGAAGCCTTGGGAGCGCGGGTTTTACCTGTGTTTGCGGGAGGGTTGGACTTTTCTAAACCTATTGATCAGTATTTCTGGGATAACCCCCCGAAAGGTATTCAACCCCAACCCATCGTGGATACTATTGTCTCGTTAACCGGGTTTGCTTTAGTTGGTGGCCCGGCTCGACAGGACCATCCCAAGGCGATAGAATCGTTAAAACGGATGAACCGTCCTTATATGGTGGCCTTGCCTTTAGTCTTCCAAACCACGGAAGAATGGGAAGAAAGTGATTTAGGTCTACACCCGATCCAAGTAGCGCTGCAAATTGCTATTCCTGAACTTGATGGCGCCATTGAACCAATTATTATATCAGGACGGGATGGTACAACCGGAAAAGCGATCGCCTTACAAGACCGGATCGAAGCGATCGCCCAACGGGCTTTAAAATGGGCTAATCTGCGGAAAAAACCCAAATTAGACAAAAAAGTTGCCATTACCGTCTTTAGCTTCCCCCCGGATAAGGGAAATGTCGGGACGGCGGCTTATTTGGATGTGTTCGGTTCTATTTATCAAGTGCTCAAAGCCTTACAGGGCAATGGCTACGATATCCAAAACCTGCCCGAGTCCGCCGAAAAACTGATGCAGGAAGTCATCCACGACGCCACCGCCCAATATCAGAGTCCCGAATTAAATGTCGCCTATCGGATGTCCGTGAGCGAATATGAACAGTTAACTCCCTATTCTGAGCGATTAAATGAGAATTGGGGGCCACCACCGGGAACCTTAAATACGGACGGCGAGAATTTATTGATTTTCGGTAAACAGTTTGGGAATGTGTTTATCGGAGTTCAACCTACCTTCGGCTATGAAGGCGACCCGATGAGGTTGTTATTCTCCCGGTCAGCCAGTCCCCATCATGGCTTCGCTGCTTACTATACCTATTTAGAAAAAGTTTGGCAAGCCGACGCGGTGTTACACTTTGGAACCCATGGATCGTTAGAGTTCATGCCCGGTAAACAAATGGGAATGTCGGGAGAGTGCTACCCTGATAATTTAATTGGCAGTATTCCCAACCTTTATTACTACGCCGCCAATAACCCCAGCGAGGCTACCATTGCCAAACGGCGCAGTTATGCCGCCACTATTTCTTATTTAACTCCGGCTGCGGAAAACGCGGGGTTATATAAAGGATTGAAAGAACTCAACGAATTAATTGGGTCTTATCAAACCTTAAAAGATAGCGGTCGGGGTGTGGCAATTGTTAACACCATTATCGATAAGTCCCGAATGGTCAATTTTGACCAAGATATCACCCTCCCAGAAACCGACGCGGCGGAATTAACCCCCGAAGAACGGGATCATATTGTGGGCCAGGTCTATCGGCGGTTAATGGAAATTGAGTCGCGGTTGTTACCCTGCGGTTTGCACGTTATTGGTAAACCCCCCACGGCAGAAGAAGCAATTTCAACTCTGGTAAATATCGCCAGTATCGATCGCGAAGAAGATAATCTTCTCAGCTTACCCCGAATTATTGCCAATAGCCTTAACCGCGATCTTGAGGAACTCTACTCCAACAATAACTTAGGGTTGTTAGCGGATGTGGAGTTATTACAGAAAATCACCGAAGCCTGCCGCGCCGCCGTTATCGCCTTAGTTCACGAACAAACCGACGCCGAGGGACGGGTTTCCTTAGTCTCCAAACTCAACTTCTTCAATATGGGTAAAAAAGCACCCTGGATTGAAGCATTGCATGAGTTCGGTTTTACCAAAGTTGACCCCGAACCCATTAAACCGTTATTTGAGTATTTGGAATTCTGCTTACAACAGGTGTGCGCTGATAACGAGTTGGGCTCCTTGCTGCGGGCCTTGGAAGGGGAATATATCATCCCCGGCCCCGGAGGCGACCCCATCCGTAACCCCGATGTCTTACCGACGGGCAAAAATATGCACGCCCTCGACCCCCAGTCTATTCCCACGGCGGCGGCGGTTAAATCTGCCCAAATTGTCGTAGAACGGCTGTTAGAACGGCAAAAGGTTGAAAATGAGGGAAATTACCCCGAAACCATCTCCGTCGTTCTCTGGGGAACCGATAACATCAAAACCTATGGGGAATCCCTAGCTCAAGTAATGTGGATGGTGGGGGTTAAACCCGTACCCGATGCCCTGGGACGGGTGAATAAGTTGGAGTTAATTTCTTTAGAAGAATTGGGACGGCCTCGGATTGATGTCGTGATCAACTGTTCTGGGGTGTTCCGCGACTTATTTATTAACCAAATGGCACTATTAGATAAAGCGGTAAAAATGGCAGCCGAATCTGATGAACCGTTGGCAATGAATTTTGTTCGTAAACACGCTATAGAACAGGCGAAAGAGTTAGGGGTATCGGTAAGACAAGCGGCAACAAGGGTGTTTTCTAATGCCTCCGGCTCCTATTCTTCTAACGTTAATTTAGCGGTGGAAAATAGCAGTTGGGAACAGGAATCTGAGTTACAGGAAATGTATTTAACGCGTAAATCTTTTGCCTTTAATTCTGATAATCCGGGGATGATGGAACAGGATCGAAATATATTTGAGTCGGCGTTAAAAACCGCAGAAGTGACATTCCAAAACTTAGATTCTTCGGAAATTAGTTTAACCGATGTTTCCCATTATTTCGATTCTGACCCGACGAAATTAATTGCTAATTTACGCCAGGATGGTAAAAAACCGACCTCCTATATTGCGGATACCACAACTGCAAATGCACAGGTGCGGACGTTATCGGAAACGGTGCGTTTGGATGCCCGAACTAAACTTCTCAACCCGAAATGGTATGAAGGAATGTTATCCCATGGTTATGAAGGGGTGCGCGAACTTTCTAAGCGCCTTGTTAATACAATGGGATGGAGTGCTACAGCCGGGGCGGTGGATAATTGGGTTTATGAGGATGTGAATGAAACGTTTATTCAAGATGCAGAAATGCAGAAACGTTTAATGAACTTAAATCCCCATTCTTTCCGTAAGATTATTAGCACGTTGTTAGAGGTTAATGGTCGCGGCTATTGGGAAACTAGCGATGAGAATTTAGACCGTCTGCGGGAGTTATACCAAGAAGTTGAAGACCGAATTGAAGGGATTGAATAAAATCCTTTAAAATCCCGATTCCCCTCGGTATAAATATTCTATGCAATATTTTTATCGGGGGGATATAATTTTTAGTTAGGATATCATTTCAACCCATTGAAGGAAAAAATATGGAATCATCGGTTAAAAATTTACCTAAAATTGATGTTCGTGCTGCGGTTAGTTCAGCACAAAATTACTTTAATCAATTAAAAAGTTTGATAGGTTCTATTGAAAATTTAAGATTAGAAGAAGTAGAGTTATCTGACGATAAAAAATTTTGGTTTATTACATTGGGCTTTGAGCGTAAAATCACGAATAAAAATAATCGCTTAAAACTAGAAATAGCTCCTCAATCTCTTCGAGAATATAAAGTTTTTAAAATTAACGCTGAAACCGGAGAAGTAGAATCAATGAAAATTCGAGAGCTATGATTGATGAATTATTTAAAAAATATAAACAGAAAGGAATTTTAATTGATACTAATATTTTATTATTGTGGTTTGTTGGTTCAGTAAATCGTAACCGAATCTCTAAATTTAATCGAACTGAAAAGTTTATTCCAGAGGATTATGATCTACTCATCAATATTTTAGGCTATTTTTCTAAGATTGTCACAACACCCAATATTCTTACCGAAGTTAATAGTCTGATTAATCAAATCGGTGAACCCGAAAGAACCCAATGTTTAGAAATTATGAAAATAGGGATTAGGCAAATGCAGGAATTTTATATTGAAAGCAGCAATACGGTAGAAGTCGAAGGGTTTACAAAATTTGGGTTAACCGATACGGGCATTATCAGTTTAGCACGCGATCGCTATTTAGTTTTAACGGATGATTTAAGATTAGCTCACTATCTGCAAAACATTGGGATTAATACCGTTAATTTTAATAATATTCGGGTATATGGTTGGAAATAATTATTATTTTAAAACATTATTATACTATAGAAATTAAAAGCGATCAAATATTTTAAAAACTAAAAACCAATGAATTCTTTTAATTCTTCTAAAATATCGTTAACTCGATTGTCTACATCCCAGTTACTTATTCTGAAGATTTCCCATCCTTTTTGGCGTAAATCTCGATCTTCTTTCAAAGTTTTTGAATAAGATTCTTCCTTGAAGTAATGGGTTTCACCATCTATTGAAATAGCAAACCTTTTATTATTCCAAAATGCAACAAAATCTATACGATATGGATCATCTTTAAGTGGATGAGTGGGTTTTAATTTATCTTTAGGTAATGAATGCCATTGAATCCATGCTTGAGGTATTAATATAGGGGCATAGTTGTATCTGAATTGAGAAAATTTTCCATATTTAAGGAAAAATTTTTGTTCGTTTTCAGTTTGATTCATTTCTATTAAACAGTCGCGCAGAGTCTTATTATTTATATCACATTTTAAGTAATTAGCCAGTTTAAGATAAGTAAAATCAGGATATACATCAACATTATTTTCAATAATTCCTATTCCTGTCTTCCATTCAAATTTAAAAATTTGACTTTGATCTACTGCTTGAATTGAATAGTCTGGTTTATATGTACCAAATGGTAAACCCAATGGAAACTGCTTTTTAAAAAGATTTTTAGACAAATTTAATTTATCATAATTAATATTGTCATTTTCATCAATTATAAAACCGCCTTCTTTGCAAAAAATTCTAACCTTTTCTTTTTCTTGTAAGGGAATATAGTATGTGTTCAAAACTATTTTTATAACTTTAAAAAAATTTTTAATAGTTTCTTCCTTTTCCCAATCATGGGATTGATAATAGGCTTCTACTAAGCCTCGACGCCTACTATTATTAGAAACTGTCTCATTTATGACTGTGAACCCAGACTCTAAGAAGATTTTACTAATATAGCAATCCTAAATGATTTTCTATATATAAGTATACTGATGAATTTTGGGAAAATCAAATTTATGTTCCTTAGTAAAAAACTCGAACAAAAATTTGATAATCTTAAACGACCTGCATAAATACCAATACTTCCTCAAAAAGTTTTTCGCTTGTAACCAAATATCTTCAACCGGATTTTGTTGCGGAGCATTAGGAGCAAATAAAATACAAGTAATTAAAAAATCATCAGGTTCTTTATCACCATTTATTTCTGATAAAAATTCTCTAAAT
>MNYZ01000118.1 GCA_001873365.1 Oscillatoriales cyanobacterium CG2_30_40_61 | reverse complement strand
TTTAGAGAATTTTTATCAGAAATAAATGGTGATAAAGAACCTGATGATTTTTTAATTACTTGTATTTTATTTGCTCCTAATGCTCCGCAACAAAATCCGGTTGAAGATATTTGGTTACAAGCGAAAAACTTTTTGAGGAAGTATTGGTATTTATGCAGGTCGTTTAAGATTATCAAATTTTTGTTCGAGTTTTTTACTAAGGAACATAAATTTGATTTTCCCAAAATTCATCAGTATACTTATATATAGAAAATCATTTAGGATTGCTATATTAATTGATACTTCTGGCAGTATGAATGATGATGGCAAACTCCAAGAAGTTAAAAGCGCCGCTCAAGCCTTTGTCCAACGGCAGGATTTATCGGAAAATCGTTTAGCTGTATTTGGCTTTGGTAGTAACGTTCAAGCTGCTGCTAGTTTAACTAACGATAAATCTACTTTAACAGAAGCGATCACCCAAATTTCCGACGGGGGCGGGACAAATATGGATCAGGCTCTACTCGCTGCGACTCAAGAACTCCAGTCAACCTCACAACGGCGCAATATTCTTTTATTTACCGATGGACAACCTGGATATGCCGGGGCAAACCTCAAGAGAGAACAGGCAAAAACCTTAGAGGCGATGAGAACAGCCGCATCCCAGAATATTAACCTAGTAGCCGTTGCTACCGGGGATGCTGATACAAATTTTCTCGCTAAACTAACGGGCGACCCTGATCGGGTTTTTTATGTGAACTCCGGTGACTTCGATCAAGCCTTTCGACAGGCGGAAAAAGCTATCTATAGCAGTCAATTGGTGGAATCTGGCCCTACGGGAAATTATGGGGTTGTTTACTCCCTTCTACGCATGGGCGGATGGACAGCCATTTTAGCCATTGGTACGTCCCTAGCTTTAATTGTAGGCCAAAATTATTACCTCCGTCGCCGTCTCCTGACTCCCCAACAGGTGGGTATAGGTGCTGTCGGGGGTTTAATTGCGGGACTGGTGGCCGGAGGAGCGGGTCAACTGTTGTTTATTCCCTTTGCTGGGATTCCGATTCTGGCTATTGGGGGCAGAATTATCGGTTGGGCAATTTTAGGCTCGGTGGTTGGGGGAGGAATGTCTTTCTTTGTTCCCAACTTGCAACGGGGGCGGGCGGGCTTGGGAGGAGCAATTGGTGGTACAGCCGGAGCTATTGGATTTTTAGTTATTTCGGCGGTATCGGGTGATTTAGTCGGGCGATTAATTGGGGCGGCAATTATTGGATTTTTTATTGGTTTAATGATTGCTTTAATTGAACAATTCAGTCGGGAATCTTGGTTAATTGTTTATTGGACACCGAACGAACAAACTAAGATCAATTTAGGAGCAGAACCGGTTTTATTAGGAAGTTCAGAAAATAACCATATTTACCTCAGAAAAAGTCAGGGATATCCTGCCATTACTGCCAAAATCTACACCGAAGGAGAAAAAATTATTATGGAATTTGACGAAGAAATGAAGGAAAGAGGGATGAAAATTCTCAAACAAGAACTCCATGATGGAGAACAACGAAAATTAGGAGATGTCACCCTAGAAGTTAGAACCGCTAATAGTAATATCACCAAAGAATTAGCAGATTCTTAAACTCTCCTACCTAGTTGCCGTTGCTCTAGCCCCTCTGGGAGCGCCAGATCATAACAATAGAGTTTTGAGGATCTGCGCCCAAGCGCAACAACGGGATTTTTTTATGATATACTAAACTAAACAGTTTAGTATGAAAATTGGGCGGGAGGGAAAATTATGGTGCGCCAAACAACAGTCGGTAAACTTTCATCCCCAAAATTACCCCATGCAGGGATTTTGGTTGCTGCAACTACCCTAGCTATAGGTGGTTTAACGGCCTATAGCTTCTGGCGGTATCGTCCCACTCCCGCCGAACCCGTAGCCCTACCCGAAAACGTTGTCCCAGAAGTCAAAACCGTTACCGCCCTGGGTTGGTTAGAACCCCAGGGAGAAATTATTAAACTATCGGCCCCCCAGTCCAGCCAGGGGAGTCGGGTCGATCAACTTTTAGTGAAAGAGGGGGACTTGGTAGAGGGGGGACAAGCGATCGCCATTTTGGATAGTCAAGATCGGCTACAAGCGGCCCTAGAACAAGCCAAAACCGAAGTAGAAGTAGCCGTTGCCCGTTTAGAGCAAGTTCAAGCCGGGGCGAAACAGGGGGATATTCAAGCCCAAAAAGCCCGATTTCAGGGCAACCAAGCGGAGTTAGAGGGGCAAATTATCACTCAAAAAGCCACCATTGCCACCCTAGAAGCCCAACTGCGGGGAGAACGTAGCGCCCAAAAAGCCACCCTAGACCGGATTCAAGCGGAACTCAACAACGCCGAAACTAACTGTCAACGCTACGACAACTTATATCAGGATGGGGCCGTATCTGCCCAAGATCGGGATAGTCAATGTTTGCAAGCCGAAACCAGTCGCAAACGCTTACAGGAAGCCCAAGCTAACCTAAATGAAACTATTAATAGCCGCGCTGAACAAATTCGAGAAGCCCAAGCTAACCTCAACCGCACCATCGCCACCGTTGACCAACAAATTGCCGAAGCCCAAGCTACTTTAACGGCGGTGAGTGAAGTCCGCCCAGTGGATATACAGTTAGCCAAAAGTGAGTTAACTAAGGCTCAAGCCTCTGTTAAACAAGCCGAAGCTAATTTAGAACAGGCCTATGTGCGATCGCCCCAAACCGGACGGGTGATCGAGGTGAATACCCACGCCGGAGAACTAATTTCTAATCAAGGTATTATTGAATTGGGACAAACGGAACAAATGTATGCCGTTGCTGAAGTTTATGATAGTGATATTCCCAAAATCCATTCGGGACAAACCGCAACTATTACGGCTGATGCGTTACCCCAACCGTTAAAAGGTACGGTGGAACAAGTGGGGTTAAGAGTGAAAAAACAAAGTGCTTTAGATATTGATCCTACCACGAATATTGATGCTAGAGTTATCGAAGTTAGAGTTAAATTAGATAATATTTCTAGTCAAAAAGCCGCTAGTTTAACTAATTTACAAGTTAAAGTCACAATCACTCAGTAATTCGTAATTTATGATCGGATTCATACAGAGATTAACAAATAGAACACCGTTGGGATGGTTGCAATTAAGTCATGATAAAGCCCGAATGTTAGTGGCTTTATCTGGGATTGCTTTTGCCGATGTTTTAATTTTTATGCAGTTGGGATTTCAAACGGCATTATATGATAGTAATACCAGATTGCATAAACACTTAGATGCGGATATTTTTATTATTAGTCCCCAAGCTAGAAATTTAGTTAATTTATCAACCTTACCTCGGCGACGTTTATATCAAGCAATGGATGTTCCGGGGGTTAAATCCGCAGAACCTTTATATGTTAATTTTTCGGATTGGAAAAACCCAAAAACTGGCAAAAAAACAGCGATTTTAGTCATCGGATTTGATCCGCGTCAGTCAGCTTTTAATTTACCCGAAGTTCAACAAAATTTAGACGTGATTAAATTACAGGATCAGGTTTTATTTGATCGCGCAGCCAGGGGAGATTATCAAGAAGTTATTGCTAAAGTTGATCAGGGTGAAATTGTTAGTACAGAATTAGAAAAACGCACCCTAAAAATTGCGGGATTATTTAAAGTGGGGGCTTCCTTTGCGGCGGATGGCACATTAATTACCAGCGATCGCAATTTCCTACGATTATTTCCCCGAAGAAAACCGGGGGGAATTAGTGCTGGAATGATTAAAATTAAACCAGGTTATGATGTCGAAAAAGTCGCAACAGACCTAAAAAACTATTTACCTAAAGATGTACAAGTTTTAACAAATAAACAATTTTTAGCCTTTGAAAAGGATTATTGGTCAAAAAATACTGCGATTGGATTTGTGTTTAGTTTGGGGACAGCCATGGGGTTTGTGGTTGGGGTGATTATTGTTTATCAAGTGCTGGCTACGGATGTCGCTGATCATACCCCCGAATATGCTACTTTCAAAGCCATGGGATTTAGAAATGCCTATTTATTAGGGATTGTTTTTGAGGAAGCAATTATTTTAGCAATTCTGGGATTTATTCCCGGTGCAGCGATTTCTGTAGGCTTATATCGTTTAACCCGACAAGCTACAAATTTACCTTTATATATGACTTTATTTAGAGCGATTCAAGTGTTAGTATTAACGATTATTATGTGTGTTTTATCCGGTGCGATCGCCACTCGTAAATTACAAGCCGCCGATCCCGCCGATATCTTTTAACTACAATTATGGATTAACTCTTGACAACCAGTTCCTCGCCTGATAACATAAAAGTTATCAGGGCAAGTCAAACCATCTGAACCTTGACAACTCGAACACGCTGCTGGGTTTTGCGTCATAGTGCTACCTGCTCTCATTAAAAATGTAAAATTCTTATGAGGTCAGCTAAATGACACAAAACTTTGAAATTAGAACTGAACTGATTGAGGACTGGCTGATCAAAAAGGTGGATCAGCTTTCTCAGGCTATCATACTGGAAATTCTTGAAACCTTCGCAGAATTTGGGCCTGTATATAGTCAGGAGAAACTTCCTAGAACGAAAATCAAGTTTTTGTTTGATGGAATTTTTGAAATCCGAGTAGGACAATACCGAATCGCCTACTTTTGGAACAACTCAATTTGTTATCTTCTGCATGGTATCAAGAAACAGAGGGATGACTGGCCTCACAAAGATGTTCAGCTTGTTAAAAAAAGAAAAAACTCTTGCTTAATTCAATAATTAAGATACTAAATAATTAAGATATTAAATAATTAAGATATAAGTTGAGAGCAGTAGCACAAATAGCAACTAGCAGTTAGTTCGAGTTATCCCTGATATTACAATTTTATTACGGAGATTTTAGTTATGAGTTTAGAGAATCTTAAAACCAAACTTCTGAGCGATCCGAAAGTCAAAGCCCATTATGAGGCAATTAAACCTGAATTTGAGGCAGCCCGCGCTATTATCGCCATTCGACGAAAATTAGCCCTGACTCAACGAGAGTTAGCGGAAAAAGCCGGAATTAAGCAGCCTCAGCTTGCTAGAATTGAATCTGGAAAACAATCTCCACGATTAGAAACTATTGCAGCGATCGCGGCTAGTGTAGGATATGCTGTTGAGATTAAACTTGTCCCGCTACATCAGTCAGACCAATCTGACGAACAGCCACAAACACACAGCCAAACATCACAGTTGATTGGCTAGATCACTTTTTGAAGGATTTTCAACTAATAAACGAACACAAATCTCAGCAAAATGGCTTCAGGAATCAGTTCTCGGATTGCCCCTACAAAGAATGAAACAGCCCGGCTTATCCTCCGGCTTTAGAGCTACCTACCCCGACTATATTTAATAGCTTGACGTTCTTCAAAACTAAAATAGGGAAGTTGATGTTGACTAAATCTAAACTGCTTTTCTAAAGTTAATCCTAATTTTTCCATCACCCGAATTGAACCTTGATTAGCCACTAATGCCCAAGCAATAACTCGTTTTACTTCCCATTCTAAAAACCCTTTTTCTACTAGAATTTGACAGACTTCCGTTGCGTATCCTTTCCCCCAACTATTATAAACTAACCGATATCCTAACGCAATTTCATTAGGTTGTACCAGATTTAACGCCCTGGCAAAAGGGTGATCAATGGCGGGAAAAAAATGTACCCAACCGATTAACTCTCCCGTTGCTTTTTCAACAATAGCCCAAACCCCAAAATATGAATATCTGCTATAATATCCCATAAATCTCGGTAATGTTTGAGTCTGAATAAATTCTTTAGGTCTAGAATGTCCACCATTAATATACTTCATCACTCTGGAATCGTTATCTAAATTCCATAAAAAATCTGCATCCAGTTCAGTAAACTGCCGTAAAATTAACCGTTTTGTTTCTAAAAAAATATCCATTTTTAGGTAAACTCCATGCAAACTCAAATCCAAGATATCAAAGATTCTACAAAACCTAATACTGCCATCGCAATTCAAAATTTAGATCATTATTTTGGTCATGGTCAATTGCAAAAACAAGTATTATTTGATATTAATTTAGAAATTAATATTGGTGAAATTGTGATTATGACTGGCCCCTCCGGTTCAGGAAAAACCACATTATTAACCTTAATTGGGGCGTTACGTTCTGTACAGTCGGGAAGTTTAAATATATTAGGGCGGGAACTCCTAGGTGCGCGTTCAGGAGAGTTAGTTAAAGCTAGACGAAATACAGGTTATATTTTCCAAGCTCATAATTTACACAAAAGTTTAACAGCCTTACAAAATGTGCAAATGGGGTTAGAAGTTCAGGGTAAATTTTCCCGTTCAGAAATACAACAAAAAGCTACTGCTATGTTAGATAAAGTGGGGTTAAAAGAGCGATTAAATTATTACCCGGATAATCTCTCTGGAGGACAAAAACAAAGAGTTGCGATCGCCCGGGCTTTAGTCAGTCATCCCCCCATGGTCTTAGCCGATGAACCCACCGCCGCCCTCGATAGTCATTCCGGGAGAGATGTGGTTAACTTAATGCAAACCTTAGCCAAAGAACAGGGTTGTACCATCTTAATTGTTACCCATGATAACCGAATTTTAGATGTTGCCGATCGGATTATTCACATGGAAGACGGCGCATTAGTGACTAATTCCGAACTCATACCCAACCAGAAATAGTGACTCAGAGCGTTAAAATATGAGATCCTAGAATAAAGTCAACCATAGTAAATTGAGTCAAAATTTCATGACAAATCAAGCAACAGTTGTAATTACCGGAGCGTCTTCGGGCGTTGGTTTGCAAGCTGCTAGAGCCTTAGCCGAAAAGGGTTGGTATGTGGTGATGGCCTGTCGGGATTTAGTCAAAGCCGAACAGGCGGCCCAGTCCGTGGGAATGTCCAAGGATAACTATACCGTTCTTCCCATCGACCTAGGTTCCTTAGCCAGTGTAAAACAGTTTATCGCTAATTTCCGGTCTTTGGGTCGCTCCCTGGATGCCTTGGTCTGCAATGCGGCGATTTATATGCCCTTAATTAAGGAGCCATTATGGAGTCCCGAGGGCTATGAATTAACCGTAGCGACCAATCATTTAAGCCATTTCTACCTCTGCAATGTGATGTTAGAGGATATGAAACGCTCCTCCTATCCCGATCGCAGAATGGTGATTTTAGGAACAGTTACTCACAACCCCGATGAGTTAGGAGGTAAAATTCCTCCCCGTCCCGATTTAGGCAATCTCGAAGGATTTGAACAAGGGTTTAAAGATCCGATTACCATGATTAATGGTAAACAATTTGAACCCGTTAAAGCCTATAAAGATAGCAAAGTTTGTAATGTTTTAACAATGCGCGAATTACATCGCCGTTATCATGATTCGACGGGGATTACTTTTACTTCTCTCTATCCGGGTTGTGTAGCAACAACGGCTTTATTCCGCAATCATTATCCCCTATTCCAAAAGATTTTTCCCCTATTTCAAAAATATATTACCGGAGGATTTGTTACTGAGGAATTATCCGGTGATCGCGTTGCTATGGTCGTTGCTGATCCTGAATATAAACAGTCGGGAATGTATTGGAGTTGGGGAAATCGCCAGAAGAAAAATCGCCAGTCTTTTGTACAAAAGGTATCTCCCCAAGCCAGTGATGATGAAAAAGGCAAAAAAATGTGGGATTTAAGTGCTCGGTTAGTGGGATTGTCTTACTAATAAAATAAGGGAGTAGGGACAATACTTTTGGCTGTTTTAATAAGTTATTGTACCAATCCCCTACTTTTTAGTATGGGGATTTACCTATTCCCTATTCCCTATTCCCTATTCCCTATTCCCTATTCCCTATTCCCTATTCCCTATTCCCTATTCCCTATTCCCTATTCCCTATTCCCTATAATTATATTAATAAACTAGGAGGTTAAAATGTCAATCCAAGTTTTAAAAAGATATTTTACCGTTGAAGACTATCAGAAAATGGGGGAATTTGGGGTTTTTAAAGTAGATGAAAATAATGAATTAGTGGCGGGAGAAATTATTAAAATGTCACCCATTGGAAAACGTCATGCGGCTTGTGTCAATCGCTGTAACCTTTTATTTTATCAAATATTGGGTGATCGAATTCTGATCAGTGTTCAAAACCCGATTTTACTAAATTCTTTATCTCAACCTCAACCGGATTTAACTTTACTGAAACCTAGGGAAGATTTCTATGAAACTTCATTACCCCAACCCTCGGATATTCTATTATTAATAGAAGTATCGGATACAACAATTGATTTTGACCAACAGGTAAAAATTCCTCTGTATTGTCAGAGTCAAATTCAGGAAGTTTGGTTAATTGATCTGAATCAAAATATTGTGCGGGTGTATCGAAATCCCACCGCTAACGGTTATCAATCTATTCAGTTTTTTACAGTTGAACAAACTTTAACTCTAGCTATTTTTCCTGAATTTAATATTAACGTTAATCAGATTTTTGGATAATTTCCCAAGCATTAAAAATCAATAAAATTAAGGAACTGGAACAAAATCATAACCGAATCCTGAACGATTTCCCGGTTCTATTGTAACTAATTGTAAGGGTTGATTGCGATCGCCCGATGGTAAAAATCTAATCACCCCCGTTGCTCCTTGGGGGGTAAAATCCGGGGCGGAAAGCGCTTGTTGAACCCCTGTGCGGGTAGAATTTTTACTAATAGCAGCAACTAAGGCTTTTGTAGCATCATAGGAGGTAGCCGTGCGCCAGTTAACACTCGCTCCCCAGAGTTGATTTGCTGTTTGAGCAAAAGCTAAATTAGGATTAGCTAAAATATGCCAAGGAATGGCAATTACCATCCCCATAGTATCGCTTCCCACCTTCAAGGTTTCCGGTCGATATAAACTATCTCCGCCCAATAAAGGTAACTGTCTGCGATTAATTCTCACCACTTGTAACGCCTGTTCAATAGTAGAAGAATCTGGCGTTAAAACAATCACTTCGGCTCCCTGTTGGCGAGCTTGTTCTAGGGCTTGAAGCGCGTTAAAATTAGGTTTGGCGATATCAAAAACACTGACTATTTCGCCCCCATCTCCACTTAAAGCAGAGGTAAATTCTGTTTGTAAAGAGGTGCTGTATTGATTAGCACTATTAAAAAATATAACCGCTTTTTTTAGGTTTAAAGTATTTAGTAAATATCGAGATAAACTACTTCCCGCAAAGCGATCACTCGGAACAGTTCTAAAAATATAGTCTCCCGCACTAGAAATATTTGTTGATGTACTTGTCGGAGAAATTAAGACTAATTTTCCGGCTTCATAAATTGGCGCTGCGGCTTCGGTGGTATTACTCCCAAAATGACCAATTACCCCTAAAACTTCTGAATTATCCACTAACTTTTTAGCAACTTCTTTAGCAACTTCAGGACTATTATCATCATTAACAATCATCACATTTAATGACTTTCCAGCGATTTCTCCCCCTTGATTAACTTCCATTTGAGCTTGAGCAACTCCTCTTAAAATCTCCTGGGCGGTATTAACAGAAGTTCCAATTGGAATAGATACTGCTATAGTATAAAATGGCTGATTATTTTGCAGAATTTGAGCATTATTTCGATAAACTAAGGCTTCCGGATCGTTTTTATTTTGTTGTAATGCAGCATTAAATTGTTGAACAGCATTCTGATATTGACGAGACGCTAAAGCAGCAACTCCCGACTGTTTGAGAGCTAAATCTCCTGAAGCAATTAAAACTTTTTCTCCTTGACTCATGCGAGTTTCTATCGACCCCACCCCAATATTAGATGAGGATGTTGGGGGTAAAGTTGCAGAGGGGTTATTTGAATTTAATAGGGGTTTAGAAGAAAATCCGAAAAATAAAAAATAACCTACTCCTAATAGGCTACCTGTAATCAAGAGTGCTAAAAATAAGATTAGAGATTCATTTTTTTGAGACATCGGATTATAAATTGATGCTTAACCCCTATTGTAACATTTTTTTCTGAATCGCTTCAGGGTGCGATCGCTGACTCCAAACACCACATCCTCAACCCCTACCTAGTTTTTGCGACTGGGAAACACCCGCAAAGCATTTTCCAGGACAGAAACATTAACTCGCATTCCCACAGGTAAAGCCGTTGTCGCACTGGTTCGGGCGATGAGTTCCCGACCCGATGGAACCTGTAAACTATAGTGATTTTCCCGTCCCAGAAATTGGCGATCACGAATCACAACCGCCGCGTTATCATCGGGTTTAAGAATAAAATCCTCTTGTCGTACCATTAATTCCACCCGGTCTAATTTATCCCAATCGGGGGTAACAGCATCCACAAGATATGGATTAATCGCAAAACAACCCACTTCCGTTTCCCAAAAATCTCCCCGACGTTTGGCGGGAATAAAATTAGCTTGGGTAACAAATTCTGCCACAAACCGAGAGGCGGGTTGGCGATAAATTGCTTCAGGTGTGCCAAACTGTTCTAAACGTCCGTTTTGCATCACCGCTACCCAATCGGAAATTGATAGGGCTTCTTCTTGGTCATGGGTAACAAAAATTGCGGTGGTTCCTGCTACTTTTAAAATATCCCGTAATTCCTGCCGCAATCTTAACCGCACCTGTACATCTAAATTACTTAAAGGTTCATCTAATAAGACTAAAGCCGGATGGGGAGCCAAGGCGCGGGCTAGGGCGACCCGTTGTTGTTGTCCTCCTGAGAGTTCATGGGGATAGCGTTTTTCATAACCCGATAATCCGACTAATTCTAAAACTTCTGCTACCCGTCTATTAATGGCTAAACTAGATTTTTTCTTAGTATTTTTTAAGCCAAAGGCAATATTTTTAGCAACAGTTAAATGGGGAAATAGGGCATAATCCTGAAACACCATTCCCACATCCCGTTGTTCTGGCGGTATCCAATAGTCTAAGCCCGCCACTTCCCGCCCCGCTAGAGTAATGGTTCCGGTGTCCGGCTGTTCAAATCCAGCAATCATTCGCAATAAGGTGGTTTTCCCACACCCCGAAGGGCCTAATAGTCCTAAAATATCCCCTTCATGTAGGTCTAGGTTAACAGCTTGAACGGCTGGGGTCTGGTTGTGAGGAAAATGTTTACCGACGTCCTCTAAATGCAGAATTACAGATTGAGTCATCTTTACAGGCATTAATTTGATCTTAGGGTTCAACGGTACTGTTGAAACTAATATTGCTGAAACTTCATTCTGATTATACCCCCTTTTTAGGATATATTCTCACTAAGACTTGATTAAATTTTGGGAGTGTTTGTCTGTGTCCTTATTCTCCGTTAAGTCCAGTCTCAAACCTTTGCGTAGTTTGAAGCTGGACGTTTGGACTGTTTTTGTGGTGGCGATCGCAGTGTTGATCGCTACTCCAGTATTATTTGTATTAAGCAGTATTTTCACCAATTCGGCTGAAGTCTGGAACCATTTAAGCTCAACGGTTCTGCCGGGTTATGCCCTTAATTCCTTATTGCTAATCTTTGGCGTTGGTAGCATCGTGTTGCTGTTGGGGGTGAGTAGTGCTTGGTTAGTCACCATGTGTCGGTTTCCGGGGAGCCGTATGTTTGAATGGGGGTTGTTGCTTCCCCTAGCCGCCCCTAGTTATATTCTCGCCTATGTGTACACCGAATGGTTAGAATTTTATGGCTCGGTGCAAACCCTACTCCGAAATATCTTTGGTATTAGCAGTATTGATGAATATTGGTTTCCCGATATTCGTTCCCTTTGGGGAGCAATTTTTTTATTATCTTTAACTTTATATCCCTACGTTTATTTATTAACTAGAGTTGCTTTTTTAGAACAATCAACTTGTACCTTAGAAGCGAGTCGTTCCCTCGGTTGTAACCCTTGGAAAAGTTTTTTTACCGTAGCTTTACCCCTAGCCCGTCCCTCTATTATTGCGGGATTATCCCTAGCATTAATGGAAACCTTAAACGATTTTGGAACCGTTCAATATTTCGGGGTTGATACCTTTACAACCGGAATTTATCGAACTTGGTTTGGTATGGGAGAACGGGTCGCTGCTTCCCAATTGGCAGCGGTTTTAATGTTATTTATCTTAGGATTAATTCTACTAGAACTTTGGTCACGTCGTCAAGCCCAATATTATCAAACCGGAAATCGCTTTCAATCTTTAAATCAATTTAAACTCAGAGGATTGAGAGCCGGATTAGCTTTTTCTATCTGTTTATTTCCGATTATTTTAGGGTTTCTGGTTCCCTGTATTATTTTATTAAAAATGACCTTAGAAAATTTAGAAACCTTTTTCAATACTGAGTTTTGGAGTTATGCCTTACATAGTTTAACTTTAGCAACTATTAGCGGACTATTAGCAGTTCTCATCGCCTTAATTATGGCCTATGGTGTCCGATTAAATTCTAATTCTCTAATGCGATTATCCACCCGCATTGCTGCTATGGGATATGCCATTCCCGGCTCGGTTATTGCGGTGGGGATTTTAATTCCTATAGGTAGATTAGATAATGCAATTGATGGGGTGATGCGGTCTACCTTTGGTATTTCTACGGGGTTGTTATTGAGTGGCACAATTATCGCTTTAATTTATGCCTATTTAGTCCGATTTTTAGCGGTTTCTTTTGGGACGGTAGAATCGAGTTTAAGTAAAATTAAACCTAATTTAGATGAAGCTGCGCGTAGCTTAGGATATGGAGCAACGGGTACTTTAATTAAGATTCATACTCCGATTATGTGGAGTGGGTTATTAACAGCCGGAATGTTAACTTTTGTCGATGTCATGAAGGAGTTATCAGCAACTTTAGTGATTCGTCCCTTTAATTTTGATACCTTAGCAGTGCGGGTCTATAATTTAGCTTCCGATGAACGATTAGCTGAAGCCGCCGCCCCCGCATTAGCGATTGTTTTAGTAGGGATGATTCCGGTTATTTTCTTGAGTTTAAAAATAGCTCAATCCCATCGTTCATAATTAAGTTGTTGTTAGTGCGTACACTGTGCTTAAACACCCTAAGAGATTGGGTTAATAAATTTGGCGACAATTTTAACGAATTTTGATGTCGATTCGTAGGGTAAAACATTCCGCCCTGGAATCATAGCAGATTGGCAATTTTTCCAGCCTTTTTCATAAAGTTGACAGCGTTGTTCGGGAGTTTCTGAAAATCCACTGCGACTAATACTAGATGCAGTTGTGCCAAAAACTGCTAGGGTGGGAATAGAAATTTCTGCCATAATATCCGTATAGTTTTGTCGCCAAAATCCAGCTAAAAATGAATAAACAGCATAACGAGTTTGATCATTTTTAGCTCCTGTTTCTAATAGGTCTAACCAATTTTTATCGACATCTTCGGCTTGAGCAAACAGTTGACGAATGGAAAAGGATTGGATAAATTGACGACGACGAGCATAGAGCCAGAATAAATTGCCAATGGGAGAATTAAAGAATAAATTCCAGGCAAGTTTTTGTTGTTTTTCTGAACCCGGTTCGCTCATGATTCGCCAGGCTGGGGGGCCGGATAAAATTAATCCTTGAATTAAGTTAGAATTAGATTGGTTTTGCAGTTGGGTGAGGGCGATCGCAACGGGTAATAAAGCTCCTTGTACTACAATAATAACAGGTTTTTGAATAATATTTTGTAAAAAATAATGCAGTTGTTCTGCCCAATCTTGAGGATAATAAGCAACTTGAGGGATTTCAGAATTTCCACAACCGATTAAATCGGGATTATAAATGGTATAATTTAACCCTTGTTGCCGTGATTCTTGACAAAATCGATACCAAAAATTTCCCGATAATCCGACTCCAATCGGATGAATTAATAGTAATGAAATATCTTGATTATTAGGATTAACAGGGGCATAATATTCATAGGAACATTGATATCCCTGCCAATTATAGAATTTATCTTCAGAAGTCAAGGGGGAAGTAGCTTTCATAAATATCTGTAAATAATCAATTGAATTAATTTTACAGCAAATCCTGGATGGGGAGGGTAGGCACACCGGGCACTACCCCTACAAAACCCTGGTTTCCCAGAGAATGAAACAGCCCTGTACTCTACCCAACTGTCCAACAAAAGTTTTTACTCGTAGGGGCGGGTTCTGTAGTAAATTATGATACTTACAGATAAATTTGATAAACCCGCCCATTTTCTTTCCTCCCGTAAATCTCAGTTTTCTTAATAAATTCTTATAGAAAAATTACGAATAATTAGTAAAAATTATGTCATTAACTATACTCAATTCATGTTTATACTGAGTATGATGATGAGTAGTAGTATTTTTGGGGGGTCAGATGTTTGTGGGTAGCAAATATTTAGGAGAAACCTCCCTAAAAAGATAAACATAAAAAATACCGTCCTCAACTCAAGTTAACGACGGCGTGGGAAGATAGAATTTTGTTCTTAGCGGCGAATATCCATTAAATTAGCATTAATCATTGTGGTATTTTCTAAGGTCGCTCCGGCTAAGTCTGAAGCAGTTAAATTTGCACCCGTGAGATTGGCATTGGTTAAATCGGCATCGCGCAAATTAACACCACTGACATCAAATCCGTATAAACTGCCTTCTTGTAGCTTGACTTGACCTAAATTAGCAACAGATTGTTGAGCATTTCTCAGGTTAGCCCCCGTTAAATCTGCACTCTCTAAATTTGCTCCAATCAGATTAGCATGACTCAAATTAGCATTATTCAAATTAGCAATTACTAAACCCGCTAAACTCAAGTTAGAATGGCTTAAATTGGATTTTTCTAAATTAGCCCCATGTAATTTAGCTGCAACGAGATTGGCACTTTGTAAATTCGCCTCGGTCAACACAGCCCGATTAAAATTCACTTCATTTAGATTAGCACCTTGTAAATTAACTCCTTTCAAGTTGGCATCTCGAAGATTAGCACCCTGAAGATTCACACCTGCTAACTGAGCGCCACTAAGGTCACATCCAGGGCAGTTTTTGGTTTCCAATAGCTGCTTGAGATGGGCGGGGTTCTCGGCTTGAGCGGGAACAGTTAAACCCAAGATCATCATAACTACTGTGGTGGCTACTGTTGCGAATTTCATACCCACACCCTCCAAAAACTTTATCTTCTACATCATCTATTATTATCGGGCATTGGGGTATGCGTGAAATCCCAGTTGTATGTGATCTTATTCTGATCCCCGTGTGACGGAAATCACAGCAGAAAAACCGTTGTTGTTGATACAGTCCCCTCTAAATCACAATCTTTCGGATTAAATCCCCTAACTGTTGGGCACTGTTGGTGATGGCGACGGAGGCGGAGGCGGTGGCCATTTGTTGTAACTGTTGGGGTGATTGTAGCAGATACAAAACTTTACTCCCTAACAGGTCTGCGGTCAAGTCTTTTTGTGGAAACATCCACGCCGCCCCCGCCCCGGCAAAAACCTTAGCGTTATAGGTTTGATGGTCTTCGGCGGCAAAGGGATAGGGAATTAAAATTGAAGGAGTATGGGTAATAGCTAATTCCGTTAAGGTTCCTGCCCCTGCCCGACTCACGGCTAAAGTCGCCCGTTGAAACAAGGCTGCCATATCGTGATAAAAAGGCATTTTAATATACTGAGGATGGTTTAACACCTCGACGTCGGGATCATTATTTCCCGTTAAATGGACAACCCACGCCCCGGCTGCAAACCAACTAGGGGCCGCCTCTCGGACTAATTTATTCACACTCACCGCCCCCTGACTTCCCCCAACGACGACAATAACGGGAACATCATTGGGGAGGAAAAAAGATAACCGGGCCGAGGTCTGGAGAAAGTTGGAACGCACGGGAGTTCCGACGACAACGGTATGAGTACGGGGAAGGTAGGGAATAGCCGCCTCAAACCCCAAACCCACGGCATCACACCAGGGGCCAAAATTGCGCGTTACTTTTCCTGGTAAGGCGTTGGACTCATGGAGAATTACGGGTAGACCGAGGGAACGAGCCGCAATAATTGCGGGGGCTGCAATATAGCCTCCGGTGGTGAACACTCCCCGAAAGTTACCTTTTTTCAGGAGATGGCGAACTTGCACCAGGGAACGGGCGAATTTGACTAAAATCTTCAGGGTTCCTAAACCCAAGGGTTTCTGGAAACCTTCAACGGAGATGGTATGGAGGGGATATGGGGATGGGACTAATTCTCGTTCGAGGCGATCGGGTACGCCTAACCATTCTATCTCAAAATCCGACAGGTTTTCGGCGGTGGCGATCGCCGGAAATAAATGTCCACCTGTCCCACTGGCGGCAATGAGTAAGCGAATGGGTGTCTGACTCAAGTGTTCTCCCCTAGAATCCGTTCAACTTTGTGTTATAGCTTTTTAAGCTACCATAAAACTTACACGAAATCGCTATTCTTAATCTTGAAAATCCAATGACAATTTTCCCCATCGTTCAACGACAATCTTTTCAAAACAGTTATTTATGGGCAAAACCTTTATTTTCCGTGCTTTTGGGTCTGGTACTTTGGGGAATAGGTACAGGGATTTCCCTACGGGCGAATGCCGAAACCCCAGAAACAGCCCCCGCCAATGTGACTAATCTTTTAAATCAAATTGATGCCGCCGCTAATCGTCAAGATGTGGAAAAAGTCATGGGCTTTTATGGCTCTAATTTTACCAATTCCGACGGCTTAGACTATCAAATTTTGAGACAAGTTCTCAAAGAATTTTGGAATAAATATTCTCAACTTAATTATCGCACAAAATTACAATCTTGGCAACAAAATGGCGATATTTTAACCACGACAACTATTACGGAAATTACCGGAACTAAAAAAATTGATA
Organism: Oscillatoriales cyanobacterium CG2_30_40_61; assembly: GCA_001873365.1. Lineage (GTDB taxonomy): Bacteria > Cyanobacteriota > Cyanobacteriia > Cyanobacteriales > Microcoleaceae > Planktothrix. The sequence goes on along the minus strand of MNYZ01000118.1, from coordinate 9,919 downwards.
ATCGCGAGTTTGCCTTAATCTCCACGATCACATCACAGCAACAAATTCAAGGGAAAAAAATTATTAAACAGGAAATTATAGCGGAAAAAAATCAACTCACATTAGGCAAAAAACCGCCAACAGTTGTTTTTAATCTCCCCGAACAAGTTAAAGCGGGTCAGGAATTTAATATTGATGCCATTGTTCAAGAACCCTTAGATAATGATATTTTAATTGGAACCGCCATTACACAACCCATCACCGCAGAAGCCTATAATGATTCGGGTCTTTTGCAATTAGAATTTTTACCCTCTGGCGGTATTTTTAAAGTAGGTCAAGCTCCTGATACAGCCGGAAATAATTGGATTTCTGCTATTTTAATGCGTCAAGGAGGAGTAACCTTAGTCACGCAACGTTTACGAGTAGTTAAATAATCAGTTATCATTTGTAGGGGCGGGTTCCTCCAGATTTAGATAATTAACAACAATCTAAAATAACCCGCCCGTACCAGTTATCAGTTTATTACTCATTACTCATTACTCATTACTCATTACTCATTACTCATTACCCATTTTCAATTCCTAATGATTCCTTTATTAGAGGTTAAAAATCTAGCTGTTAAGTTTTTTACCCTTGATGGGGTAGTTCATGCTGTGAATGGAATTTCCTATCAAGTTTATCCAGGGGAAACCCTAGGAATTGTTGGGGAGTCGGGGTCAGGAAAAAGTATTAGTGTCTTATCAATTTTAGGGTTAATTCCATCACCCCCAGGGAAAATTACCCAAGGTGAAATCTTATTTGAAGGAAAAAATTTAATTCAATTCAATTCTCAACAATTACAACAACTCAGGGGTCATGAAATCGCCATAATTTTTCAAGATCCTATGACTTCTCTTAACCCCGTTTTAACCATTGGCAAACAACTAACTGAAGCTCTACAAATTCATCTTAAATTAACATCAGAACAAGCTAAAAGCCGAGCCATTCAACTATTGAAACAGGTAGGAATTTCTAGCCCAGAAAAACGCTTAAAAAGTTATCCCCATGAATTTTCAGGGGGAATGCGTCAACGGGTAATGATTGCTATGGGTTTAGGATGTCAACCTAAATTATTAATCGCAGATGAACCTACAACCGCCTTAGATGTAACGGTACAAGCCCAGGTTGTAGAATTAGTTAAACAACTAAAAAATGCCCAGGGAATGTCCGTAATTTGGATTACCCATGACTTAGCGTTATTAGCAGGATTAGCCGATAGAATTATAGTCATGTATGCGGGGCAAATTGTGGAACAAGCCACGGTTAATCAACTCTATAAAAATCCTCGTCATCCCTATACTATTGGACTATTAGAAAGTTTACCTCGACTGGATCAAATTCGTCAAGAACCGTTAAAAGCTATTGAAGGAACTCCTCCTAATTTAATTGATTATCCCCTGGGATGTCCCTTTGCTCCGCGATGTCGATTTGCGATTGAACATTGTTTTCAAGAAAATCCTCAATTAGAATTAATTGAAACCGAGCATCAAGTCGCTTGTTGGGTAGTTCCTAAAATGGATTGTTAATAAATAGTTTGATTGACACTAAAATGAAACAGTGGGGGTGGGTGGGTTAGGTCTTAGGGTTTACTTGGGAAATATTTTTCGGGCTACCCGAACTATCAGCAATGTTAGGAAGCCAAATCCTAAACCGAATAGCACACTATAGATAAGTGTAGCAAAAAACGGATGCAAAGGTAGAGAAAAATTGGGTTGCCATTGAATTGGTGTATCCTTAATTAAGGGATAGGCTGCTGAAAATATTTGTCCGCCGCCGATCGCAGTTCCGATAAAAAAGATGATATTCTCAAGTTGGCGATCGCGCGTTTTTTCATTTTGTTCCTGTTCCGTATCTAATTCCACCTGCTCAATTTCCACAATCCCTCGCACAGTGGATATCGACTGCTGGAATAAATCTTGACTAGCAATTAAGTAGTTTAAATCTATTTCAATTTGCCGTTGATATTTATTTTCAGCTAAATCTAAAAACTTGTGCAAAAAGTCTAAATTGTCGCCGTCGATGCACAAACTTTTAATTTTTGTCAAGGCATCACGATAATTTTCAGCATTAGTATCAATGGTATTTCTATCTTCTTGTAAATACCGCATTTGTTGAGAAAAATCAAACATTTTAGTTCGGACTTCAGCTAACAATTCCTTTAATTTCTGCAATTTAATTTGTCTATTTTGTTCCTTTTCTATTTCACTGAATTTCGGAAGGGTTTTTTCTAATTTGCTGACTATTTGCTGTGCTTTGCGATACTTTTCCCCAGCTTCGTGATACACAAATACGATTTTAGCGCGAGAACAAAGTAGATTAATCAAGTAAAAGTTAAACGCCGACGTTGCGGAGTTCAAAGTTTGGGGATTTTGTTTCAGCCATACGAGAATATGACACCGCTTAGTCGCATCATCATCTCGGCTGTCATACTCAAAAATCGGACTACCAAATAACTTTCCTTCAGCCCGAAAGTCTACTGATTTTTCCGGTTTATCCTGTTTATTTTGTACAAAAGCTTTAACGCATTCGTCAGCCAGTTTCCGGTAAGTATCATAAACTGCTGGTTCGGCGTATAATAATAAGGTTTGTCCCAAAGATGGTTTAATTGCATTAGGCAACAAGCAACCTTGGGGATTTAATTGAGTTAATTCTGATACTTTTATTTTGGAATTTTGATAGTAAAATGTTAAATCTACGGTGTAAGTGTCGTGAATTCGTAGGGGATAAATAGAACCATTAAGTTTCTGGCCATCGGGCTGAGTAATGGGCTGAAACTTCAGAGTTTTTCCGTCGGGTGTTAGTAATTTTCCGTCATTCAGATTTTCCTGTTTATCGTCTGGTTCATAATGTCCGTTTTTATAGCAAATTAGCTTGTCTCTGAGGGATTTTAGTTCGTTAATATCAAACTCTTTACCAACATTATCCGCTAGATTTTCCCACAAATTTTGAGCATTTTTGGCTACTTGCTTATTGCTTTCGTCCCTATCATCCCGCAGGTGGAAAGGATAGAGGGTAATACTGGGATTTTTAATTTGCTGTGCTTCGTTCATAATCAAAGAAAATATAAGACATTATCTTAATTCCATCTTAGTCCGCGCAGGCGGACTTCGTTTCTGTAGACGCGATTTCTAATCGCCGGATTTCTGTAATCTAATCGCTCTAATTTCGGCGATTGAAATCGCATCTACACGGACAAAACCCGCCTGCGCGGGTTGCGGCGGATTTCCTAATTTCGGCGATTGAAATCGCATCTACACAGACAAAACCCGCCTGCGCGGGTTGCGGCGGATTTTTAATCGGTTGTCTCGTCTGTATCCGTTTCAACCTCCGCCACAGACGACACAGATAAACCTAATCTAATCTGATTTTCCTTCAACGTTTCGTAAAATTCCCTGACAATTTCTTCCGGTGCATCGCTATCAGTACCACCCGCACCCATTTGATCGATTTCATTCTCTAAATTCTGTTCAATTTGAGGTCTGGTTTCGCACCAATCCTTGATTTTTTCAGCTACAATATCGACATTATCCGTCGCAGAAACATCAAGCACTGGTAAATGTTCAGCAAACAAATAGAGTGGACAAGTTTTTAATAATTTATTTAAACCAGCAACAATTTTTTCAGGTTTGGTATTGTCAGAAAGTGACATTTTTAGCCTCCTTAAATCTATTTTTTCCTTGATAATAGTAAAGTTTCAGTTTCCCCAATTAAGGTGAAAGCTGCCCACTCTAGGGGACGAAGAGATTCAGTCTTTGTGGTTAGCATAGCACACCGCAAGGCGACGGCTCGATTGTCGCCCCGGGCTAAATTTTGGTAGAATTCTGTCATTAGCAATTTCGCGGCTGATGCGCCCATATTCCACAGGGAAACGATGATACTGGGGACTCCCGCGAGAATGAAGCAACGCGATAATCCGACAACTCCATCTCCGGTAATTCTACCACGCCCGGTGCTGCACGCGCTTAATACTACGAGTTCGGAATCGAGTTTTAATTGCAGGATTTCTGCTGCGTTAAGTGAGCCATCATCGGTGTTTTCTGATGGTGCTAAAATAATCGCGCCCGGAATGCCGAAACCTTGGAAATCGTCGAGGAGTCCGTGGGCCGATAAATGGACGATACGGGTGTTTAGCATCCTGTCTAAAATGGCGACTTTGGTGGCATTTTCTCCGGTAATTGCTTGGGTTCCTAAAATGGCGGCGATCGCTTCGGCGGCTTCTTTTGCATTCGGCATTTGGTTGAGTTTGTAGGGATCTTCTTTGAATTTTGGATCGATGGTTGGATCGCCGACAATTAGGGCGGCTTGTCTCAATCCTCGGACTCGGTTTTGATGTTCGCGGGTGATTTCTAAGACTTGGATGGATGGGGCGGTGAGGATAGTATAATCTTCGATTAGGTAGCGATTTTTGCTATCTTGCAAAGCGACAAAAGGAACTAAAAATAAGTCGTAGTGGGGGATAAAGATGATCTGGTTATTGGCATCGGTGGGTAGCAAGTCGATGATCGGTTCGATTAGAATTTGATGGAGGAGTTGCAATAGGGGATAGCCGCCTGTTTGGTTTGGTTGGTACTCTCTTTCTAGTTGAATTTTGTTGCCTTCGTCGTCGGTTTCCTTACTGCCGATGGAGACGCGGGTTTTGAGGATAATTTGTTTGAGGGTTTGGTTTTGTTGGTTGAGGGGTTCGAGGTTGGCGGCGCGATAGGTGATGTTGCCGTTGGGTTGGATTACCCAGATGTAAATTTCTGGATTAACAATCGAGTATTCAACTATTGTGGAGTTTCTGTCGCGGGCGATTTGTTGGATTTTGGGAATTGATAATCTATTTGTTGCGTCATTTGTTGGTAATTCATTTGTTAATAAGTTTTGCTGCAATAATTCGACGAAGGCACGGGTACGCCCCATTTCAGATATTTCTAAGGCTTGATCAAATTTAGTTTGGGCAACTAGGACTTTTTGTAAGTTTCGATAGGCAGATACTTGGGTTTCAAAAATTGAGGCTTTATGATCATTATTGACTAATTCAGAACGCAGAGTTTCACGAATTTGGATTGAGGTACGGAGTGCTGTTTCCGCTTCAGCAAGTTGGTTAGTTTTTAGTAAAACATTTCCCAAATTATTTAGAGAAATTGACTCTCCTTGGCGATCTCCGATTTCCCGTTTAATCTTTAAAGACTGTTGGTGAAAGTCGATCGCTTTCTGAAATTGCCCTAGGGAATCGTAAGCATTGCCCAAATTGCCGAGGGAAGCAGCTTCTCCTTGGCGATCTCCGATTTCCCGTTTAATCTTTAAAGACTGTTGGTGAAAGTTGATCGCTTTCTGAAATTGCCCTAGGGAATGGTAAGCAATGCCCAAACTGCCGAGGGAAGCAGCTTCTCCTAGGCGATCTCCGATTTCCCGATAGATAGTTAATGCCTGTTCCCCAGACTGCAAAGCTTCTCGAAATTGACTGATTGCATACTGCTGAATTCCTTGTTCAAACAGTCTGTCTGCTTCTGGTTTCAGTGCAATTCCCGCTAGGAAGTCGCCATCCACCTTACCCAGTAGCCCGGCAAAATCTTTCAACCAATTAGCATTATTTAGTTCCCCTTGTTCTCTGAGATTATCTGCCTTTTCTAGCATAGCCGCCACCAAGCCATCATCCAGCAATTCCGGGTGAGTGTTCAATATCTCTTGTTCTTCGCCGCTGGGACAGGTTAGCAGTTGATTTATCAGGTTGAGATAGGCTGGTTGGGGTTCAGAGTTCATCGGAGAAATGGGATTTGGGATGGTGCAATCAATTATACTATTTGTTAGGGATTGTTGTTGACGCCTTCCCAGTCCGCGCAGGCGGACTTCGTTTGTGTAGACGCGATTTCCAATCGCCGAATTTCTGTAATCGCTACTTGTTAGGGATTGTTGTTGACGCCTTCCCAGTCCGCGCAGGCGGACTTCGTTTGTGTAGACGCGATTTCCTAATCGCCGAATTTCTGTAATCTGTAATTGCCTGATTCAATTGATTCGACCTATAATCGCTCTAATCTCGGCGATTGAAATCGCGTCTACACAGACAAAACCCGCCTGCGCGGGTTGAGGATAAATTTAGGATATTGTAATTAAAATGAGAGAAAATTTCACGCAAATGTATCTCCATTATGTCTGGGCAACCTGGGATAGATTACCTTTGATTACTCCCGATATTCAGCAACAAATCTATGCAGCTATTATTGGAGAATGTAACAAGTTAGGATGTACTGTAATCGCAGTTGGAGGTATAGAAGACCATGTTCACTTGCTAATAGGTTTTCCCACAACTTTGGCCGTAGCTGAAATAATTAAGCAAATTAAGGGAAGTTCTTCTCATTTCGTAACTCACCAACTTAAACCGGGTGACTTTTTTAAGTGGCAAGGCAGCTACGGGGCGTTTACCGTTAGCCGCGATGCCATCGACAGTGTAGCCAATTATATCAGAAATCAAGCTGTTCACCACCGTCAGCAATCAATGATTTCTGAGTGGGAATTAATTTCTAAAACTACCCCCGCAGGTGCTAAGAATTCCCCCTGCGATTTCTAATCCCTGTTCCCTTCCCAGTCCGCGTAGGCGGACTTCGTTTCTGTAGACGCGATTTCCAATCGCCGGAATTTCCCTCTAATCTCGGCTCGGCGATTGAAATCGCGCCTACACAGACAAAACCCGCCTGCGCGGGTTACAAGAATCTTCGATTGCCAATTCTCTGCTCCCTTCTTAGTCCGCGTAGGCGGACTTCGTTTCTGTAGACGCGATTTCCAATCGCCGGATTTCTCAATCGCCGGAATTTCCCTGATTTCCTATATAAACATTTTTTATAATAAAAATATGGTTAATACTTTAGAAACAAAACTTAAATCCCCTCAAAAAAATACTCCCCTAATGCGGGTGGAAAACTTACAAAAACACTTTCCAGTCATGGAAGGAATTTTACTACAACGTCAAGTAGCCGCCATTAAAGCCGTTGATGGAATTACCTTTAATATTAATAGGGGAGAAACCTTAAGTTTAGTAGGAGAATCAGGTTGTGGGAAAAGTACAACCGGACGAATGATTTTACAGCTTGCTCGTCCCACTGGCGGAAAAATTTACTTTGAAAATACCGATTTAACAACCTTAAATCCTAAGGAATTACAGCCATTTCGTCGCCGGATGCAAATGATTTTTCAAGATCCCTATTCTTCCTTAAATCCTCGAATGACCGTGGGTAAAATTATTAGTGAACCTTTAATTATTCATCAATTAGCTACTAATAAAGTAGCCCAAAATCGCGTCAAAGAATTATTGGGATTAGTCGGATTAAATTCCGATGCAATTAATCGTTATCCTCATGAATTTTCAGGGGGACAACAACAAAGGATTGGGATTGCCAGAGCTTTAGCGATGAATCCTGATTTTATTGTTTGTGATGAACCGATTGCCTCCTTGGATGTTTCCATTCAAGCCCAAGTGATTAATTTAATGCAAAATCTACAGCAAACTTTAGGCTTAACCTATCTGTTTATCGCCCATGATTTAAGCATAGTTCGTCATATTTCTGACCGAGTGGCGGTGATGTATTTGGGCAAAATTGTTGAACTTGCAGATAGAATTTCTTTGTATGAAAATCCTCTCCATCCCTATACCCAAGCCCTATTATCCGCCGTCCCTATTCCTGACCCGGAATTAGAAGCCAAACGACAACGAATTTTATTAACTGGAGAAATTCCCAGTCCCGTTAACCCGCCAACAGGATGTCGATTTTGTAGCCGTTGTCCCTCGGTTATGGAACAATGTTGGCTGGAAGAACCACTATTAAAAGATCTGGGTTTAAACCATTCTGTAGCCTGTCATTTGATTAAAAATTAATCCAAAATTTAATCAATTTAGCTCTAAACATCAGATAATTTTATCAAATTCGACATTTAATAATCCTCAAGAAAATATTAAGTTCCCAGTCGGGTCTGAACAGCCCACGGCTCACACTCCGATCAAAATTCAAGCTATCATATTTGAAATCAACCCCTATTGTTTATGGAGGGCCAGGAAACTGGTAAAACGTGCCTATCGAAACGATTTATGGTCAACTACAAGGTCTAAAAGCCAGTCAGCTTAAACGGTTGCAAAGCCTGTATCATCAACGACTACCGGGCGATTTGATTACAACCGTGGAATTTGCCCAGCGACTGGCGGCAATTAGTACAGAAATTGATCAGCCTCTGTGCGCCTATATTAACCGTCGGGGACAAGTGATGCGGGTGGGAGTTGGAACTCCTCGCCAAACTCAAATTCCCCCCTTAGAACTGCCCCGTTATGGGAATGGACGCCTGAGTGGAATTCGCTGTATTGCCACCCAAACTAGCCCGGAACCGCCCAAAGAAGCAGCCCTGACTGCCATGGCGATTCAACGGTTAGATGTTCTAGTGGTTCTCACCTTAACCGGAAGCGGTTTTCAGCGACGGGGAGGGGGTGAAACGGGCTATATCAAAGACACCTATCTGGCTCACCTTGTCCCCGATATGGAAACGGGAAATCATCAACAAATTGATAACGGTTTTTCGGCCATTCCCTATTATTTGTCGTTGCCCATGAGTCTGGATGCCCTATCACAACAGGATTTTCTCGATTTAGTTAACGAACTAGAAACGGAGTTTGAACGGGAATTTGTCGCCCGGGAAGTCGATTCTAGTCAGGATAAAGTGCTGTTAGTGGGGGTGAAAACTGAGAAGATATCTCCCCAAATGTTTGAAGATGGGTTAACAGAATTGGTGCGTTTAGTCGATACCGCCGGGGGTCAAGTATTACAAACTTTACGCCAAAAGCGATCGCATCCTCACCCCCAAACCGTTGTCGGAGAGGGTAAAGTCCAAGAAATTGCCTTAGTTGCCCAGACCATCGGAGCTAATTTAATTGTATTTGACCGTGACCTATCCCCCGCCCAAGTTCGTAACCTGGAAACCCAAATCGGAATCAGGGTTGTAGACAGAACCGAACTTATCCTTGATATTTTTGCTCAACGCGCCCAGTCGGGGGCGGGAAAATTACAGGTAGAACTGGCCCAACTCGAATACAGTTTACCCCGGTTAACTGGTCGAGGTCGGGCTATGTCTCGCTTAGGGGGCGGAATTGGAACCAGGGGGCCAGGAGAAACGAAGTTGGAAACGGAACGACGGGCGATTCAACGCCGCATCTCCCGGCTCCAGCAGGAAGTGAATCAACTGCAAGCCCATCGTTCTCGTCTGCGCCAAAATCGTCAAGCTCAAGAGGTTCCTACCTTGGCCTTAGTGGGCTATACCAATGCTGGAAAGTCAACGTTATTAAACGTTTTAACCCAGTCGGAAGTCTATACGGCTGACCAACTCTTTGCTACCCTCGACCCCACAACTCGCCGTTTAGAGATTTCTGATCCGATAACGGAGGAGCCTTTGACGGTGGTAATCACAGATACAGTAGGATTTATTCATGAACTGCCACCTCCTCTAGTTGATGCCTTTAGAGCTACTTTAGAGGAGGTAACGGACGCGGATGCCTTAATTCATTTGGTGGATTTATCCCATTCCGCTTGGGAAAGTCAAATTGAGTCAGTGATGCAGATTTTAAGGCAAATGCCTGTTACTCCTGGCCCAGCATTATTAGCGTTTAATAAAATTGATCAAACTGATGGAGAAAATTTACGATTAGCGCAAGAAAAATATCCCCAAGCGGTTTATATTTCCGCTTCTAAAGGATTAGGATTAGAAACCCTAAGACAACGCATGGCGGCTTTAGTCCACTATGCAATTTCTAATCGTTAAAATATCGGAATAGAAACCGGGTTTCTATCAATATCTATTTTCAGATTATCATCTCTCAGCAGAAACCCGGTTTCTATCAATATCTATTTTCAGATTATCATCTCTCAGCAGAAACCCGGTTTCT
>MNYZ01000005.1 GCA_001873365.1 Oscillatoriales cyanobacterium CG2_30_40_61 | reverse complement strand
CTCAAAAATTGCCTCATTTCAGCCCTCATTATTGAGACAGATTATCAATAACTAACCGAACTCAAAAGTATAAACTATTGATTTGTCAAGGTTCTAGGGTTTTTCGTGAACCCCCCCAGGTTTTCGCCCCCGCTTAGGTTCACGAAAATCATAATAAACCGAAACAATTTTCTTGTCAAGGGGAATTTTATATGATATTGCGATCGCCCCCAGACCTCTCACCTACAATCAACTGTTAACTATTAACTGTTAACTAACAACTGTTAACTATTAACTGTTAACTGATAACTGTTAACTGATGACTGATTCTATAACCCTGCCTCCAAAGGAAACAGGGTTAACAATATTCGATTTAATTCAACTAAATGACAATAGCCTGATCTTGGCGGGGATGTTCAGAGCCATAGGTAATTGTTCGTTTCAGAGATCCCGTATCCAAAACATAAATCCGTACCGAATCTTCCGTAGGTTTAACTAACTTTTCAATCTGGTGTTGTAAGTTCACAAACTGAATACTGGTTAAAAAGCATTCAAACACACTATATTGACACCATTTGCCATAACCCGACAACAATTTATGTAACCGAGTGCGTCGTTTATTTGCCGCTTTGCTATCGGGTAAATCGTAAATCACTAAATAAAATAACGTATTTTTCATCGTAATACCAAAGGTTTATAAACCAGGTCTTCTTGTAAATAGCGTCCTAATAATCGAGCTTGTAATTCAATTGCCCGTCGATAGGTGCACCGATACCCAAAAACTGGATGTTTAAACTCATCATTCATTTTTCGTTCAAAGGCTTGTAAAAACCGCTTACGTCCCTCATCTTTGAGTCGATAAGCACCCAAACTTTTAGTAAAATCATCCGGTTTAATTTCCCGATTATTTAATACTGAAAATACCAAACTATCCGCTACCAAAGGGCGAAATTCCTCCATTAAATCCAGCACCATTGCGGGTTGACCCCGACTGACTTCATGGAGATATCCAATATAAGGATCAAGTCCAACTAAATGCACCGATGCTGTTACTTGCACCCGCAATAAACCATAGGCAAAACTTAATAAAGCATTCACCGGATCGGTCGGTGGACGACGGTTACGACCCGGAAAAAACCAAGGTTCATTTAAGATCGCTGACCATTCCCGAAAATAATCTTTTGCCGCAATTCCTTCCACTCCTCGGACTTCATCTAAAGTAGCTTTTTTAAACACTAATTTCTTATGATTTTTCAAGGTACTATCGGCAATTTTCTGACGATATAAAACCGTAGCTTGATTTTGGATTTTAGCCGATACAATGGTTTTTACTAATTCTAATCGACGTTCCGTATTCTGATATAATTGAAATTGGGCTAATCGTAAGGCTCCATTCCGAGAATATCCGGGTAAAGCACTGCCTAAATATTTGCCAAAACTGGTTAAATAGTGTACAGGCATCCCCAATTCTAAAGCATAGGTGAGAGCATCTCCAGTGACTTGAGGATTACCCATTAATACCACTTGTTCGACGGTTTGGGCGGGAACCGATTGTTTATTCCATTTGCCACTTTCTTCTTGAGTTGCGACAGTAAAGGCTTCATATTTTTTACCTAAAATTGCTTGAGGTTGGGTAATATAAAGAATAGACATTTTCAGTTAAACTCCTTGACGAATTAGTTCTTTAACTTCAAAGGGTAGACAAATTCCGGTTAAACTACAGGCTTGACATTTTTTAGAATTGTTAATCGGTAAAGGCATTTTACCCATGGCAGTTTGGTGGGCTAAGGTGATCGCTTCTTGGGTCATTTGTCGCAATTTGGGGGTAAATTCAACCCGTTGACGACGACGATTTCCATGATAAAAAATTTCACCATAGGGAATTTCTTTCCCCGTGCGTTCTTCTAAACACAACGCCGCCGCACACAGTTGAAAATGATCATTAAGATGTTGTGCCATTTTTCCCTTTTTATATTCTAAAGGAATCAGTTGACTCTCCCGTTCTTCCACCGCATCAATAATTCCACTCACTTTCAGATCTTCACTCCAGACCCACTGCTGACGGTGAATAATAGTATCTCCTTCAAAAGTAGTGCCTTCTTCATTAATATTTTCATGGAGATAACGACCCATAATAATATGTTCGTTATCCTGCGTTTCCCCCAATTGATATTCTAAATAAAATCGTCTGGGGCAATATTCCCAAGCATTGAGATAAGCCAAAGTTAAATCAGTCATCAGTTATCATTTATCAGTTATCAGTTAACAGTTATCAGTTAGCAGTTATTAGTTGACAGTTGTTAGTTAGCAGTTGTTAGTTAGCAGTCATCTGTTAAGCAAAAACTGACAAATAATAACTGGTACGGGCGGGTTATTTGAGATTTTTGTTAATAACCTAAATCTGGGTGAACCCGCCCCTACAACTGATGACTGATTCTCGTTTGTCCCATTCCCATGGCGGTTTTACGACCGATGGCGGAGAAAAAGGCAAAATGAGCTAAAATATTAGCAATTTTTGCTTCTTGAGGGTCGGGAAATCGATATTTAATCCATCCTTTTGCCCCAATTTCTACGTTATTTTCCATCTTTAAAGCATGGGTTTCTAAACTATAGGCAGAAACGAAACCTTGCCAAGCGATCGCTTCAAATTGTTGGGCTTCCGGTGCAAAAGCATTCCATCTTTTCATCAGACTAGAAAACACTAATTCTGGTGAGGGAAAAAGTTGTACATATTTTTGTTGTTTAAAACTGGTAGGGGAAAGAAACTCTAAGGTAATATCATCGGAATTTTTTGGCAGTTTTGCTAACATTTGATAATCCCCTGAACCCACCCAAGGATGAGTACCCGGTAGAGAATGAATCCCTTTAATAATAAAAGGAAATTTACCTAAAGTTAGCGGTTCACTTCCCCATTGTTCAATCCCACTTAATAAGGGTTCTATCAGGTTTCCATTTAACAAACCAATGCGGAAATAAAATTCATCTCCCGAGCGAATTCCAGAGGCACGACGATGACCAATTAAACCCGATAAACTGATGGGAGAATCCTGACTATTATGGACATATTCAGAAGCATTCGGATTACCCATTTGTAACCAATGTAAAACTTGAGCATGGATCGCCCGCCCTAAACTAGCAGGTAAATAACCCCGATTAATAGCGGCTATTTGGACAACGATCGCATATAAATTAAAAGATTTCTCAGACTGAAACGGTATGCGCTCCATAAGCCACTCCTAAAGGTAAATTGATCGGAAAAGATAACTCGGTTAATTGTGACCATTCTGCCATTTCTTGCCCCCGATCCGGTCTTGATATTTCTAAATAATCGCCGATCAATTGTGCCTGACTTAATAAACTAACCGGAGGCATAACAATCCGATTGTATAAAAGTAAGCGACAAGAGGGTGGTAAATCTACGGGATTTAAGGGATGTTTACAGACATATTCTCCCGATTTTTTTTTAATCCCAGTATCGGGAATGGGTGTCACATCTACTTTAATTTTTGCCGCCCATTTTCCTAACCGTATCCAAGCCGGAAATTTCACCTCCGGCGGTGCAATAATATAAGTCCGATATCGGCTACCTACGGCTAATTCTTTAGCTCGACCATAGTTAATGGGATAGTTGCGGCTTGCCCCTGTAGCCCCAAATTGTTTGGAAATACCATAGTAATTTACTTGAGCGGCTTTAAAGGTATTAATTTGATAGGAACAGCGCAGAGGTTGGGCAGGAAAAACGTAAATTTGGGCTTGATTGAGATGGAGTAAATTTTGTTCGCGATCGCCATCTAAATAAGCAGGTTTTTGAGCATTTTTCCCCTGTAGTCGATAGGGTTTAGGAATATAAACCGCTTCAAATAACGCATAACTCAAGGCCCAATTATGCAAATATTTTTCCGTTTCATAAAGAATACCCATTTCCCGACTCGCAAAAAAAACATTATCATGCAAAGTCAAATGACACTGATAAAGAACCATCAAATTTTCCTCAAAAATTTTATAAAAGTTGTTGCGCTTCAGCGCACCCAAAGGTTTAAAAGAAAACACGGAATTTCCAGCTTACTTTAATACCAAAATCGAGTGCTAAAGCACAACAACTCAGTGCTAAAGCACAACAACTGATTAAGAACTAGATTTTCCTTTCCCTTTGCCTTTTTCCTTAGTTAAAGCACCATAGGTTTCGGCATAGCTTTTCGTCTGTTGATACAGAGTAGTTAAAGTTTCTCGCAAGCGGGTTTCATCCTGATAAATTGCACTCACTTCTGTTAATAACTCATCCAATTGAGGACGTAAAATTACCTGACTTTTCCGCACAGGTTCCTTTTTGATTAAATTATCAGCCACTTCCGTTGCTTTAGTCAAAATATCACTAATCGGAGCATTAATATCTGGCTTTAACTGATCATAAATTGCCTGGGTAAAATGCAGATTACTAAAGATTTCCCCATCACAAAACACCAGTCCCAGCAAATGATTAGTCATGGTTCCTGTGCGCGATTCCTGTGCGCCATAACGCCGGGTTCTTAACAAGTTTCCTAACACATAAATAAACCCTTCAAAGGTTGAATCACGCAGGGTTTCTACCGTCGGAAATGCCACCTCGGGCAGAACATGATCTAATTCATTAATTGCACTTCGCATTTCCCCTTTTTCGCTCATAGTTCCCCCTTCAAAGGGAGCATTAAAGGTAAAACTACGGTGAGAATTTTCGTAAGGAGTCAGAGAAAAAGCCGAATCTGAATATACTTTAGAACGTTCCGATCCGCTATCACCAATGGCAAACCCATAAAGAATACAATCGGGGCATTTTTTACAGGATTTTTCCCCATTATATTCACAACCATTTTCTGTACCTTCGGTGGCACTGGTTAAGGTTAAAGACCGTAATAATTCCCGTCCTGCTAATCTTTCCGGGGTGATTTGTTTGCGTTTAAACATCACTAAACGACTGAGGAAATCAACCGTAGTTAATCCCGCTTGAGTCCGTGCGGTATTCAGCACACCATCGGTCTGAAAAACGGGGAAGGATTGACTATGACGTACCATTAAAAAGTGTACATATTTACCGGAAGCTAAACGGGGAAAAGCGGCTTGAAATTCTGGTTTAAGTGTTTCGAGAATTGCCATTGTAATTATCTCCTTGAAATGGTTAATTTTAGGTTTAAGATTGTTGTTGTTTGTCTTGTAATGCCAACCAACGGTAAGCAAATTCCGCCCCGGCTTTGATGCGGTTTCGGTTTTCTTGAAGCAGGGCGCGATCGCCTTTATATTGTTTCAAAAAAACCTCCTCCACAAAGGTTGTCATAAACCCATGAATGGCTTCAAGTTCCTGTTGTTGACGTAAGGCATAATCCACAGATTTATCTTTAATTAAGGGACGTTTATAGACTTCTTGACGATCCAAAGCATCGCGCAATTGTCCAGCCCCTTGAAAGATTAAATCTTGAGGATCAAGATTATTAGGACTCGATAAAATCACCTCCAAGGCTTTAGTAATGGGTAATAAAATCGAATGACTCGACTCTTTAACCTCGACTTGATAGAACTTGCGATATTTTTCGACTAAATCTTTGGTAAACTCCATGGTTTTCTCCATAACATCATCTCCTTTTGACCAAATTTGAGCAAACTGCCAATAGCGATCAATTTCATTACCATAGGGTTCTCGTTTATCACGCCGAAATCCCTCATTAGCGATCGCAAAAACATTTAACACATTCGTCGCTAAATCCCTTACCGTGCCATTAAACGCTTGCCAACGGGGATCGGGTTTAGCACTCCGATTATCTAAATGAATGCTATAGGCAATTAACAAGCGTTTTAAGGCCGTTTCTAAGCCATCTAAACGAATAGATGAATCTAAACTAAGTAGATTCCAAAACCCAGCAATTCCGTCTAATTTCACGGTTTCCAGAAACTCTTGATCACTGGTATAAAGCGGATCGGGACTGGTGGTGGCCACAACTTTTACTCCTAAAAGCCTGGGCAAAGCTAGGGCTAAAAACGCAGGTTCTACCCAAGCATCTGTTACGGTTTTTCCCATGGTTGTTGTGTACTTAATTGCCATAAACGGCAAATCTTGAACCGAATATTGATGCTTTCCAAACCTTCCTGCTTCCTCCTCATCTTGCTCTTGCCAAGCTAAGGTTTGTAAGCCGTCAATTTGCATATTACTATCAATCCAATGTTTACGAACCTCCCAAAGATTAATTCTTTTTAAGGTATTAGTTAAAACTCTCACCGCTCTAGCCGTTTGTGGTGAGTAAACGTAGGCGGGAAAAATATACAGAAAAACCGGTTGTTTGTCTTCTAATTTTCCCGCCGGGGCAGACCAATAGGCTTGCCGTAATAACATTTCTAAAGCCCATATTTTTGATATTCCTCGTTTAATTCTACCTCCTCCTAACGCATTTTTATTACTATATTGTTGGGGTTTAAACAACACCACGGAATCTAGTTGATCTTCAGCAGAAAATTCCCCAGAACTTAAAGAACAAATCGCTTGATTCGTGACTTTTGCCTCCGTATAAGCCGCTAGTTCATTAGGAAATTTATGGGGTAATGCTGTTAATCCCCAAATCTCTAAATACTGCTCTAAATAATCGCTAAAGGCTTCACGAGTTGGGCTACTTTGTTGTTTGAGTAACCCTTTTTCTTCTGCCCAAGTTGCTAGGCGATCGGCAAAACTAATTAAAAACTCATTAATTTGTTCTAAATCTAGGGTTAAATGATCAGCCATATAATGAGCCGCAACCCGATACCAACCATAATTAACTCCCCCGGATTGAATTGCTGTTTCTTCTGGGGAAATTTGGGTTTCTAAATTTAGCAGGGTTAGAACTTGGGGGGCGTATTCCTGACAGGTTTCAAAAAATTGATTTTGAGTTAAAATCACAAATTCCGCAATCCGATCCGCCCGCAAATCCGCCGCTTTTAATAGTTTTTCTTTTTCAACTTGGGGAATATCTAACTTTTCGATGCGCTTAGGAGTTGCGGGACTTTTAGCATTAGCAACTTTAACTTCTACAACATGGGGAAGTTGTCGAATTAGGTCTGCGGGACTGAATAATTCTAGGGTTTGAGGGGCAACTTTTAAGCCTTTTCCATCTCGCACAAACCCAATATCACCCCGACTAAAATATTCAGCTAAACCTTGAATACCCTTATCTCTATCCCCTTGGATAATATTGTACCAAACATTATTTTCAATGGTGATAAAATCGGGAATTTCAGGAGTTTTAGGAGCTAAATAAACTGTACCATGGGCAAAATATAATAGGGGTTCCCAGCCAATTTTTTCTACAAAACTAACCACAGAATTATGAATACGATTAGTCAGCAAACCCCGACAGTCCCGCAGGCGATGGTAGACTAATTTTTTGTTAATTTCTAACCAGTCTAAATGATCTTGTAAGCGATCGCCTCCCGTTTGGATAGCCACATCCGTCGGATCATTAAAATGAACTGCAATATCACCAAAAGCTAACAAGTGACGCAGGGGTAAATCTAAGCGCCGATCATCCTCAATTTGTACCTGAAAATCATCAATTTCCCAATTAGAAATGAACGTATTACTTCCTACTTTAAATTGGGTATTTTGAGCTAAATAGGCAATATCCACTAAATACTCACGCCACGGATGCCAAAACCCATCAAAATTAAGTTTTTCTCCCCAGGTTTCGCAGACTTGCAAAATTTGCCGAATTTCATGGGCTTTTGGAGATGTAGATGCTTCAGTTTGACCTTGAAGAATTTTATTATAATCATGCAAGGTTATTCCTAAACACAATAGCCGTTTTTCTTCCTCGGAAAGTTGTAAATCATCGGGTAAATATTGACTCAAATTCCAAGCAGTTAACAAAGCATTTAGAACATGAACCTGTAAACCTTGATCGGCTTTATTTGACCAGCGTTGGGCTTTTTCTTGGGCATGGAAATCGCTTTGTTTTTCTAATTTGTTTAAATGACTTTTATAGGAACCCCCTAAAGCCGTGATAACTGAAAATTGTCGTTCCATTGCTGGGAGAATAGTCTCAATATAAGAACGCAAAATCGGATCAGTATCTTCGGGTAAGGTTTCAATTAGTAAGGTTTGCAGAAGGGTGAGTTTTTCCATGATTTTAAAAAATATAAGGTTGGGCAGTTTCGCAAGGTTTGAGTCGCCATTTCATCGCTTCTAAAAGCAAGGCATCTTGATTAAAAGCGCAGCCATAGGCAACACCATCGACATCGGTTAAACGATATAATCCAAAAGTAGGATTAAGATGCAATTTGCGACTGATTTCCCAATGACTATAGGCTTGATTCCGGTTTACCGAAACAATAAAAGCCAGTAATTTGCGCTTACGCAGACATTTTTTAACTTCCCCTTGGGGGTGTCCAACAATTGTTAGTTTATCTAATAGAATTAACGTACATTGTTTGAGTTCTTCGGTGGTGCGATCGCATTCTAATTGAATATCAAATCGTCGATCTGTCCATTGTTTTATTTTTAAGTAAACTTGGATATATTGATCAGGAAATTCCGTGGCTGGATGGTTGAATTTTTCAGCAGCTTCTATAAAAGTCTGAGCATCAATAATTTCTACTTCTGCATAGGGTAAAAGCCGCAATAAATCATAGGTATAAAACCGAGAACCCTCCCAAACCGCCGCTTGTAGGTCTGACCCGCCTCGAAACCTTAATAATTCCTCCTGTACCGCCTGACCCGTTGAATCTTTACTTAATGCACACCAATGACCCCGTTTTTTATCTAATTTTTCTCCATAAATTTGTCTTAAATCCTGACTCATATTCTGATGAATTGACTCCATCACCGCCGTATTTTCTCCGGTCATTTTTAACAACATTCCTTGAGCTTGTAAGGCTCCCCAATAATTCCGATATTGCTCAAATTCCGTCGGAGGATTAAAAGCATCTTCCAGAATTTCTCTAAAATTTGTTCGATCAATTTCTTGCGCTGCTGTTAATTTTTCAGCTAATCTGGCTTCAATCCAAGGAGCGCGACCGGGAAGTAATATATAAGCATTGTAACTGGAGAAATTAGGATGACGACCTAACCGACCTAACCTTTGAATACAAGTTGCAGAATCACTAGCCTCAAAAATAAGCAAATGAATTTTAAAATCTACTCCCACATCTACCGCCGATGTTCCTATTACTAAAACCGATTGTTTAGCATTTTTTAACTCGGTTTGGGTGATCGTTCTTTCCTGTCGATCAATTCGGCCACTAATCTCTCGAACTTTGATTTGATCTTCTGGAAAAATGGCTTGTAATTCTCGAACAGCGCGACTCACTTGGGCGACGGAATTAAGAATAATTAATCCCCGTCCTTGACCTTCTGTTTCTAGCAATTTTTGGATCAATTCCGCCTGTTCTTTTAACCAAGTTAAACTATCTGAATCTCGATCTAACTGCACAAATTTGAGTTCAACTGACTGCAAAATTTGCCGATATCCAGCAGTAGGTTCAGAAGCATAATTTCCCGCTATTTTAGTCACTTGAAATCCCGCTTTTTCTAGCTTCTGAATAAAACTGGGTTTAGGGGTGGCGGAAGTGAATAAAACTTTCATCGGACGTTTACGCGGTCGGTTATAACGAATTAATAGCAAACTATTCAGAATAGCGGCTTCTTGATGCACTCCAAAAATATGAAATTCATCGGCAACATAGAGATCGGGATTTCTGGCTAAAAGTAAGGGCAACCAGGCGCGATTATAGGCTGGATTATAATAGCGAAAGTGGGTTACTAAGTGGAAAATATCGGGGTTTGTCAGAATAATAGGTTTATGTTCAATTACTTTTGATAATTCCTTAAATTTGTTACTTTTTTCTGCAATTTCTACCCGTCGGGCTAATTCCACTCCATACAAACTATCGACGCGCCGACTTCCATCTAAATTAAAATCTTGGCAATAATTTCTAACTTGTTTTTCTTGATCCGTGACTAATTCAATGGTTGGATATAGGGCAATTGTCCGAAATTTAGGATTAAGTAATCCCCCTAAGTAGGCCGCCAGGGATTTGCCATCTCCGGTGGCTGAGGTGTTAAAAATAATCTCAGCCGAGCCATGGAGGACTTCGGCGCAGGTTTCTACCTGGTGTACGGACAAAGGGCAGGAAATCTCTGGATTTTGACCAAAGTTCGGGGCCTGCTGTTTGACTTTGCACTCACCCCGACATCCCAATGGACAGCCCTGAACATCGGTATTTTGCTGAGAATATAAAGGAAGTAGCGTAATTTTCACGATTTCCCCTAGAATGGTGACGGGTCGTTTATAGTTGTTAATAGACCGATTATGGCACGGCTTTATCAAATATGCAAGTATAAAATTAATATGGCTCGGAAAAAAGAAACTATTACACTGTCTATTCCCCCGGGAACGAAGGAGCAACTAGAAGCGATCGCGGCTAGATTTCAGATTCTATGGGGCGATCGCCCTAGTATATCGGGCTTATTAGTGGCGATCGCCCGTTCAGAATTGGAAGTGGGCGATCGCTTTACCTTAAGTTCAGTGCAAGTACAAGCCTTGGAGCAAGGGACGAAAGCCCTGATTGACTGCGGTTACATTAGCGAAGCCCAAGCATTAATGGCCCTGCTCCTAGAACGGGGAAATCTGGCCTCCCCCCTGCGTCAGTCCTTTCTCCAACAGATCAGTCACTCCCTCCCGGCTTGGCGAGTCTTACTGGATCAGCAAATTGCCCGTCGCCAACCCTTTCGCCTTCTCTATCGAGATGCTCAACAGCGAGATTGGATGTATACCGTCCGTTATGCGGAAATTGTGTTTCGGGAAAAACGACTATATTTGGAGATCTGGAGCGAGGAAACCGAGGGCAACCGGGATTTACCGGAATTGGCCCATAACCGTTCCCTGCGTCTGGATCGGATTACGGATCTGAATATCCTGCCCGGGGAGGGAATATGGCGAGACGATTTAGATTTTATCAAAGTGTACTTACACTTTAAGGGGGAACTGGCGAATAGCTACGAGTCAAAACGGGACGACCTCAGCAAGCAACGGGAGGGTGATATCCTGATAGTGGTGCGTCGGGTGTCGAACACTTTTTGGCTGATCCGCGAGATTTTGGTCTATCGCTCCCTCTGTGAAATTGTTGCACCGGATAGTGTGCGCGATCGCCTCAAGCAAGAAGCCCAAGCCATCTGTCAACAATATGATTAGCGATCGCACGGGTGGAAAGACTAGATTTCTTTCACCCGTCGTACTTCTATATATTAGTTCTGATGTGGAAATGGGGTCTTCCATTGATACGGGGAGAGAACAATATCCCATTTCCAGAATTTTTTTGTTCAGAATAAAAGAAAATGAAAGAAAGCCCTGAAGGGCTTACTACGGGATTATACTACAATTATTGTTTTCATAACTTGCTTAAAAAAACCTATGCAACTCGCTGAACACCGTGCTGATCGCGTTGTTTTATACAATATTAGTTGGCAGCAATTTGAAAATCTCCTAATTGACTTAGGACAAACTCGCGCCGCCAGAATTGCCTATGATAACGGAACTTTTGAAATTATGACCCCCTTACCTGAACATGAATATTATAAGGAAGCAATCGGAATTTCTATTCAAGATATTGCCGAAGAACTAGACATTAATTATGAAAGTTATGGTTCAACAACTTGGAAACGGGAAGCACGTTTAGCCGGAATAGAACCTGACAACTGCTTTTATTTTGAGAATGAAGCTAAAATTCGGGGCAGATTAGAGCTTAATTTGAATCAAGATCCCCCTCCAGACTTAGCCTTAGAAATTGATATGACCCATAAATCTTTAAATCGCTTTCCGATTTATGCTCGCTTGGGAATACCGGAAATTTGGTGTTACGATTCTGGCAAATTAAAAATTTACCAACTTCAACGGGAAACCTATGGAGAAGTAGAAACAAGTTCGGTATTTCCGATGCTGCGGGTGCAAGAAATTCCAACTATAATTGAGCAATATCGTCTTGATGGTAAGTTGGCGGTACGGCGGGCGATCAGAAATTGGGCAAGACAATTAAAATAAAATAAAATAAAATAAAATAAAATAAAATAAAAGAGAGCCCTGAAGGGCTTACTACGGGGATTTTTTTAGGCGTTTTTCTAGTTTTCCTAATGCTAAATCAATGAATAAGGCTAGGATTGCTGCTGGAATGGCTCCCGCTAATAAAAGTTGGTTATTAACTGTTGCTAACCCTCTAAAAATTAATACCCCTAACCCTCCCGCACCAATGGCGGCGGCAATTGTTCCTAAACCAATCGCAATCACACTGGCGACTCTAATTCCGGCTAAAATTATGTTCAGAGATAGGGGAATTTCGACTTGGGTTAATAATTGTTTAGGGGTCATCCCCATGGCTTTTCCGGCTTCTAATACGGCTGGATCAACATTAGTAATTCCGACATAAGTATTCTGAATAATCGGTAATAATGAGTAAAGGGTGATAGCTACAATGGCAGTGCGATCGCCTATTCCTCCTATGAATGGAATCGGAATTAAAAACCCAAATAGGGCTAAACTGGGAATGGTTTGCATAACATTCGCAAAGCCTAAAATCGGTTGACTTAATTTAGGATTTCGAGTTAATAATATTCCTAAAGGAACTCCAATTAAAATAGCAAATATTATGGCAATTCCCACTAAAATTAAGTGTTGGGTTGTGCGTTCGATTATTTCCGCACCATAACGGGTCAAAAAGTCAATCATTTTCTAAAATAAATATAACTAAGTGGGTAATTTTAAACATTCTAAAAAAGCCTGGGCTTCCGGGTGTTCCGATTGTTGGAAATCCGTAGGAGTCCCTAGAAATACTAACTGTCCATACTGCATTAAACCAATGCGCGAAGCTAATAAAAATGCTTCTTGAATATCATGGGTGACAAAAATAATGGTTTTTCCTAATTGTTGTTGAAGACGGCGAAATTCTCGCTGTAATTCTAGGCGAGTAATCGGGTCAAGGGAGCCAAAGGGTTCATCCATTAATAATAACGGCGGATCGGCCGCTAAAGCTCGAGCCACACCCACCCGTTGACGTTGACCGCCGGAAAGTTCCTGGGGGTAACGATGGGCAAATTGAGCCGGATCTAGGTTGACTAAATGCAAGAGTTGATATACTCTTTCCTGAATGCGATCGCGTTTCCATTGTTGTAATTTAGGGACTAAAGCAATATTTTGTTCCACGGTAAAATGGGGAAATAAACCCACATCTTGAATCACATAACCCGTCTGTCTTCGCAGTTGAATTAGATCCCATTGATCGGTTGATTTTCCCTCAACTATAACCTCTCCGTCGGTGGGAGTTAATAAATGATTCACCAGTTTTAGGGTTGTGGTTTTTCCACTTCCACTTCTTCCTAATAACACTAAGGTTTCACCTTGATAGACTTTTAAATTTAAGTTTTCAATCAAGAAACGGTGATCAATTTGATAATTGACTTGACAAAACTCAACAATAACAGACGGATTCAAAGCCATGATTATAGGGAAATAGCAAGGATTGGGATTCAGAGGTCAAGAAAATTAGGATTAATTCAGGGAATTTACTGATGAGCTTTTGTATAAAAACATACCATACATCCGCAATAATTATCAAAAATTTAATTAGGGTTAATCATAATCATTATAGCTGTTTGGGATGATTTTAAAGATTAAAAAATAAAAATACAGTTATCAATGATTGTATTTTTAACGACTTGTGAATCCTAGAATTGATCCGATAACAACAGCATCAAACCGTTTATTTTTTAGGATGTTCTGTTAGAATTTAAGCCAAGCATTGTTTTTTTCAATGCTAGAGCAGGAAATGGGGAGTAAAGCACAGGAAAAAAAAAGCCTTTATAGTCTGAGTTTTTGGCTAGATGCAACTCCTCTATTATGGAACTATCTTGACTTTTATTCCCCTGTTTTAATTCACATCGCATCTATCAATATTAACATGAAAAATCCGAGGTTACCCGCGAGAAGCGATACATTAATGGGGAAATTTATTGATCAATTCCCTACTTTTGTTTTGGGATTTATTACGGGGTCAATGATTACTGTTTATGGGACTTTAACTCAGATAAATTTTTTGAATTATCTGAATAATGACCAGAATATTCTCAAATTTTATCGGGAATTATTGGGATTTTCCCAACCCCCCCTAGAGCAAAATAGACAATATCGCGGATATATTGAAAAATTGAATATTAGTATTAATCCTAATAGTTTAAATATTTATGTTCTCCCCAAATCTATTTGTGAAGGTGCTATTTTAGAAGGAGATAAAGTCAAGCGTTTACCTTCAGTTAAGGTGATTGGAAAACCAAACTCTGATCAGAATACGGAATTTAATGGGTTTAAACAACGGATGAATCAAATTATTAGTGATGGATTTGGATATATTGAAGTCGTTAGCTCTGAAGATGAATTGGCGGTAATTGATATTAATTTACTCAGTGAAGAACAAAGTTGTGTGAGAAAACCTAAATATATTCAAGAATTAGAAAAACTCCTAGAACAGAAAAAGTGGAAAGAAGCCGATCAAAAAACTAATCAAGTTTTAGTCAAAATTACTAATCGAGAAAGTGTTGGTTATTTAGATGAAGATTCGATTAAAAAAATATCTTGTTCTTATTTAAGAACTATTGATCAATTATGGAAAAAATATTCGGGCGGGTTGTTTGGTTTTAGTGTTCAAAAGCGAATTTTCCTAGAGACAGATAATCAATTAAAAGATCAGGCTTTAGCTCGATATGATCCTAATGCTTATATTCATTTTACCGACTTAGTAAGATGGATTGAATCGGGGGAAGATGGAAAAGAAAAATGGAAAACTTATGATAAAATGACTTTTTCTTTAGAAGCACCGGAGGGTCATCTTCCTCGCCTTAATCAACTGGAAAAAGGCATGAAAATGCAATTAAATTATCAGCTTATGTCCCCTAATTCCCTCTCTTTGTCTTCTCAAGAAATTAAAGCCCGAACTTTGTTTTTTACACAGGTTGATAATTGCAAACTATAGCAATAATTGTTGAGAATTGCTATAGTAGAGAAAGACTAATTTGCCTAATTTCGGGTGGGAGCGATCGCCATATGTCTATCTCTCGTTATTTAGTTTTAATTTTTGGAATCTGTCTAATTTTAGGCTTAATGATTTGGCTGGTGAGTTCCCTATCGGCTCTTTATAGTCAGGTCATTTGGTCAGCAAATCCGATTTTAGCAAATTTGCTACTTTTGTTATTAATTATCTTGTTAGGATTAGGGATCTTTGCCTTTTTTTATTATACTCGATTCTTCCAAAAATCAGGAAAATCTCGCCAAAAACGGCGACCTTTAAAAATCCCTTTAGACAAACTAGAAGCAGCAGAAGCATCGCTAAAATCCGTACAACAACAGGTAACTCAAATTCAAGATCAAGTAGCTAAAAAAGCCTTATTCAGTCGCTCCCAAGATATGGCTTCAGAATTAGCAAAAGGTAATATTCAAGTGGTTGTTTTTGGTACGGGTTCGGCGGGAAAAACTTCTTTAGTGAATGCGTTAATGGGTCGGATGGTCGGGAAAGTGAATGCACCCATGGGCACTACGGAAGTGGGAGAAACCTATCATTTAAAATTAGATGGAATTGAACGAGAAATTTTAATTACCGATACCCCCGGAATTTTAGAAGCAGGAATAGCTGGGTCTGAGCGGGGAAAATTAGCCCGTTCCCTGGCGACGGATGCTAATTTATTATTATTTGTTTTAGATAATGATTTAAGACAATCGGAATATCAATCTTTACAAGCTTTAGTTGAAATTGGCAAGCGATCACTTATTATTTTAAATAAAAAAGATTTGTATACAGAAGCGGATCAACATATTATTTTAGCTAAACTTAAAGATAGACTCAAACTATTTTTAGATGCAAATGATGTTATTTCTATTGCGGCAAATCCGCAATCAATTAGATTAGAAACGGGAGAAATAATACAGCCAGAACCGGATATTATGCCCCTAATTCGCCGCATCGCCCTAATTTTAAGAGCCGAAGGAGAAGAATTAATTGCTGATAATATTTTATTACAATCCCAACGCTTAGGGGAAGAAGCTAGACTCTTAATTGATAGTCAACGCAAACGGGAAGCAGAAAAAATTGTTGAGCGGTTTCAATGGATAGGTGCGGGGGTAATTGCAGTAACACCTTTACCCGTAATTGATTTAATTGCTACGGCGGCGGTTAATACCCAAATGGTAATCGAAATTGGTAAAATTTATGGGTGTGAATTAAATAGCGATCGCGGTCGAGAATTAGCCCTATCCCTAGCAAAAACCCTGGGAAGTTTAGGAGTAGTTAAAGGAGTGATTCAGTTAGTCTCAACCGCCTTACAATTAAATTTAGCCACCTTAGTGGTAGGACGGGCAATTCAAGCGGTGAGTGCGGCTTATTTAACCCGAATTGCAGGTAAAAGTTTTATTGAATATTTCCGCCAAGATCAAGACTGGGGAGATGGAGGGATGACAGAAGTAGTACAACGACAATTTCAGTTAACCCGTCGGGATGAATTTGTGAAACAATTTGTGCAGGATGCCTTTGCTAAAATTATTGAACCCCTGAATTTTAATAATACTGAATTGGAGGAAGAAGAACAACCCATCGCAGCAGATATTAAACCGTTATTAAAACGTTATTTAGATGATTGGGAAGACGAATAATCAGTGATCAGTCATCAGTCATCAGTTATCAGTTATCAGTTTAGGAGTTATCAGTTTAGGAGTTAACTAATAACTGAGATTATATCTTTTTTTCACCTATTCCCTGTTCCGGTGTTCCCTATTGAATTTGTACCTGTTTTTGAGTTTTAACTAAAGTGCGATCGCCTCGAATTAATTGATATTCTGCTTTCCAAGTTCCAGGAATTAAAGGTTGTTGAGGATTATTGTTTTTCCCAACATAACCAATCCAAGTTTTACTGGAATCATTCACAAAATTTTCATTATTTAAAACTTTTTGTCCTTGGGGGTCATAGAGATTAAAAACCATTTTATCCCAGGTTAATACCCCATAAACCTGTACCCAAAATAACAACGCCGGACTATCTTGGGGTAGGATATTTTGATTAAATTTCCCCTGCCATAATTCATCCATAGTTGGAGGTTGAGCCGAAAATCCAGCCCGAATTAATCCCGTGGGAATATAGGCAAAAGACTGTTCCCAAATCGGGTTACGGGTAACATTACATCCGGCCGTTGCGGCTGGCCCAACAAAGGGATCAATTACTTTCCCCTGATAATTAATGGTAAGATGAACATGGGGAAAGGATGCCAAACCCGAAGCTCCCACCGCCCCTAAAACCGTCCCTTTTTCCACCTGATCCCCTGGTTTGACCTGTACACTTCCCCGGCGTAAATGACAGTATTGGGTTTCCCACCCCGCCCCATTGGCAATAGAACTATGATCAATTACCACACCATTGCCACATTCTGTCCCTTCCACGGTCTTTTTATCGGCTTCGGTTTGAATTCGTCGATCTGCTATCCCGTCCCGTACACGCAACACTGTCCCCCCCTGGGAGGCTAAGACCCGAACCCCTCTGGCCATGGCTTGTTCATCGGGTATGGCAAAATCCGTGCCTTTATGACCATCGTAGGTTTGCCGTCCACAACCAAAATCAACGGCATTGGGAGTTGGATCGCGATCGGGATATAACAAAATAAAGCAGTCCTGACCCAATTGACAATCAATGGGTTGGGCAAAACGAGGATTTTGGGTTTGGCTGATCAGTTGTTGGCTGATCCCTTGGGCCATGGTCTGAGCTTGCTGTAGGGAAGACTCAGCCGTTTGGGTGACTTCAGGACTCCAACAACTAACTAATGCCGTTAACCCCAAAGTTAGGCAGAATGCGATCGCGTATTTTTTAACCGTGGAAATCCGCATAAGTAGTAAGCCCTTTAGGGCTATCTTGAAAGAAGGAGCCCTAAAGGGCTCACTACGGTTTAACGGAAGATGATATCTGATTGTAAGGTTAAACTGAGGTCTTGACTCGGATTAATCACCACCACATCCACTTTATTCCGTCCAACAAAGATTCCGGTAATTGCGCCGAGTCCCGCACCTGCTAAAACTTCTTCTGTTGCGATCGCATTATCCCCAGCCACCGCACCAATAGCTGTTGCAGCAGCGGCTCCAATGGCTGCCCCACCGAGAATAGATTTCGCCGAGGCGCCTTTGCGGACAGTTTCGGTGTGGGTGACAACTTGAGAATTCGCATCTAAGCGAAACCGTTGTCGGTTACTGATAATTACTGCACTCGCCACAAATTGAGACCCCCCGGAAGCGGGTTTTAATTGTCCGACAATTTCAGCCCCGGCGGGAATCCAAATCCGTCCCTGAGTGGTGACAATATCCTGTGCTACGGTGATGGTTAGGGGCACGGTTTCATTCGGCATAACCACGATTTTTTCAGCTTCGGAGTATTCCACCGGAATCTGGGTTCCCGCTAAAATTCTATCCCGTTGTAAGGTATTGGGGAAGGCTTGGGCCCTGGCGGGAATAGCTTGCAGCAGAGGTGTGGCCACGGCTGTTGTTAAGCCCAAGGCTAGAAAAACCGACAGTCCTGAACGGGATAATTTAGAACTTAACATACACTCAAACATCCTTATTTTTTCAAGTTCTGATTGCACTCTTATAACCTAAGAGTCGATAGAATCGCTTTATTGTTCCTTTGAAGATTCAATTTGACCGGACAGAACTTATATTTAATTTCTGATCAACAATACTATAGTGCTACCAATTAAGGTGTTTGACAATACTAAACCTTGTAACCTACTATTCCCTTTCTTGGAGGGATTTCAGACCTTCGGGTAAACTGACTTTGAGAATATCAATGAGTTGATCAATGGTCATTCAGTACCTTCCTCTGAATTTTAACAAAATGTTTACTTTAGAATTCAGGGTAATATCGATATAATACAGTCAATCATCTTATGATTGCCCCCTCATGTCCTAGGGACTAATTCCTATATAAAATCAAAGAACATCCTTTAAATTTAGGTTTTATTGTTAATAATCAACCCCGGTTTATCAATCATTAATTTAATCCCTAAAATATGAAGTTATTAATCACTATGACGGTCATTCAAAGCCATTATCAACCCTTTTTAGTCGCCTTCTCCCTCCTAATCGCGGTGATTGCCTCCTATACCGCTTTAGATCTCGCCACACGAGTCACCCCCCAATCGTCCCCCCAAAGTCGCCTAATGTGGACATTAGGCGGTGCTATTGCCATGGGAACAGGCATTTGGGCAATGCACTTTATCGGGATGTTAGCCATGAAACTCCCCCTGACCGTGACCTACAACCTGGTGACTACCCTACTCTCCTGGGGGGTAGCCATGATCGCATCGGGACTAGCTTTATTATTATTCAGTCGGCCGAAACTCAGTTTGGGGGTGTTTTCCGGCGGTGTGGTCATGGGATTAGCGATCGCCTCCATGCACTATCTGGGCATGGCCGGAATGACCGTTGCTGGAGCCATGATCACATACAATTTAGGCCGAGTTTTGATTTCAGTGGCGATCGCGATTATTGCCTCAATGGTAGCCTTGGGGTTGGCATTTTATCTGAGAAATGCCCCTTCCTCGGCGTTTAATCCCTGGAAGGTTGGCAGTGCGGGGGTGATGGGGATTGGGATTAGTGGAATGCACTATACGGGAATGTGGGCGATGTCCATGGTCGAACAGTCTTCTGTTCCCCTCAACTTAATGGAAACCAATACTAATTCACAGTTGGCGGTACAGATTGGAATTGTCACCTTAATTCTGCTGATCGGAACTTTAGTAATATCGGTTTTTGATCAAAGGTATACCAGTCAATTAGTCTATCAAAATGCTCTACAAGAAAGTGAAAAACGCTTCCGTTCTCTGATTCGAGAAATGGCCGTAGGTGTGTTACTTTTATCTCCCCAAGGAACGATTATTTTGAGTAACCAAGTCGCTCAAGAATTATTATTACAAACCGAACCGGAATTACAGGGAAAAAATATATTTGCCCTGCCTTGGCAACTTCTTGACGAAGAAGGGAACCGCCTAACCGAGAAAATGCAACCTATTCATCAAGCAATTGCCCAAGGAAAACCCATCCACAACTTAATTCTGGGACTCGCTCAAGACGATTCCTCTGAACTACGGGCTTGGTTATTGCTAAATATCGATCCTCAGTTTAATAGCACAGGTAAATTAGAACGAATTGTTTGTACATTTAATAATATTACCGAACGGAAAAAATTGGATCAAAAACTAGCTAAATCCCAACAATTTTTAAATACCATTATTGAAAATATTCCCTTGGCTATCTATGTGAAAAATGTCGAGAATGATTGGAAATTTGAACTGTGTAATAAATCGAGTGAAACCATATTTGGAGTCAATCGAGACGAGATTTTAGGCAAAAATATTTATAGTCTTTTACCCCAGAAGCAAGCGGATTATTTTCGATCCCATATTTTAGAAATTTTAAATCACCAAAAACCAATAGAAATTCCAGAATTTATGATTCATAATCTAGCTGGTGATCACCTTATACTAAGAACACAAAAAATTCCGATTATTAATAATAATCAAAAAATTACCCATATGTTGTGTATTTCTGAAGATATCACCGATAGCAAAAATACCCAAATTGCTTTACAAGAAAGTTTAGAAAGGGAACAAGCCCTAGGAAAAGCAATTCAAAGAATCCGCCAAACCTTAGATATAAAAACAATTTTTTCCACCACAGCTTTAGAATTAAGACGAGTGCTTAATTGTGAACGGGTTGTAGTGTATCAGTTTCGCCCGGATTGGAGTGGAGAATTCATCGCCGAATCCGTTAGTCCGGGGTGGATGTCTTTATTTGAAGAACAAAATACCAATCCCTCATTACAGGAAAATACCACAGAAAATGAACGATGTACCGTTAAACGATTTGAAAATAATTCTTATAGCAATTCCTCTGGACTCCAAGATACTTATCTCAAAGATACTCAAGGAGGTCTATATAGTCAGGGGGCTAACTACCGTGCGGTTACTGATATTTATAACGCTGGATTTAATCAATGTTATATCAACTTATTAGAGAGTTTTCATGCTAGAGCTTATATTATTACTCCGATTTTCTCTAACAATCAATTATGGGGTTTACTCGCCACTTACCAAAACTCTAGTCCTCGTGAGTGGAAGGAAGTAGAAATTAATATTGCTATCCAAATTAGTAATCAGTTGGGGGCAGCTTTACAACAAACAGAATTATTAGAAACTACCCAAAAACAATCGATTCAGCTACAAAAAGCAGTCGTAGCGGCGGATAAAGCCAATCAAGCCAAATCGGAATTTTTAGCGAGTATGAGTCATGAGTTAAGAACACCCTTGAATGCAATTTTAGGATTTACTCAATTAATGAATGAAGATCCTTTATTGTCTTCCAAACATCATAAATATGTGGGAATTATCAATCAAGCTGGGGAACATTTATTAACCTTAATTAATGATGTCTTGGAAATGTCTAAAATTGAAGCGGGAAGAAGTACCCTCAATCAACATCAGTTTGATTTAATTAATCTCCTAGAGGGGTTAAGAAAAATGATGCAAATGCGGGCAGAATCCCAAGGCTTAGAATTAAAATTTGAGCACGCACCCGACCTACCCCGTTATTTAGAAACCGATGAAGGAAAATTACGACAGGTTTTATTAAATTTGTTAAGTAATGCCATTAAATTTACCACTAAAGGGGAAATTCGAGTCCGGGTAAAACGGGAATATCAAATTGTGCAACCCGAATCCTGCTTAACTTCTAATTTAGAGGATTTAGATAGGGAAAATTTGGCTATTGATTCCACGAATCAGCAGAAATTAGAGTTTATTTTATTTGAAGTTGAAGACACGGGGGCGGGAATTGCTACCGAGGAAATTGACCTGCTTTTTGAACCCTTTAAACAAACTCAATCAGGACGAAATTCTAATCAGGGAACCGGATTAGGATTAGCAATTAGTCGAAAATATGTACAACTTATGGGCGGAGATATTCACGTCAGAAGTCAGTTAGGAATCGGAAGTTTATTTAGCTTTGAAATTCCGAACCATTCCTTAGAGTATGGTTCATTGCCTGTGAATACAAATAAAGTTAAAGCAATTCATCTTGCACCTGGACAGCCAGACTATAAAATTTTAGTAGTCGATGACCGTGTAGATAGTCGTTTATTACTGAATGAATTATTATCAAATATGGGGTTTAAAATTGAGAATGCAGAAAATGGTCAACAAGCTATTGATTCTTGGAAAAATTGGCAACCAGACTTAATTTTAATGGATGTTAGAATGCCCGTCATAGATGGGTTAACCGCTACTAAATTAATTAAAGGTACACCCCTAGGACAAAAAACTAAAATTATCATTTTAACCGCCAGTGTCCCTGAGGAGGATCAAGAACAAATTTTAGCCTGTGGTTGTGATGATTTTGTCACTAAACCCCTAGAAGTTGACAATTTACTGGAAAAAATTAGCCACTATTTAGGTGTACAATATACTTATCAAGAAAATGAAACCCAGCCAGAAAAATCAAGTTCTAATTCTTCCCTTAGTTCACAAGAAAGTTTAAGTTCTCTCCTGACTACCATGTCCCCCCAATGGCAAGGAGAACTATATTATGCTGCGGCTCAAGGAAGTGATGAAAAAATTGCCGACTTAATTGCTCAAATTCCCCCGGAAAATCAGGAATTAATCAGTATCCTAAATCGGTTAAACATCAATTTTGAATTTCAAACTATTTTAGAATTAACGAGTACCCAGATTACCAGGGGACAACCCTAACCCCATAAAACCATCCCCTGTGTCAAAGTCCGAGCTATCCCACTCTGTCGTCAAGTTAGTGATTTATGGATATTAATACTGATCAATTTAAAGCCGATATTCTAATTGTTGATGACAATATTGACAACATTCGTTTTTTATCCGATTTCCTAGTCCAGCAAGGATACCAAGTGCGGAAAGCGATTAATGGAAATGTGGCTTTAATCGCCGCTAAAACCGTAATTCCTGATCTGATTCTTCTGGATATTAATATGCCCCAAATTACCGGTTATGATGTCTGTAAAATCTTAAAATCTGAGCCCAAAACCAGTTCTGTACCCGTTATATTTTTAAGTGCTGGAGATGATGTCAAGGATAAAGTCAAAGCCTTTGAAGTCGGAGGAATTGACTATATTACTAAACCATTTCAACTCGAAGAAGTTTTAATTCGAGTTCAAACCCAATTAAAACTTCAAGCCCTTCAGAAAACCCTCAGAGATCAAAATCAAGCCTTAGAAAAATCCGAGGCAGAAGTTAATGCTTTATTTAAAGCCATGAAGGAATCAATTGTTGTTTTTGATGCCGATGGGTATTATCTAAAAGTGGTTACCCCCAATACCCAATTATTATATCAGCCAGAACAGGAAAGAATCGGCAAAACTATTCATGATATTCTCCCCCAAAAACAGGCTGATATTTTATTGGGAGGGATTAAAACCGCTTTGGAAACCCAGGAAACTATTGAAGTTGAATATAGTTTAATTCTCGAAAATAAAAAAACAGATTTATCCGTTAATATTTCCCCTATTTCTTTTAATTCAGTCCTGACTGTGATGCGAGATATTAGCGATCGCAAACGTCGAGAAGACGCCCTAAAATTAATTGTAGAGGGAACAGCTTCTAAAACCGGAGATGATTTT
Source organism: Oscillatoriales cyanobacterium CG2_30_40_61 (assembly GCA_001873365.1). GTDB lineage: Bacteria > Cyanobacteriota > Cyanobacteriia > Cyanobacteriales > Microcoleaceae > Planktothrix. The sequence continues at coordinate 36,580 of MNYZ01000005.1, read as the reverse complement.
TTTCGCTCCTGTGTTCATTCCCTAGCTGAAATCTTGGGGGTTCATTATACTTTGGTAACTGAATTTACCAGTCCTAAAAAAACCAAACTTCGCACCCTAGCATTTTGGGTTGATCAGGGTTTTATTAATAATATTGAGTATGAATTAGTAGGAACACCTTGTGGTCAAGTCATTGGCAATGGAGAATATTATTGTTGTTCTGATCATATTTTTGATCAGTTTCCCCAAATTAAAACTTTACTGGAATCAACAACCCGCAGTTATGCAGGAATTCCCTTAATAGATTCCATGAAAAATGTGATCGGTAATATTGCGATTTTGGATACAAACCCTATGATCAATGACGAAACCAGAGAACTGGTTTTAAGAATTTTTGCAGCCCGGGCAGGCGCCGAATTAGAACGTAAAAATACCGACAAAGCACTCCAAGAAAGCCGGGAACGTTCAGAAAAGTTATTACTTAATATCCTACCTCCATCCATTGCAGAACGCCTCAAATATGATACCAGTTCTATTGCTGAAAAATTTGATGAAGTCACAATTTTATTTGCCGATATTGTGGGTTTTACGCCCCTTTCAAATCGGATTCAACCCGATGAATTAGTGGAGCGATTAAATCAAGTATTTTCGGTGTTTGATCAACTCACAGAAAACCATGGTTTAGAAAAAATTAAAACCATTGGGGATGCCTATATGGTGGTTGGAGGTTTACCCCTAGCCAAGCCAGATCATGCCGAAGCTATGGCTCAAATGGCTTTAGATATGCAAAGAGCGATCGCCAATTTTCAAACCCAATATAATGAACCTTTACAAATCCGAATTGGCATCAATACAGGGTCAGTAATTGCCGGAGTAATTGGGGTGAAAAAATTTATTTATGATCTATGGGGGGATGCGGTTAATGTCGCTTCTAGGATGGAATCCTCCGGTTTACCGGGGAAAATTCAAGTCACCGAAGCTACATATCAACGCTTAAAAAATTCTTACATCTTTGAACAACGGGGACAAATTGAAGTCAAAGGAAAAGGTAAAATGACCACCTATTGGTTAATTCAGGAAATGGTTATGTCTGGAAATAGGGAATAAGCTATTATATCAGGGAGAAAACTTAACACAAAAATTGGTTTTATTTTTGAAGGAGACTTCAAGATTTTCAAATATTTTAAAATTTTGAATCGAGATAGATTCTATTTTCATTTTTTTATCCCCTCAGATTCAAGATACTATTAGATTTTAGCATGAATTTTTTGTAGGTCAATCTGGGTAAAATCCTCAATTACAAATCCTACCCCCAAATCTTTTAAACTATTAGGATTATGGGTAGAAGCAACCCCGATTGTTTTAATCCCCGCAGCAATTGCAGAACGAATTCCAGAGGGAGAATCTTCAAAAGCGATCGCTTCTTGTGGTAAAATATTCAACTGTTCCAAACAATATTGATAGGGAGCCGGATCGGGTTTACCTATGCCAATTTCATCGGACAAAACCACACTATCAAAATAGTTCGATAACTTCAGAATTTCCAGGATAAAATCTGTATTTTTCCGAGGTGCATTGGTAACTAAACCTGTTTTCAAGCCTTGTTGACTCACCCCAGCTAAAAAGTCCGTTAACCCGGGTAAGGGCTGCAAATCAACTGCTAGTTCTCTAAATTTGAATTCCTTCAAATCCACCATTTTTAATAGATCTTCATCGGAAAAATCAGGAAATAAATCCGCTACAATTTCAGCATTTGTTCTACCACTAATTCGAGTTTGATAAAAACGATGATCAATGGTTAATTGATAAATTTCTAAAACCTTTGCCCAAGTCCGATAATGCAATGGGTCACTATTAACCAGAGTTCCATCCAAATCAAATAAAATCGCTTTCAGCATGATTATTATAGAGTATACAACCTATTTATTGCCTATTACCCATTACCCATTACCCATTACCTATTCCCGATTCCCTTCTATAAGTTATTTTTGAATCGAACCATCCGGCATAATTGCCCCTTGAAAATTAGCTCCTTTCTGGTCTGCTCCAGTTAAATCGGCTGAGTTCAAATCCGCATCTTTAAACGTCGCCCCATTCAGTTTAGCATTATTCAGTTTAGCCCCTCGAATAAATGCCCCGGTCAGATTCGCTTGACTCAAATTAGCATTGGTTAAATTGGCTTGATTTAAAGTAGTTTCACTTAAATCTGCTCCGGTTAAATTAGCCCCGGTAAAATCAACAGTATCTAAAAATGCTCCCTTGAAATTAACTCTTTTTAAATCCGCTTTACTAAAGTTAGAATTATTCAATTTAGCCCCGGTTAAATTTTTCCCTTGCAAACTTTTTCCACTAAAATCACATCCAAAACATTCTTGATCTTGACCTAACTGAACTTGAGCCGCTGGTTTTTGGCAACCCGTAACAGTTAATAATAAAAAACTAAAACTGATAATTGTTGCCTGGGTTAAAGGTTGTATTTTTTGAACTTTCATGTTAAACATTTTAATTCTTAATTGCCCCAATATCGTCGCCAATAAAACAGATTTTCTGTCCAATCAAATAATACCGTATTTTGACAACGGCGTTGATGTAGCCAAGCGATCGCACCTTGATGATAAACTTCGGAAAAGCTGGGAAAAATCGGGGGAAATTCACCTAGTTTTTTTAGGTTTACCCCTTGACTAATTGCCAAAGCTAGGGTATTAATCAACTCACTCCCCAGGGAACCCACCACCGTAGCCCCTAAAAGTTTACCATTAGCCAAACCCACGAGTTTACAAAATCCCGTTGTTTCCCCGGAAATTTGCGCCTGAGCGATCATTTTTAGGGATTGTTGCTCTACAATAACTTGAGTTCCATAACGTCGTTTAGCTTGGGTTTCTGTTAACCCCACCTGTGCTAATTTGGGATCAGAAAAAACCGCCCAAGGGATGCCTTGATAATCAACCTGAAACCTCGGCCAGTATAGGGTATTTTTCAGGGCAATTTGTGCCTCATATTGGGCGATATGTTCAAAAGGATATCCCCCTAAAATTTGTCCACATCCATAAATACTAGGATTGCTGGTTTGTAGTTTTTGATTTACCCATAAATGATTCCCTTTAAAATCAACACCGACCCCGCTTAAATTCCAGGATTCCACATCAGTTTGAGAACCGCAACTTACCAAAATTTCATCAACTTCTAAAGCCGTATTTCCCGCTTGAATCCATTTTTTATCGGCAATTTTTTTAACCTGAATAATTGGAGTTTGGGTTAAAATCTTGACTCCCTCGGCTTCTAATTGACCTTGAATCAACTGTACCGCATCGGGATCTGCTTGGGATAAAATTTGAGTAGCTGAGGTAATTATGATCACCTCTAAACCTAAACGAGCGAAATCTTGAGCTAATTCAATTCCTTTGGGATCACCTCCAATAATTGCTAAGCTTTGGGGTATTGTTTCTGATAAATTCGGCAATTTTTCTAAAAACAAATCTAAGGTTTCTGGAGTGATAAATCCTGTGGATAATAACCCTTCAATTGGAGGAATTTTAGGGATAGAATCTGGAGCTAATAAATAATTGCGCGATCGCAATATCCGATTATTAACTTTAAATCCCAAACGGGGAGATTTGATAAATTCACCCTCACCCACAATCACATCCACTCCCCCAGCCCCTAACCGTTGATGGGAATAAATTTCCTCGCAATTGTTTCTAACCAAATCGACCCCAGGTTTAAGTGGTTTTCTCTTAATATTCGACTCGCCCCAGACCGATATAGGCTCAAGTTTAGGGAGAGATAAAACCCTGGAAAATAACCCGCAATACCCCGTTTTTTCCGGTTCTACTAAAGCAATTCGCCCTTGCATTTGACTCCCCAATAAGGCAGCATAGCGTCCGGTTAAACTCCCTCCTAAAATCACCAAATCATAATCCAACATACAAAAATCAGTTATCAGTTATCAATTGTAGGGGCGGGTTAATTAAGATTTCAGTGATTAACAAAGATCTAAAATAACCCGCCCGTACCAGTTATCAGTCCCCAACCCATTACCCATTACCTATTAATTTTGAGCTACCACAAATTGAGAAGATAGCAATTCCAAAGCGGCTTGATATTGCTGATCTGCTTCGGTTGCTACTTGATTTCTGAGTAAGGGATCCGAAGGAATTACGCGATCGGGCATAATTCCTAATTTGTTAATATCAGTATGATTGGGAGTTTCATACTTAGCAACGGTTACTGCTAATCCCGAACCATCGGATAAATCAAATAAGGATTGAATTAACCCCTTGCCAAAGGTTTTTTCCCCGACTAAAATTGCTCGATGATTGTCATGTAAAGCCCCCGCTAAAATTTCACTGGCACTCGCAGTTCCTGGGTTGACTAATACCACTAAAGGAGCTTGAGTTAAAGCCGAACCCACCGCTTCAAAACTCCCCAATAACCCTTGACGATTAACGGTATAAACAATCGTGCCTTCATCTAACCAAAGTCGGGCTATTTCTATCCCCGATTGTAATAATCCCCCCGGATTATTTCTCAAATCTAAAATATAGGCTTTTGCCCCTTTTTTTTCTAAAGATTGAATTCCCTGGGCAACTTCTTCGGTAGCATTCGCACTAAATTGACTTAAACGAATATAACCTAAGGGAGTGTTTCCCAAATCAGAACGCAGTTCCGTAATGACGGGGTTTAGGGCAATGCGATCACGAACTAAAGTAATATTTTTCGGGGTTTTGTGGTCAGGGCGTAATACAGTTAAAGTCACTTGACTTCCCCTTTGCCCTCGCATCCGGGCCGCGGCTTCATCAAGAGTTAACTCAGAGGTAGCCAAGCCATCAATTTTCAAAATCCGATCCTGGGGTTGAATACCCGCGGCTTCTGCTGGAGAACCATCAATGGGGGCAATAACGGTTAAATTGCCCGTTTCCCCGTCCTGGGCAATTTGTAATCCCACCCCCATCAATTCCCCAGAGGTACTCACCTGTAAACTGCGATATTGATCCGGTCGTAATAACCGGGTAAATGGGTCATCCAAGGTGGCTAACATCTTCTCAATGGCAGAATATGTATCCTCGCGGTTTTTGAAGGGTTGGCGGATGAGTTTCTCGCGGATAGACCACCAGTTTTGATGGTTGAAACTTTCATCCACATAGGCGCGATTAATAATTCGCCAACTTTCACTCAAGATTTTTTGGTCTTCGGTCAAGGCCAGAACCGGATTTGTCCAAGTGATCCAGATTAAGCTAACTTGCAAAATTATTAGAAATGCTATGGGAAAAACGCGCTTGTGCATGGTGGTGATTTAACGTTGCTTTTAAATTAGATTGGGAGATCAACCGATTTAAGGTCTTTCACAGCTTGGTTTTCAACCTTATTCCTGGGGGATTCGATCCGGGACCGGTTGATTCCCGACTTTTGTGAAAATTGAGTTAAAGTTATGTTACATTTTTTAGGGTAGGGGAGAACACGCAAGTCTTTTAGCCTAAGCTGTCAATCGGATCAAACCGACCCCCCTATTCCTGATAGTGATGGCTTTTTGATTGCCAGAGAATTCTGGCTTCAGACAGTCCCATCTAAAGATATCTATTCATGATGTCTTAAAGGAATAATAATAGGCAGCCATTTATTTTTAGGAATTCTAGCTTCATGTTTTCTAAGGGAATCAAAGAATCTCAGACTTTCAAGTGGTTTGATGAACGGCTGGATATCCAAGCACTTGATGATGACATTTCGAGTAAGTATGTACCCCCTCATGTCAACATCTTTTATTGCTTGGGTGGAGTCACTTTAGTTTGCTTTTTAATCCAGTTTGCCACTGGATTTGCGATGACGTTCTATTATAGACCGACCGTCACAGAAGCTTTCACTTCCGTTCAATACATTATGACGGATGTGAGCTTTGGTTGGTTAATTCGCTCCATCCATCGCTGGTCTGCCAGCATGATGGTGTTAATGATGATCCTGCACGTTTTCCGCGTTTATCTCACCGGCGGTTTCAAAAAGCCCCGGGAATTAACCTGGATTACGGGTGTGATTTTAGGCGTGATTACGGTTTCCTTTGGGGTAACTGGTTATTCTCTGCCTTGGGATCAGGTCGGTTACTGGGCGGTGAAAATTGTATCCGGGGTTCCTGAAGCGATTCCCATTGTCGGTTCAACTATTGTGGAACTGATGCGGGGTGGTACGGCCGTGGGTCAAAGCACCCTAAGCCGTTTCTATAGCTTACATACCTTTGTCCTGCCTTGGCTGATTGCGGTCTTTATGTTGGCCCACTTCCTGATGATTCGGAAGCAAGGGATTTCTGGCCCCCTCTAAATTCCAGGGATGGGCTAGGATTGGGTTGAGCGCTACTCCTGCATCGGTGGTCATTTTGAGAAAGTTAAGTTTTCTCTAACGGTTTGGGAGTAGCTTTTGTTAAACTCAAAAGACTAGCAATAATTGGTTAAATTTTCCCAGAAGGAGCGTATTTTAATTATGTCCATCTTAAAAAAGCCGGATCTCAGCGATCCAGTTCTTCGGGCGAAACTAGCTCAGGGCATGGGTCACAACTACTATGGTGAACCTGCTTGGCCGAATGATTTGTTATATACGTTCCCGGTAGTGATTTTGGGAACCTTCGGTTTAGTAGTGGCTTTATCTGTTCTTGACCCCGCCATGGTGGGAGAACCCTCTAATCCTTTTGCTACCCCGTTAGAAATTTTACCCGAATGGTATCTGTGGCCAACGTTCCAAATTTTGCGGGTTGTTCCCAATAAATTGTTAGGAATTATGTTGATGTCTTCGATTCCTCTGGGTTTAATTGTGGTTCCTTTCATTGAGAACGTTAATAAGTTCCAAAACCCCTTCCGTCGTCCTGTGGCGACTGCTGTTTTCTTATTTGGAACTTTAGTTACACTGTGGTTGGGAATTGGTGCCGCCCTTCCCATTGATAAGTCTTTAACTTTGGGATTTTAGACGACATTCTCTGAAAATTTTTGATGATATGATACCTGTGAGGTTGACCGGGGATAGCGTGTTAGGCTAGGTCTGGGAGCATCACAGGTATCTTTTTTTATGGGAATAGAAGTCTTGAAAAGGGAAGGGTCAAGCCTAATTTAACCACAAAGACACGAAGACACAAAGAATTTGTAAACACGCTCGCTGCTGATTTTTTGTGCCTAGAACAATATATCTTTGAACCCTAGTTATGTTATTAAAAAAACACCCAAATTTAGATCAAAATCGTTTACTTTGGTGCTTTTTAGCTGTTTTTTCCTGTGAAGGTGGGATTCAATCCTATGTTAAGGATATTTTAGATGCTTGCCAAAATATTAATATTAACCCGGATAGTCACGTTTTAATTTTACGGGATTACCCGGGATGTCCTAACCCTTTGGAAACTCCATCCAGTTCGTTTCAATTTGAGTATTTTAAATCCCAAAATCCTGTCTGGGGAAGGATTAAATTAGCAATAGCTTTACTAACTAATTTAATCCAATCTCGACCGCGACGGGTGTTATGTGGTCATATTAATTTAGCCCATTTGGTACAAACTATCTGTCAACCTTTGGGTATTCCTTACGCCGTATTAACCTATGGTAAAGAAGTCTGGGAAACCCTGCCGCAAAAATATCAAAAAGCTCTACAAAATGCTGATCAAATTTGGACAATTAGTCGTTATAGTCGGGATCAAGCCTGTGCTGCTAATCAGTTAAATCCTGATCGGTTTCAAATGTTACCCTGTATGGTGGATGGGGAAAAATTTACTCCTGGCCCTAAACCCCAGGAATTAATCCAACGCTATAATTTACAGGATGCCCGGGTATTAATGACGGTGGCTCGTCTGTGGAAAGGCGACCCCTATAAGGGAGTTGATGTCACCATTCGCGCCCTTTCTCAAATTGCCCAAGTTTTTCCCGATGTTAAATATTTAGTTATTGGTCGGGGGGATGATCAACCCAGATTACAACAGTTGGCGCAGGATTTGGGGGTGAGCGATCGCGTCATTTTTGCCGGATTTGTTCCCACTGAGGAATTAGTCGATCATTATCGGGTTTGTGATGGTTATGTCATGCCCTCTCAAGAAGGGTTTGGGATTGTTTATTTAGAGGCGATGGCCTGCGAGAAACCCGTTATTGCTGGGGATAGCGATGGTTCGGCCGATCCCTTGCAGGATGGCAAATTGGGCTGGCAAGTGCCTCACCGCAATGTAGAGGCGGTTGCAGAGGCTTGTATTCAACTGCTCAAGGGTGAAGATCAACGCTGTAATGGGGCTTGGTTAAGGGAGCAATGTTTGGCCCATTTCGGAAAACCCGCCTTTGAGGGCCGAGTCCAGGAGTTGCTGGATTAAAACCGGGGGCAAGCTTGATTGAACCACAAAGACACGAAGACACAAAGAAGTTGTGAATATTAACCTGCTGGTTGCTATAATATCATAGAAATTACAATATCAAAGTTCAAATTTTTAAGGGTTCCATCAGATTAAATCTGGCTTGAATAATTAAGGAGATAGCTGTGAACCAAGAGCGGTTCAAAACTCTACAAATCCGACTGTCCGGTTTGAGTAACTGGCTGGTTACTTTAGCTGTAATTGGCATTTTAATCTCTATTGGTTTGGGTTGGTTAGTCAAGGGCGTTCTGATTTTAATTGCGGTAATTGCGATTACTCCGATTTTGGTAATTTTGGGTGTCCAGTGGTGGTTAAAACGCAATTTAATTCAAGATCAATGTCCGGTTTGTAGCCATGAATTTCCTGCTTTTAATAACACTCAATTTCAATGTCCTAATTGTGGAGAACCGTTAAAAATTGAACAGGGGCATTTTATTCGGTTAACCCCCCCAGGAACTATTGATGTGCAAGCGGTTGATGTGTCAGTTCAACAATTAGAAGATTAACTTAAATTTATTTAATTAAACCAAGGAGCATAAATTCATGTCTGAAGATAAAACGACTATTTTAGTTACTGGTGGAGCGGGTTATATTGGTTCCCATGCGGTTCTAGCGCTGCAACGTTCGGGCTATGATGTGATTATTCTGGATAATTTAGTTTATGGACATCAAGACTTAGTGGAAACGGTCTTAAAAACGGAGTTAATTATTGGGGATACTAATGATCGTCCGTTGCTCGATCAGTTATTTTCTAGTCGTAAAATTGATGCGGTGATGCACTTTTCTGCTTATGCTTATGTGGGGGAATCTGTTACCAATCCTGATAAATATTATCGCAATAATGTGGTAGGAACTTTAACGTTATTGGAAGCAATGAAGGAGGCGGGAATTAATAAGTTTGTGTTTTCCTCAACCTGCGCCACCTACGGGGTTCCTGATATTGTTCCTATTCCTGAAGATCATCCCCAAAATCCGATTAATCCCTATGGGGTGACTAAATTAATGGTGGAAAGAATTCTATCAGATTTTGATGTCGCCTATGATTTTAAATCGGTACGTTTCCGTTATTTTAACGCCGCCGGAGCCGACCCAGAGGGGTTATTAGGAGAAGATCATAATCCCGAAACCCATTTAATTCCCTTAACGTTATTAGCAGCATTAGGAAAACGAGATTCTATTTCTATTTTTGGGACTGATTATCCCACACCCGACGGCACTTGTATTCGGGATTATATTCACGTTACTGATTTAGCAACCGCCCATATTTTAGGGTTAGAATATTTATTGAATGGTGGAGAAACCAATGTATTTAATTTGGGAAATGGGAAAGGATTTTCTGTTAAAGAGGTGATAGAAACCGCTAGAGAAATTACAGGAAAAGAGATTAAAGTAATTGAATGCGATCGCCGCCCCGGAGATCCACCAAGTTTAGTTGGAAGTGGAGAAAAAGCCCGATCAATATTAGGTTGGAATCCTGAATATCCCGATATTCAAAATATTATCACCCACGCTTGGAATTGGCATCAAAAACGCCACACCTAACCGTAGTAAGCCCTTCAGGGCTTTCTTTCTAACACTTATAAATTTTCAATAGGATCAGAAACCGTGTTTCTAACAAAATATGTCTATCTTTAATAAAAACTATCTCAAAAACCTGGTTTCTCAATGGGATGACTAGGACTAAGCCCTGAAGGGCTTACTACAATGATATGTAGAAAATCCCCAGAACAGAAACCGGGTTTCTTATCTTTATAACCCATAGTAGGCGATTTCCTTTTCAACTTAAACTGAGCGATAAAATGGCATTCTAGGGGGTGCTGTTTTCCACATTAATTCGATTTCTTCTGGTGTTAATTGATAGGCTTGATTGACTAAATCTGATAAACGCTGTTCTAATTTTAAGGCTTCTTGTTTACGAGTTTGAATTTCGGGTACATATTCGTTATAGGCTTCTCGAATAGATTTTAACCCTTTGACTCCCAAGGGGTCGGATGATTTACTTTTTGGTAATTGTTTGATCACTTCTTCGATTAATTCTTCAAAATTGAGATCGGCAAAGTTTTCTAATTTTCGAGTAATATTTTTAACTTTATATTGAATTTGTAGCCAGGTTAAAACATCATTATTAGCGGTTTGATTAGTTTTTGTGATCTCAATTAATCGGGTAACAATTGATTCAACTTCATTACGAATTTGATCTGTAGGTTCTCCGATAGGGAAATTAATCATTAAATCTCCACGGGGTGTAACAGAATCTCCTATCATTTTGGGGAATAATTGATGGGCTATCCACCAACCTAAAGGCGAGTTAAGACAACCGCAAATATAAAAATCTGCTTTCGGTAAAATAAAAACTTTATTATTGACATAGTAATTGTTCGTATCTATTGTATAAGCTGGATATGTGTTAATTTCTTGATAAAGGATTTTGGGTTGTTCCAAAATTTCCCAATAATCTACTGCATCCTGAATTTCATACCATTGATAATGACCCGCTTTCCGTCCTAACCATTCACCATCTTGGTTTTTATTCCAATTTTTGGGACAAGATTCTAATTTTTGGCGATAGGAATTGAGATGATTTTTAATAGCAGGATAATCATCAATTTCTAACCCTCGTCTAGTAAAAATTATCCATAAATTTTCTGATTTAGAATACCACCGTTTAATATCCTGACCTCGGAGTAAAGGTTTAATAATTTCGGCGGATTTTGGGTCAGCTTGAATAATTTTATTTTTAGTTTCCTCATCAATTAAAAAAGCCTCATTTAATCCGGTTTTAATTCCATATAACGGTTTAACCCCGGCGAAATCTTGGAGAGGAATTCCTACACGCTGAATTTTTTTCATTAACTCCTCAACGTCAGGACGCTCTAAACTCCAAGATTCAGCCGTAAACCTTGACCAAGCAACATCATAACCTTCATTTTGGACATATTGAGTTAAATTAATATTAGCTAATTTTTCCCTGGGAACTGGACAGAGTTTAACATTAAATTCAGAAGGAATAGAGGTTTCCAGTTCAGGGGTTTCAGTTGGAGACGGAGACGATTTATAAACGGATATAATACAGGGAAAAGTATCTGCATCCTCAAAAATTGGGGCGTGTCCAAAATCAATAATTTGCTCAAAGGTGCTATTTTCAATAAAAAACCGTCGCAAGGGTTCACCATAACCCGCTTTTAACCATTTATTAGTAACAATATAAGATAACTTCCCAGCAGGTTTGAGGATATTTAACCCTTTTTCATAGAAATAAGCGTATAAATCAGCCACCCCATTATAGGATTGATAATGCTGTTTTAAATAGGGTTTAATGGGGGATAATAATTCTTGTCGCACATAGGGAGGATTTCCAATCACCACATCAAAACCCCCCGTTGTGAAAACTTCAGGAAATTCTGTTTCCCAGTTAAAGGGTTTATCGGTAAATTCAGGATCAGCAATAATAGAATTACCTTGTTTAATATTATCATCTAAATCCGTTAAGAATTTTCCAGATTCAGCCGTTTTTAACCACAGGGATAATTTAGTAATTTCGACCGACTCCGCCGATAAATCAACCCCATATAAGTTTTGAGTTAAAATCATTGTATCTAAACGTTCTAACTCTGTTTCTGGTGTTGTGATCAGGGAAGATAAGGCTTGATTGACTCGTTGATAGTCTTGGAATAAATAATCAAAAGCCGCGATTAAAAATGCCCCGGAACCGCAAGCGGGATCACAAACTTTGGTTTGTTTTAAAACTTGATCTCGATAGGTTTGCCAAAATTGAATTTCTGCCTGTTTTTCTTGCTTTTTGTTGGTTTTTGTGGTAATATTTAATTGAAAGCGATCGCGCAATTCATCTTCTTTTTGTTTGAGATAACCACCCAACGCTACCTGCACAATATATTGAGTAATAAACGCCGGAGTATAAAAAATTCCTTGGGTTTTACGTTTCCCTGATTTGGGATTAAATTCTTGGGTTTGAGTTTTAGCTTTTAATGCTTCTAAATCCGTAATTGATTGTTCAAAAATATGCCCTAAAATATCAACAGAAACCTCAGTTTCAAAGTCATATTTAGTTAAATTTTTGAGTTGTGTACACAGAGGGTCAGTAACCGTTAATTGTTCATCTAATAACGGATCATGTTCAAATAAACCTCCATTATAACCCGGAATTGGCGGATCTTCATTCCCTTTATCAACCCAAGAAAATACTGATTTATAATTATCCCAAATGAATCTAGGATTATAAGGATCTTTGTGATCATGAGCATTATTGAGGGTATTTTTCGGTAATAACCCTCGATCTTGACAAAAGGCTAAAAACAAGATTCTATCTAAGGTTTTTTGAGCTTTTTCAATTAAAACATTATCTCGATTTGGGAGATTTTTCGGCCCGGTGAAACGAAAATGATTAACGAGATTAATCCGTACATTATGATAATCTTGATAGAGTTGTTCTGTAATTTCTTCTTGGGCGGTATCGGAATCAGCTAATAATCGATCAATAACCGATTGTTGTTGTCCGGTTTTGGGTAGAAAATTAGTCCGACAGAGTAAATAATATAGCTTTTTAAAATTTGCGATAGCTTCCAATTCAGTTAATAAAAAACGTTCAAAATAAGCCGGAGTCTTGCTAAGTTGATAAAGACGTAATTCTCGATAATTAGATACAATCACCCAACGACAATTTTCCGTATAATTCGCATATTGCCAACCCTGTTCAACCGCAGAAAGTTTGCGTCCGGGTGCAGGTCGATCTAAATCGTTTTTAGCACTTTTTAATTCAATAGGTGCAATAATTTTACCCTGTAGTTTGCCTTCAATAGCCGTAAATAATCCTAACGCACCATCCGCAAACCCACCCCCATCAGAAATCGTTTGTTCGGCGTGAATTTCCCAGGTTTTTCCTTCTCCTGAAATTACAGACCGATAGCCTAAAATATCCTGAAAAATGTCTTTTAAAAAATCCCCCTGTAAAGACGTTTCTTTGACTTTTTCTAAAGTTCCTTCTTTGAGGGTATTAATCCAACCTTGAAGAATATTATGACGGTCTAGCAAATCATCAGGAAAGGTAAAATTGCGGATAGCATTATTGAGTATTTTATTTTGAAATAAGGTTTTAGTTACTTGCATCGGGTTTCCTGAATAGAAAAATGTCAATCTTCTTAACGTCAATTTCGGTCATTTTACAGCAAAATCATAGTATTGAGTAAACCATGATTTTATGAGTATAGTTCCTGCCGCCGTTAGTGATAAAAACCGCATCATTCCCCCGGAATTGAATGTCCCTCCCCGTCTGTTGTTAGGGCCAGGGCCATCTAATGCCAACCCACGGGTATTACAAGCGCTGGCGATGTCCCCCATCGGACACCTCGACCCCTATTTTCTGCAACTGATGGACGAGGTACAAACCCTGTTGCGCTATGCTTGGCAAACTGATAACCCCATGACTATCCCCATGAGTGGGACGGGAAGCGCTGCCATGGAAGCGACCCTAGCCAATATTGTTGAACCTGGGGACGTGGTTTTAGTCGGGGTGATGGGGTATTTTGGCCATCGGTTAGTGGATATGGCCGGCCGTTATGGGGCGGATGTGCGAAAATTAGTCAAACCCTGGGGGCGAGTATTTAGTTTGGAAGAACTGCGGCAAGGGCTAGAAACCCATCGTCCCAAGGTCTTAGCCATTGTTCATGCGGAAACCTCGACAGGCGCCTGTCAACCCTTGGAAGGGTTAGGTCAATTGTGTCGAGAATTTGATTGTTTATTATTAGTAGATACCGTCACCAGTTTAGGCGGTGTACCTCTATTTTTAGATACTTGGGGTGTGGATTTATCCTATAGTTGTAGTCAGAAAGGCTTAGGTTGTCCTCCGGGTTTGGGGCCGTTTACCATGAGTCCTCGCGCCGTTGAAATCTTAAAAAATCGTCCGAAAAAAGTGGCGAATTGGTATTTAGATATTTCTCTACTTTCCCAATATTGGGGTCAGGATAGAGTCTATCATCATACCGCCCCGGTTAATATGAATTATGGGTTACGAGAAGCACTCATAATTTTAGCCCAAGAAGGATTAGAAACCAGTTGGAATCGTCATCTAACTAATGCTAAATTGTTATGGGAGGGGTTAGAGGAGTTAGGATTAGTGTGTCATGTTCATGAAGATTATCGTTTACCGACTTTAACAACGGTTCGTATTCCTGAAGGGGTGGATGGAAAAGCAATTTCCCGTCAACTTTTGACCGAATATAATATTGAAATTGGCAATGGTTTAGGAGAGTTAGCCGGTCAAGTTTGGCGAGTGGGACTGATGGGATATAATAGCCGTCCTGAAAATGTGCTGTTATTATTATCGGCTCTAAAACGGGTATTAAACCATTAATTTAGGCAAAAAAAACCGGGTTTCTTGGGCTTCTGGCTACCGCATTTCTCAATTACAGGACTTACGCATCACCGCTATCAATAGTAGGGGTAATTCATGAATTACCCCTACATCTAGGGTTACATCCCCCAATTTGCGTAAGTCCTGAATTAGTTTCTCTGAATGTCCAAGGTTTTCACCGTTAAGACTTGGGGCGGAGTGGCGTCGGGAGGATAAATCAACTCTACTCCTACCCCACGAGAGCCCCCGGCGGGTAAATTTAAGCTGACTAACCCTTCCCCCTGCTGTCCCTGACGTTGGACGAGGTGAAAATAACGCTGTTGGGTTTGTCCAAAATCATCAACATAACTCAGTCGCACCGTCCCTCGGAAAAATACCTGTCCCTGGGGCGGTTCGATAAAGGTTAATCGATTTGATGCTACGTTTTGTTTAAACGGAGTTTGAATCGATAAACTCACCGTTTGGGGTTGTGATGTAGGATTGTATAGGGGTAAAGTGAGATTATAACGGACACCATAATTGCCGTGGGCGCGCAAAGCTGTATCTGGATAACGAGCTAACAGAGGTGCGCTTTGAACCTGTTGGGTTCCTAGTGTTGCCGTTGATACCGTACTTAAAGGATAGGAAAAAGCAGATCCGCGATCGGGAATGGTTAAATAATTCATCCCCGGACGGTCTACCAATGTTCCAGTCCATTCAGACCCTACAGATACCCCAGCCACACGACCATAAACCTTTTCTCCGGTATAGACATTTTCCCCGGGAGTTGGGATCACATCTCGGGGTTCGGCGAGTTTTCCTAGATTTAAAAAATCCTGCCATGGGTTAGAAAGTGAGATAAGTGGAGCTAAAAAAGGAGTTAAAGGAAATCTCGGAATAGGGGGCATCATCGGAGAACCTGCCGGGGGATTAAACCGGACTAAATTCGCTAAATGTACGGGGCCATTACTTTGTAATCGGAGTAGGGTTGAGCGGGCGCTCGCCGTTGGAATCGGCAAACTAAACAATATTTGGGTTTGTTGGGGCCCAATCATTATTTGTTCGGGAAAGCTGCGTTGATGTCTTCCCCGCAACATATCCCCGGCTACCCTAGACCCGGGCCCAGAAAACACCCGACCCTGGGGGTCTTCCACCAGTGAGGGGAGTTCGACAAAAGGCGCGTCCGGTGAGGTCACATAACTCAACCCTTGGAGAATATTCAGAGTCACCGGTCGAGCACTGGGATTATAAACTAATACGCCTTGATATAAAGTTTGTTGTTTATTAATCGGACGAGCAATATGATGGGAAAAAAACTCAAACTCGCCACTAATTGGAACATTTAGATGGGCATTTGGGAATTTTTTAGCCGTTTGAGGAAAGGTAGATAATAAAATTCCTTCGCCTTTAACAACTTCGGGACTATTACTATTAAACACCGGAATTTCATTTAATTTTCCAGGTAAAACCCGGATTTCTTGCGCTTGGGTAATATATCGTTTCCCTGAATTTGGAGGAGGAATAGTAATAATTTCTGCTAAAATCAATGGAGAAATAAAAGGAAACATAGATATAGATAAGGTATTAAGCGATTCTGCAACAATTCCAAGCGGTCAATATTTTTATTGAGGTTTTCTAAAAGTAGATTCCGACGAAGCTCATCTATAGAATTATAACACAATCAAAGGCTTACTGTATAGATCCTAACCCCTCTCTATAGTAAACATGATCATAAATTAACCCGGATTACGCCAGGAAACCTTGGGCATAATTTGGCTATTATAGCAGTCGCCATAACGCTATTGACATGGATTACCGCACTAAGGCGGTAATGACAGCCGATAAGTAGTCCTAATAGCTAGGTGCGGTTGCTATATCAACCCCTGGTTCCCCGTGTCTCGAGGGGAATACTTTTTAGAGGTTATGTTTCTGGTAAAATTAGTGGCAGGTCTGCAATATTAGAAAGGATGAAAATCAGAATTATAGTTGTGAATAATATCTCGAAGATTTTGCCATTCAGGGAGCCATCTCCAAACGTCTTCTGCTCTTTCAATTCTAGTAACAATTCGTTCAAGAAACTGATGAATTGGATTATCAAAATCAAATCCCAAGTAGATTAAATCTTCTTTCATTGCACATAAGATATCTTTTCCTGCGAAATAAGTTAAAAAATTCTCAAATCGGAACCCCCCAGGCTTAAAAGAAGGAAGCAACTGTTCAAATTTCTCGATAACATTGTCAGTTTCAACAAGACGATTCCCTTTAAATTCTCTAACAATTTCTTCAAGTTTGATGTGACAGATGTTTTTATCTACTTCTTTCGTCGGAAAACGATAGCTTTTGGGAAAATGGCTATCTTTGATTTCTTCTCCCCAAAAGTTTTTAAAACCCGAACAAGATAATGCGGTTCGGGCTGCTGTATAAGTTGCGATCTTTTTTGCTGCTTTGGCTAAAACAGATTGGTATTCTGCTGGGGTTTTCCTTCCTAAAGCCTTCTGAACAATCTTTGGATCAATAAGATAATTTTCGATCTCTTTTCTTTCCCATGCCCAACCCACTTGAATATTCTGATAGTTACAAGGGATAGGATGACCATTAGATTCCCAGTCACGACAATCAAAATCATGGTCTACCAATCCAGCTAAATTCGGATTGATATTGCGATCGCTAATAATACTCTGCATAAAACTAGAAGTTTTACCTCCCAATGGACGAATTGTACATTCTCTAGGAAGTAGTTGACGAATGACACGAATATCAATACTTTGGGGGTTTCCCTCGCAATAGAGAACGGTTATAGACACAGCGCACCTCCAGCTAAACGGTAGGTTTCACTTTGACCGACAACATCCATAACCGCTTCTGAATGAGTCGTGAAGATAAACTGACAGGTGGGGTCAATTTTAAGCAACTGACTAACGAGAAACTGAGCCGCAGGGGGATGAAGATTCAAGTCAATTTCGTCAATCAGGACAACGGAGTAGGCGATTTGCTGCCTAACAAATTCATACAAAATCGGAAATACAGATTGTTCTCCGGCTGACATCTCAACAATATCGTAAGTTCGATATCCGTCGTTGAGTAAGAAGTAAGAAGTTTCTTCTGTCGGAGAATCAAGACTTGGTAATTGTTCAATTCCCGAAAAGGAACGATCTGGAAAAATCCTTTTGTAAACTTTCTCAAGTTGCGTAATGTAGTCATTCCTAGAGTTGATACCTCCTCGCTCTTGCTTGCGTCGCCACTCGATCAGATATTGGCGCAGACGACCCACCCCCATTTCAAAAGAAACGCCACTACTGCCGTCTTTAACCCGTTCGCCCATCCCTTCTTGAGCTTGTGGAGTTCCGAGATTGCGAAATTGGTCAAACCAAAAGATTCCAGGTAACAAAGAGAAGTCTGAACGAACAGACTGATCTCCTCGGTTAATAAACCACTGAGCATAATAGCGTCCCCGAAATTGGGCGCGTTCAGCAGGAGTATTGCCCGCTTTCCAATAATCTCCACTGAGCAATAATGTTACTGTTGGACTATCACCTGGCTCAACAAATTCATGTTCTTTTTGGAATTCAGGGGGTTGGGAACTATACCATTTTCTAGCAATTTCACGGGTGGCTTCTAATTCTTCTGCTTCAAAAGATACTTCCAGTTCAATTCGAGGACTCCCCCAACGCCAATAACGTTCTGCTAGAAAGCCTGTCCAGTTGAAGTCTGTAATCGTTTGAATTTTGCCTGTTGCTAGGGCTAAAGGTAGAGCGATCGCTTGTAACAAAGTCGTCTTTCCGCTGCCATTATCTCCTAGAATCAAAAAACGATCACTAACCTCGCCCAAGATTGAATTTTTGAAAGATACTTCTAACCGATCAAAGCGTTTGAAGTTTTCAATTGATATAGCCTCTACTTTCACAGCGCATCCTCCTTATTACAATTCATATCATCTAGGGATTTCATTATTAGATTGATATTGAATAATAACAAAATAAAATGCTTACTGTAGAGATCCTAACATCTCTCTACAGTAAACATGATCCTATCCTAAATTAACCAGGATTACGCCAGGAAACCTTGGGCATAATTTGGGTATTATCAACCCGATGCTGATACTTAATGGCAAAATTCAACAGAGAATCTAACAAAGAATCAGAGAGAAAATGGGGTTGTAATCCTAAATCCAATAGATTCGTATTTTTAGCGTTGAAATAATGTTCTTCTAGTTCAACACGAGGATTAGGAATATTCTCAATTTCCACATCTAAACCTAATGCAATTCCCGCTTGTTTCACCATCATCGCTAAGTCACCAACACTATGCAATTCGGTAAACTGATTAAATACCCGGAATTGTCCTACATCCGCCGGATTTTCTAGCGCTAATTCGATACATCGTACCGTATCCCGAATATCCAAGAACGCTCTAGTTTGTCCGCCTTTTCCATATACTGTTAGGGGATGACCAATGGCGGCTTGAATACAAAAACGGTTTAAAGCCGTTCCAAATACCCCATCATAGTCAAGACGGTTAATTAACAGTTCATCCATCCCGGTTTCTTCTGTTAACACCCCATAAACCACTCCTTGGTTTAAATCCGTCGCCCGCAGACCCCAGATTTTACACGCAAAATGGATATTATGGCTATCATGAACTTTGGATAAATGATAGAAACTTCCCGGTTGTTTGGGATAGGGTAAGGTATCTTTGCGACCGTTATGTTCGATGGTAATATAGCCTTCCTCAATATCAATATTGGGGGTTCCATATTCTCCCATGGTTCCTAACTTCACTAAATGACAATCAGGGAAATGTTCCCGCATGGCATACAATAAATTTAGGTTCCCAATTACGTTGTTCGCTTGAGTCAAAACCGCGTGTTCTCTATCAATCATCGAGAAGGGTGCAGAACGCTGTTCTCCGAAGTGAATAACGGCCTCGGGTTGAAACTTCAATAAACTTTTAATCAGGAAATCGTAGTTATTGATATCCCCAATAAATAGGTCAATGGATTTTCCGGTTAAATCTTGCCAACGCTGAATTCGTTGCTGAATCGGAGCAATGGGAGTTAGTGTATCAATACACAGTTGTTGATCCCAATAACGTCGAACTAAACTATCCAGAATACCGACTTCATAGCCACGATTGGACAAATACAACGCTGTGGCCCAACCGCAGTAGCCATCACCACCAATAACCAGGACTTTCATAAATACACTTTTTGAATCTTGATATGCCAATACTCGGTAAATTTATCAGGAAAGGGGATCAAATTTTTACCTCGTCCGCAAAACTTGTCCAGCGCACGAATTGAAATGGCCCAGCCAAGGCGCCCCACAGTTGTTCATCGGTTTCGGGGTCGTGTCCTCGGTCGTGACTAATAAAATGGTGTTCGTCAATTTCAAATTCACTCGCGAGATAGGTAACTTTCCCTTTGCGTTCCACCATACATCCTTTTCCGGGTTCAACTTCCCCTTTAAAACCCTTTCCTGTCCAATGGGTAATAAAAGAACATTGTTCCATTTTTTTTAATCGTTCTTTTGTTAACCCTTGAAGTCTTTCGGGCTCCCGGGATGCGCCATAAAATTCCTGTTCGTTTTCGATCACATAATTCTCAATTTCAATGTGATTTTCCACCGCAACTAATTTTAATACCCGCACTCGATAGGGTTGTTTTAAGTTAATATCATAAGCCTGTTCTAAATACAAGCTGATTCCATCTAATAATTCTACGGGTAGGGGACGCATACACACCCGAATATGGGCAAAAAAAGGCGGGTTTTCAAAGGCTTGGGCTTGGTTACTAAAGTCCGCCGCCATTAATTTCGCTAGTTTAACAGTATCAGTGGAATGAGTCATAACTTTTATCAAAGTTGCTTAACTTCGTTTTTTAGGATACAACGGAATCAGAAATTAAAAGCAAAATTTTCTAATCTCTGATATTATCTGATCTCAAACTGAATAATAAAAACTCAGTTCCATCATTTTGATGATTCAAAATCACTAAGCTTTGACTTCCATCGGGTAAACGAGATCCTAGGGTCATTCCGGTTAAATTGGGAACAGTTATTCCTAGGTCTTGTAAATCTAATAATAGTTTTTTGCGCACGGGTTGGATTTTGCTGAGGTCTCCTTTTAAACTCGCAATGCGGGAGGTATCCGTTGCATCTCCGGTGAATAATTGATAAATTTTTCCACTGTCTGATGATTGTTCTAAACTTAGAAAACTTCCGCTTTGACCGGCGACAATATTAACTAAATTTTGAGAGCTTTTATCTAAAAGATATAGGGTTTCTGAAACTAAAAAAGAGGCTCTATCTGCTATTACATAATGCAATAATCTTAATTTAGTTTCATCCTCTGGATCTCGATCTTGAATTAATGGTTTTTCGGTGACAGTAAATAACCGAAAGGGATCTCGACCATCGGGACTAAACCCATCGGGAGAAATAGTTAAGCCTTTAAAGCCGAATTGGGGTTCTATTCCTCGAATTTGTTCAGAGTCTTGGAATTGAGGAAGATAAAAGGAGGAAAGGGGAACTGTATTTTTTAATTGTCCGGTGGTTAAATCATATTCAGCAATGGATGGAGGAACCTCGGAATTTTCTAAATTTTCTGTTGCAATAAAAACGGAATTTCGAGGAGAAAAAGCAATACTATCGGGATATAGGGGCTGATTTTGTTGATTTTTAATCAGGGTTGAATTTTCTAGGGTAATATCTTTAAAATTCGTGGGTTCAGCCGGGTTTAAATCAACTTTAAAAGTATAAAATTTTCCTAGAGAATCTGTTAACCCATAAAACCTAATTCCTTCATCTGTTGGGCTTCCATAACCGGGTATTTTGTAGGTTAGGGACGAGAAATTACCGACGGGTTGATTATCAAATATAATAGATTTTGAGAGTTCATACTTCCCTAAAAAGTTTAGAGATAAATCAATAAACATTCGAGATTCCGCCGATACTTGGGGAACCGAACAAGCTGTTAAAAACACAAAGCTACAGCCTAAAACCATCAGACTTTTAACCCATTTTTTCCAAACTTTCAACTTTCTCTCCTCCCTAACGCTCCGATTCTGATTATCCCATATTATTGCTTTTTCGGTCAATTCAGCCCAGCAAAACTGATTTGATGGTTTGCAAAAGGGGAAAAATAGTTATACAATAATAGATTATATTTTAAATATTAAGGCTTTAATTTTATGATTAATCTAAAAACTCGCAGTATTCAAAGACTAAACTTTATTTTAATCCCGGTTTTTATTCTATTATCAGGTGGGGTTAATCTGGAAGTTGCGATCGCTCAAAAACCCAAACCAACCGAACCAGAAAAACCCCTGTTAGATGATTTTTCTCCTAACCCATTATTTAGCAAAGATCCCGATCCTTTACTCCCTTCTCCTCCTCGTGATGGTGAAGTTTTAGGTCAAAGTCAACAACAAATATTAGAACCTGAATTAGTTAAACTCAATGCAGAAGCTACAGGATTATTAGCTGCTGGAAATATTCCGGGGGCTTTTGAATTATGGAATCGAGAGTTAAGAATTCGTCGTTATTTTGGATTAGCTCCAGAAATTGCTGCTTTAAATCGTATCGGTTTAATTGCTTGGAATAATAGTCAACGACTATATATAAAGTTTATCACAGAACGTCTTGATCAAATTGTACAAAAACTTAATACGGAAAAGATTAATGATCTTAAATTATGGGAATCCTTGGGATTAACATTTAAGAATATTAGAGCTAAAAATCAGGCTTTAATTGTCTATGAATCTTTATTAGCTACTGCTAATCAAAGTGATAATATTTTAGCAGAAGAACAATATTTAAACGAAATTGCTCAAATTTATATGATGTGGTTAGACTATCCCAATGCAGCAGAAACCTATGAGAAACTATTAGAATTACAACAGGAAATCCGCGCCATTAATGGGGATATTCTACCTACTCAACCCCAACCCGCTACGGCCGAAAATCCTAACCCCACACCCCCGGCGAGTCAGGTGCGATCGCTACAACAATTAGCTTTTATTTATGAACAAATTGCAGAATATTTAAAGGCTATTGCTGTGAAAGAAAGACTGGTGGGTTATTATGTAACTCAGCAAAATTTATTAGCTATTCCAGAAATTAAATTAGGTATTGGGGGAAATTATGAAAAATTAGGACAATTTGAACAGGCGGGAGCAACCTATCAAGAAGCCTATAGTATTGCTACCTCTATTCAACAGTTTGATAATGCCAGTGAAGCCTTAGGGAGACTGGGTAAACTCTATCGATCTCAAAATCAAATTAAAACGGCTTTAGACATTTATCAAGCCCAAGTTTTAGTTAATCAACAAGGGTATAATTATTATGGAATGATGAATGCTTATGATCAAATCGGGGATATTTATTTATCACAAAAAGCCTATCAATCCGCGATCGCAGCCTTCCAACAAGGACTAGGATTAGCCCAACAGTTAAAATACCGTGAGGATTATTTTGTTAAAAAAATTGATACTGTTAATCGTCAAATGAATCGTTAAATTTTCCCCGCAGTAGGAACAATTAATCAATTGCTCCCACCGCCGAAATCCTTAAAACAATTGCCAAAGATAGGCTAAAAAAATCGCGGTAATTGCCCCAATTAAAGTATTAATAAAATTAACAATTTCATTGGTTAACCATCTCCATTGGGTTTGTAAGGTTGCACCAATCACACTTTCCAAATTAGTCGCAACAAACGCCGCAATTACACTCCAAATAATTCCCCAAATATCAATTAAACCGATACTCCAAGCCAAGACAGAAACCACAATAGAAGCCCCGACCCCCGCCAAGGTTCCTTCTAAACTTACCGCCCCTTCTGTGCCTCTAGGAACGGGTTTTAAGGTAGTAATTAAAAAAGTCTTTTGACCGTAGGCTTTGCCAATTTCGCTACCACAGGTATCAGATAATTTGGTACTAAAACTGGCAACATATCCTAATATTAATAGCGGTATCCAAGATTGTATTACCACAACATCAGGAAAAAAGAATTGCAGGAAAAAGACCCCTAACCCGCATAACATCCCCGTTAAAGCCGAACCCCAGACATTTTCTGGCCCCCGAGCACCCCCGCGTTTTTCGGCAATTCCAGCGGCTTCCTTTTGGGCTTTGCCAATGCGAGTTACACCCGATCCCACTAAAAAATAAAACACCACAATTAGATAACCCCGCCAACCCAAACACCCCCAAATTAACACCCCTAAAATCCAAGCATGAATCCATCCGGCGGGGGTTAATAACTTTTTAGCGGCAATCACCCCTAAACTAATTAAAACTGTATTTAAAGCGATCACAAATACCCAAGGATTAAGCCACACTAATTCATAAATCATAATCGGATCTCAAAACCATGAACAAAACTTTATTCCATCTTGCCTTTCCCGTGAACAATATCGAAGAAACAAAAGCCTTTTATGGCGAGGGGTTAGGCTGCGAAATTGGCCGAGAAAGCCGCAATTCTATAATTATGAACCTTTACGGGCATCAAATTGTCGCCCATGTCAGTCAAGAACCCCTCACACCCCAAAATGGGATTTATCCCCGACACTTTGGCTTAATTTTTACTTCCGAGACGGACTGGGAAACCCTCTTAGAAGCGGCTCAACAAA
The DNA here is from genome assembly GCA_001873365.1 of Oscillatoriales cyanobacterium CG2_30_40_61. Classification (GTDB taxonomy): domain Bacteria; phylum Cyanobacteriota; class Cyanobacteriia; order Cyanobacteriales; family Microcoleaceae; genus Planktothrix. The sequence continues at coordinate 12,274 of MNYZ01000005.1, read as the reverse complement.
AACACCTGAAATTCTACCAAGAGCCCAAACGCCGTTTCCCCGGTTTACCCACGGAACACCGGACTTTTTTCTTAGAAGATCCGTTTTCTAATCTATTAGAATTCAAATATTACTGTCATCCTGAAGCCGTGTTTGGCTGTAATCAATACGCCCAGGTGGGAGACGTTTAAAGTTAAGCGAGTTTTTGGTGGGTTTTAACCCACCACTTCTGGCAATAACATTTGTACTAATCAGGGTTTAAACAATTGACAAAAATCATCTACATCAAAAAAACATGAGATTATGAGAAGAATATGAAAATATTTTTCCCAAAAACAAATGACTCGCCCCGAAAACGACCCTAGCCTCCCTGAAGTTCACCGTAGTATTAAAATTCCCAACACTAAAAGCTTTTGGCCTAAGATGCTGGCCTATGCAGGGCCAGGGTATCTGGTTTCCGTTGGATACATAGACCCGGGAAACTGGGCAACAGATATCGCCGGGGGATCAAAGTTTGGTTATACTCTGTTAACAGTGATCCTGCTGTCAAACCTGATGGCAATATTACTGCAATCTTTGTGTGTACGTTTGGGTGTTGCTACGGGGCGGGATTTGGCACAGGCTTGTCGGGACTATTTCAATCCAAGGGTTAACTTCTGTTTGTGGATACTATGTGAGATTGCGATCGCAGCTTGTGACTTGGCAGAATTACTGGGAAGTGCGATCGCCCTGCAACTTTTATTCGGCATTCCCTTGGTATGGGGTGTGTGCATCACTGCGCTGGATGTCCTGGTATTGCTATTCCTTCAAAGTAAGGGCTTTCGCTATACAGAAGCCTTAGTAATCATGCTGGTAACAACCGTAGGCATCTGTTTCACAGCAGAAATTCTGTTCTCCCAACCAGATATAGGGGAGATTTTGTTAGGATATCTGCCCAAGAAAGAAATTTTACAGAATCCAAAAATGCTGTACATTGCCATTGGTATTTTAGGGGCAACAGTCATGCCTCACAACTTATATTTACACTCATCTATTGTGCAAACACGCGATTGGCAACCAACTCCTGAAAAAAGATGGGAAGCAATTAAGTTCAGCACAATTGATTCAACTTTTGCCCTATCGTTGGCACTGTTTATCAACTCAGCGATTTTAATTGTGTCTGCCGCCACATTTCATTTTTCTGGTAATCAGAATGTGGCGGAAATTCAAGATGCTTACAAATTACTTTCACCATTGTTAGGCGTTAGTGCTGCTAGTGCTATTTTTGGTATTGCCTTACTTGCTTCCGGGCAAAGTTCGACACTAACTGCAACTCTGGCTGGGCAAATTGTGATGGAAGGCTTTTTACAATTTCGCCTTCCATCATGGTTACGGCGTTTAATTACCCGTCTGCTTGCTGTTATTCCAGCGTTGATTGCAATTATTATTTTTGGGGAAAATAGCACAACCCGCCTGATAATTCTTAGTCAAGTTATCCTTGGCTTGCAGTTACCGTTTGCAGTGATTCCCTTGGTGATGTTTACAAGTAACCGTAACTTAATGGGAGAGTTTGTAAATCCCCTATGGCTAAAATCTCTAGCTTGGTTAGTTGCTATTATTATCGTTGGGCTAAATGTTTGGTTGCTATTACAAAGTATTTTGGGTTAACTGAGTTTCAAGATTTAAACCCTTTATCAGCTTAAATGGTAGCGGGTGACACCGGACTGGTCAAGGTTTTTAGGGGTGAATTTAGGGCTTTCTCAACTAATGCTAAACTCTTAGGATCAGTCACCATCCAAGCATGAAGAAAAACATTAACTGTGAATTCTTGACCAATAGGCATTTGGGAACTTTGGGCCGGGACAATCATCCCATCCAAAGGTGTCCAAATTGAGGTAAAATTGATCGAGTTTAGGATTTCTAAATCCCGATTTAAGTCTTGTAAAAACGGACTATTAGAACGCATTTGGGAGGCGGCTAAGGTCGGGTAAAGATATCCCGTTAAAGTGCCGTGATGGGGGGAGGAGATCGTGATCAGACGTTGAACTCGTTCAATTCCTCCCAAGCGTTGGACATAATAACGACTAATAATTCCTCCCATACTAAACCCGATTAAATCAATCGGTTGTTCGGGGGGGAAGGTTTGGGTTATATAGGTTGCAATTTGTTGAGCTAAGGCTTCTAACCCAAATCGACCATCATTAGGAATCAGATTCAGACTATGAATATCCCATCCCTTTTTAGTTAGATGGGCGGTCATGGTTTTAAAAATTGCTTTGGTATCAAATATACCGTGAATCAATAAAACCGGATTACGAGGGTTGCTATTATTCATCGGATTTAAAATGGGATTAAGTTAGTTCCAATAGGACTTACGCATGGGGCCCGAGAAACCGGGTTTTTTAGAAAATATGTGGGTCACAACGCAGTATTTTCGTAAAAAAACCCGGTTTCTTTGGTTGGGTGCGTAAGTCCTGTCCAATTTAGACTATCACGGGAGATTGCAGATTCACCTAGAGGACAGTCCTGAAACTGGTTACTGATCAACGGCTCACTCCTATTCTGAGAAATCTGTTAATAAATGCAAACAAATGAGATATTTTTTGCCTAAACCTGGGGAAATCGGTGGTTTTTGTTCAAACAAAATGTAACAATATGTAAATTTTTATAGACAAATCTTTCATTTTTCCCTAGTCTGAATTCAGGGCTTAAAGCTTTCAACTTCCTAAAAATACCGACGGAGTAAGCATAATGTTAAATAAAATTTTCGGTTCTAAGAAAAAAGATGACTATTATTTAGAGTTTGGCGATGCTCAAGATAAACAAGCACCCCCAGCCGCACCTAAAGCAGCACCTAAAGCAGCACCTCAAGCAGCACCTCAAGCAGCACCTCAAGCAGCACCTCAAGCAGCACCTCAAGCAGCATCAGCAAAACCAGCAAAAGCTGAAGCAAAAACCAAGACCGTTGCTCCTCCTCCCCCTCAACCGACCCCTGTCAAGGAACCCACCCCCCTGAATACCCAGGTCAAAACCCCTGCTGGGATGAACTTTTCTACGGAATATTTAATGCCCCAAGCCTCCACCCCCCGTCGTCGTCCAGGGCCGAGTCTGGCGATGTTCACAGATATGGCAAATCAGATGAATCGCTCCTAATCTAGCAAGTTTTATCCATTAACCTCTCCAGCTATCTGCATTAGGCTGGGGAGTTTAATGGTTTTTTCGGCTTTTGGGTGTTTTTGATCTTTGATGTGTTCACCCCAATTAATCTAATCGGCAATATGGAGCCTAATAAGCTGTTGCGAACGATATTATAAGATAGAATAGACTTGTGTGATCGATCAATTAATATTGGAACCCTGAGTGCCAAGGGTGCTAAATAATCTACTTAATTTTGATAGGCTAATCAACAATGCAAAAGTGCCTACCGACTCATGAGCGGTGCAGTCGTTGGTTTGTTGCTGTGATCAACTTGAGCATTTTGTAGGTGACTGGAATCGCTTCAGTCTCTTTTCTGTTCAGGGCTAAAGCCACGCTCGTTTCTAAATTTCTATGAGGTTTCTATGACAAAAGACACCGATCTGATCAAAAGTCTTAGCCCCAGTGCGATGGATCAGATTCTATTACATCTGGCTTTTAGCGCCATGCGAACCAGTGGACATCGACATGGGGCGTTCCTCGATGCGGCTGCTACGGCGGCGAAATGCGCTATCTATATGACCTATATGGAACAGGGAAAAAACCTGAGAATGACAGGACACCTGCACCATATTGAACCCAAGCGAGTTAAGGTGATTGTTGAAGAAGTTCAACAGGCTCTCACCGAAGGCAAACTATTAAAAATGTTGGGGTCTCAAGAACCTCGATATTTGATTCAATTTCCCTATGTTTGGTTAGAACATTATCCTTGGCAACCGGGAAGATCTCGGATTTCAGGTAGTAGTTTAACTCAAGAAGAAAAGCGGATAATTGAAAATAAACTTCCTCAATATTTACCCGATGCTCAATTAATTAATTCCTTTCAATTTATGGAATTAATTGATTTTTTACATACCCGTTCTCAGGAAGATTTAGAACCGAATCGGAGAATGCCTTTAAGTGAAGCCCTAGCCGAACATATTAAACGCCGTTTAACCTATTCTGAAACCGTAATCAAAATTGACTCCCCTTGGGGAATGCCCTTTTATGCCCTCAACCGTGCCACCTATTCCCCTGAAGATCAGGAGGAAAGAACTTTTATTATGGTGGAAGATACAGCCAGATATTTTAGATTAATGAAGGACTGGGCGGAACGTCAACCCAGGGTAATGAGGGTTTTAGAAGAATTAGATGTCCCCCCGGAACGCATTGATCGAGCCATTGAAGAATTAGATGAAATTATTCGACAATGGGCTGATCGATATCATCAAGAGGGAGGAGAAACCATGGTGGTACAAATGGTATTCGGGCCGAAGGAAGAGGATTAAAAAGCAGGGGGAGCCGGGGTACGGATGTTTCATGCGTCGGGTCAGAAACAGTAAAGAAAAAGCGGTCGCTACTTGATAAAATCATTCATCGACCGCAATTTTTTGATTAAAAAATATCTCAACAATCTTTATTTTATTACCTAAATAATCATAAATCCCCCAGAGGAGTCGATGAGGGATTTAAGTAGATTTGGAAACACATCATAATATTTAATCACAATTATTCTTAGTGTTTCAAATTGCGATCTTTGCTGGGTTTGGCTTCAAAAGGTTGTACACCGACTGAGGGGTACATATCATCACCAACCGTAAACATACGTCCGGCTGCTTCAGTTAAATAGTCGATCATTTCTTTAACAGACCGTAAAATATTCATACTTCCCCACCTCAACTCAATGATTTAGGCTTCTATACTGACTATTATAGGGGGAAAATTTAGAAAATGGGTAGGTTTGCAACATTTATTTGCACTTTTGTATTGGCTGAATTTATCCCATCAGTTTGAATCGGAAGAAATACTGGATGAACCCAATTTGGGGTTGACGAACAAGACCAAACCCCTACAAACCCGCTCCAAGTTTAAGACTGCAATCCTTTTAATACCTTATCGGTAAAAGCATTAATTGATTTACCAACATTTTTTTTCAATTTCCAGGCTTTGAATGCCACTTCATAATCCTCTCCTTCTAATTGATAGGTTTTCCAAGCTCTCAGGGTTAAAAACAATCCCCAGGTTAAAAATACAAAAGCTGCAAATCCGATTCCATGCCAAATCACCAGGTTAATTAAAATTAAGAAAGAGTTAACAATCCCAAATTGAATCAGATTTTGTTTGAGTCGATTTTGGCGATAGACGTTAAAAACTAACTTTTCATTAGCTTCTTGTTTTTGTAACTTCCATTGCTGTTCAGCCAATTCTAAATCCAGGGGAGAAATTCCTAAATCTTTGGCAATGTCTAACAATTCTTGACGAGTCATTTCCTCGTTATCTTGTTTACGAGAAATAGCAATATAGAGAATTTCTTGTATATCTTCTTGTACATAGGTCGGGGTGATTTGACTGTCTGAGTTGGTCATAAGTTTTTCTGATCAAGCTAAAATACGAATAGGACAAGGTTTACAGATTATCTGCAACCCTAATAATATGAAATCTTACTCTAGCCTAACCTATCCGATTAGGGTATAGGGCGAGATTTAAGATAAAGTTAAAAAAAGTCGTTAATCCATACCGTTACCAGGAGAATCGTTCATGAATCTGGTTGTACTCCAGAATGGATTAGATAATATTTCTTTTGCCATTTTGTTGATCACCCTATTGTTGTATTGGGTGGGGGCGGCGTTTCCTAATCTTCCCTATTTGTGGGTGTTGGGCACGGCGTCCATGGCGATCGCCAATCTCTCTATTGCGGCCCTATTAGGGGCGAGATGGATTGAAGCGGGTTACTTCCCGATTAGTAATCTCTATGAATCCTTGTTTTTCCTAACTTGGGGTTTAACCGCGATTCATCTAATTGCTGAACAAATGAGTCGGAGTCGCTTAGTTGGGGTGGTCACCTCTCCAGTAGCGATGGGAATTGCCGCCTTTGCTACCCTGAAGTTACCCGCCCAAATGCGGGTCGCTGAACCCCTTGTCCCAGCATTGAAGTCCAATTGGTTAATGATGCACGTTAGCGTCATGATGTTGAGTTATGCCACCTTAATGGTGGGATCTCTGTTAGCGATCGCCTTTTTAATTCTCACCCGGGGACAGGAAATCGAGTTAAGTGGAAGTTCTTTAGGAACTCGGATTTCCCGAAATCATCATCAACCCGTTAGTAAGATCATTAATTACGCTCCAGAAATCCTAGCGGAGTCCCACCCCAAAGGGTTAACGACCAATGGTAATAGCACAACGGCTGTGTTAGAGTTCGTCAAAACGACAACCAGCGAATCACTTACCCTGCTTTCCCCCCAGCGATTAACTTTAGTGGAAACCATTGACAATATCAGTTATCGGATTATTGGATTAGGATTTCCCCTGTTAACCATCGGAATTATTTCCGGGGGAGTCTGGGCCAATGAAGCTTGGGGTTCCTATTGGAGTTGGGATCCCAAAGAAACTTGGGCTTTAATTACTTGGTTAGTGTTTGCGGCTTATTTACACGCCAGAATTACTCGCGGTTGGCAAGGTCGAAAACCTGCTATTTTAGCCGCCACGGGGTTTGTGGTGGTCTGGGTCTGCTATTTAGGAGTTAATCTATTAGGAAAAGGTTTACATTCCTACGGTTGGTTTTTCTAAATCGGTTAATCCCTAGTACAAAATACAATTTTCAGGACATAAACATGAGTGATTTTACCTCTATTCTCAATGATGATGATGTGATTAATACTAGCGAAAGTGCATTGATGTTTCAATGTACTTTTAAAGCCAGTGAATTTCTGTCGATTATGGAATCTAAATTAGAGGAAGAAAATTTATTTAAGGAAGGAATTGATTGTCAACTCTTGCGTCCGGGTCAATCTTGGAAAACTGGAAAGTTTCGGATTTGTTTAGAATTTTGTTCCGATGAACCGGACATTGAATCAAAAGGTGGGGTTCCCACGACCGAATATGCTTCTCCTACAATTCCCTCTGATTCTGGTTCCGCTCTTCCCCCTTTCATGAACCAACCCACTAAAAGTGTAGGAATGTGGAGTTAGTTATTAGTTGGAAAGCTAACAAATTTTATTAATGTTCAAAGTTCAAGAGATTGAATTTTGAACATTTTTTTATCTAAAGCAGTAGTAAGCCCTTTAGGGCTCACTACAAAATGTTAATTTTAAGAAAGGATAATTATTTAAGATTAGGATAAAAATTCCCCTCAAACAGCACAACACACAGCCATTAGCAATTGCTGAAAAAGCTAAAACCAAACAACTCCACTGAAGATTAATTTTGTATTCTTTCCACCGGGGTATTAATCGTTTTAGCTTTTTTAAAGGTTAATAATCCTAACCCAGCTAAAACTAAAGCCACAATTGCCATCACCACAATAAAGATTTTTTTGGTTTTCATGGTTGCTGCTTCATATTGCAACAACATTTCCTGTTTAATCTTTTTCTCTTGTTCCGAAGGTTCTGGATTCATCAAATTTAGGGTTATGAGTTGAAAGTTGACGGGTGAAAATTAACCGCCAACTCCCTTCTAATTAACTTACCGAACTTTGTACCACTTCTTGAGACCCGGGTGTAGTTTGAGTCTGAATATAAGCAGACAAACGATTCAGGGCATTTAAATAAGCCTGAGCCGAGGCTACAATAATATCGGTATTAGCCGCATGACCGGAAAACACCCGGTCTTGATAACGTAACCGAATCGTCACCTCTCCAATGGCATCAATTCCCGCCGTCACCGACTGTACAGAAAACTCAATTAACTGATTAGGCACATTGGCGACTCGGTTAATCGCCTGATAGACCGCATCCACCGGGCCAGTCCCAATCGCCGCATCGGTTAATTCCTGACCATCGGGGGTACGGACTGTGACCGTAGCCGTGGGACGGGCTTGATTTCCACAGGAAACCTGGACAAATTCCAAATGGAATAATTCCGGGGTTTGTTGAATTTCATCCTTAACAATCGCTTCCAAATCCCAATCGGTGATTTCTTTTTTCTTATCCGCCAATTCCTTAAACCGGATAAACGCCTTATTCACCTCCGGGTCGGTTAACTCAAATCCCAACTCCCGCATCCGAGATTGGAAGGCATGGCGCCCGGAATGTTTGCCCAAAACCATCAGGTTGTCATTCAACCCAATCGATTGAGCATCCATAATTTCATAGGTGCGTTTATGCTTCAAGATCCCGTCTTGATGAATCCCCGACTCATGGGCAAAGGCATTCGCCCCAACAATCGCCTTATTCGGTTGGACTAACATCCCGGTCAAGTTAGAAACCAAACGAGAGGTTTTATAAATTTGGCGGGTGTCAATATTGGTCAAGGAGGCTTCTGATTCTGGCTCTCGACCCAAAAAAGGATTAAAATACTGGCGACGGACGTGCAAAGCCATTACCAGTTCTTCTAAGGCGGCATTTCCCGCCCGTTCTCCGATGCCATTAATTGTACATTCCAACTGACGCGCCCCATTTTTCACCGCCTCTAAGAAATTAGCCACGGCCAAACCCAAATCATTATGACCATGGACGGAAATAATTGCTTGATCGATATTGGGGACATTTTCTTTAATCCCTTTAATGATCGCCCCAAATTCCGCCGGGGTGGTATAACCGACGGTATCTGGGATATTAACGGTGGTGGCTCCGGCTGCGATCGCTCGCTCCAAAACTTGATACAAAAATTCCGGGTCAGAGCGTCCGGCGTCTTCGGGAGAAAATTCAATATCATCGACAAAGGATTTAGCATAGGCGACCATTTCCGAGGTAATATCCAACACCTCAGACCGGGTTTTTTTCAATTTATATTGTAAATGAATATCGCTAGTCGCAATAAAGGTATGAATCCGACGATGGAAAGCTGGAGAAACCGCCTTAGCCGCCGCTTCAATATCTCCTTTCACAGATCGGGCTAAACTGCAAATCACCGGGCCATCTTCCGTACCTACGGCTTCTGCAATTCGAGAAACTGCATCAAAATCCCCATGACTGGCGATCGCAAATCCCGCTTCGATTACATCCACCCCTAAACGGGCCAATTGTCGAGCAATTACCAACTTTTCATCCACATTCAGGGTAGCCCCCGGACACTGTTCGCCATCGCGCAAGGTCGTATCAAAAATAATAATGCGGTCGGGGTTAGGTTGAAATTTCATAAGATAAAATCTCCTTGTAAGCCTTGATTTATGGACGATTGACTGTTGACTGATTAATAATCAGTTTTTTCAATCTGTTCTCGAATATCGTTAAGATCGATATAACGATCCGTTGCATTACGGAGTTCTCTGGCGATCATTCCTTCTGTAGAAACAACGGTAATATGAGTATTTTTAGATCGTAACAGTTCAATCGCTCGTTCAAAGTCCCCATCTCCACTAAAGAGGACGACCCGATCATATTGTTCTACGGTATTAAACATATCTACAACAATTTCAATATCTAAATTCGCTTTTTGGGAATACCGACCCGAACTATCATCGTAGTATTCTTTGAGAATTTTAGTCCGAACTGTATAACCTAGACTGATCAGAGCATCTCGGAATCCTCGTTGATCTTGGGGGTCTTTAAGTCCTGTATACCAAAAGGCATTGACTAGGGTGATATCCACTTGTTCTGTTTTGAAATAGGTCAAAACCCTTCGGGGATCAAAAAACCAACCATTTTTTTGTTGAGCATAGAACATATTGTTACCGTCCACAAAAATAGAAAGACGGTTTTTTACGTTAGGCATAGAAAATTAAGACCTAATATTTGTAGAAATGAATTTAATCTAAATGTTCTATCTTAACATCGATAATCCAATAAAGTATAGGCCTGAACAAAGGCTATTGTCTCGCCATCAACATTTTATTCGATAGATGTAAAGATATAATCCGATCCTACTGCATTAATTTGGCAGTCAACACTAATATATCTTGGTGATTCATATAATTTTATGTTTATAAAATACCATATATGATTATATTTAATTATATGTTTAACGAAAATTTACAATAATCTCAGCCTTTTTGGCAAAAGTTCTGGAAAACCCTGAAAGTGTATATGCCCTGATGGAGAAACTCATCTAACATTTTTCCGAAGGCCAGACCGGGATTTGGTAACTGATGGAGCTAGAATTTTTTACTTTCTAGCGCCCATCGTGCGAGTTCCGTGCGATTATGGAGGCCAGTTTTTCCCAACATATTACTGACATGGCTTTCAATAGTACGTTGACTGATTTTCATAATTCTAGCAATATCACGATTTGCTAAACCTTGGGTGACTAAACGAACAACCCTTAACTCCGTTGGGGTAAGTTGTATATTCCGACGCACCCGCAGTTTCGGGCCATTACTATCAATATTGGCTCCTTGTCGGCTGGTCAAACGGGATGCTTGGCGCAGGGAAGACTCGACTTGAGCCACTAATTCTTCCGGCTCAAAGGGTTTGACAATATAGACATCGGCTCCGGTATTTAAGCCTTTAACCTTATCCTGACTTTGACCTTTAGCCGATAAAAACAGAACCGGAATCCTGACGGTGCGAGGGTCTTCTCGAATTTTTTTCACCAGACTATAACCATCCATTTCTGGCATCATAATATCGCAGATCATCAGATCAGGAAGTTCATCATCGAGAATTTCTAGGGCTATTACACCGTTCTCTGCCGTGACGACATCATATCCCCTAAACTCCAAATAGTCCCTGACCAATAAAATCAGGTTAGGGTCATCATCCACAAGCATGAGTCGTTTTTGCTCTCCGTTCCTATTCCTATCCTTCATTTAAAACCTGTTCCAAGGTCGAATCCAACAACAACATTAAGGTCAATTTTTGATATCTGGTTTGGTGATATCTGTTTAGACGTTTATTTCCGATCAAGAGATATCACCCAAATATAGATCTATTCGCAAGTATAATAGATTAGTCAACAATTTATCCCAAATCGATTATACCGGAAATACAACCTGCTTAAGTTAAAAATACTGACGAAAAAAACATTTAAAGTTTTAACAGATCTGTTGTCTAATCCCTAACCCGAATGGGGATTAGGAAAAGTCATGGGGTAGAGCATGGGTTAAAAACGCATACTCTTGCACCACTTGAGAACCAAAAATATGTTCTTGAAGAATCCGTTCAATTACCTCTGGTGTTGCGGAATGATACCAAACCCCATCGGGATAAACTACTAAAATAGGGCCATGAGTACAAACACGCAGACAATTTGTCTTAGTTCTAAAGGTGCAACTGGGTTTACCCTCTGTGACTTGATCCAGTTTTAACTCAGTTAATCGTTTTTTCAAATAGTCCCACGCCTCTAAACTTTTCTCTTTCGAGCAACAGAGGGGTTTAGTCTGATCCGCACAAATAAAAATATGACGCTCAATTTTATCTAATCTCAAGGTCTGTACTTTTTTCGCTAGAGTGACCTTGATTAAATCAGACTCAGAAGCAGTAATATCCACAGATTCCAACGAAGATGACATAGAATTACGCAGTTTGATCAAAAAATGCTGAAAAATCCATCCTAACAGTTTTTGAAGCGTACAGGTGGTTAGCTGTTGATGTGTTGACGGGGTTGATCAAGGTTGGGCTGCACTGCAGGAAAGATTAATGCAGAGACGTGCGACGGTGCGTCTCCACATCAAGGACTGTTATCCCAGAACAAAATTACTCCTACCGATCAAGCTACTATCGACCCCCAACAGTTCAGCCAACTGTTGCTGACTACTGGCAACTTTAATCAGAGTCGAGCCGTTAAAAGAGGTAATTTGTAACTGTTCAAAAGTTAAGCCTCCGTTTAAAGCGATAATATCTTCTCCGTTATTAAAATCGGTAATGAGCTCATTGCCAAAACCACCAGCCAGATAGAAGCGGTCATTACCCGCACCACCAGTTAGAGCATCATCACCCCCGGCTCCAACTAACCAGTCATCTCCCTCACCTCCGGTTAAGATATCGCTACCCTCACCGCCATCAAGGGTATCATCTCCTAAATCTCCGAATAGGACATCATTGCCCTCATTTCCATCCAAAAGGTCATTCCCTTGACCGCCATAGAGGGTGTCATTATCTGCACCACCAGAGATAGTGTCTTGGTCTTCTCCACCCAAGAGCAGGTCATCACCGGCATTGCCTTCTAAGATATCGTTGCCCACATCTCCGAATAGGCTGTCGTTAGCGTCACCGCCTTGGAGGGAGTCATCGTTTTGACCACCAAACAGTAGGTCATCACCGTTGCC
>MNYZ01000006.1 GCA_001873365.1 Oscillatoriales cyanobacterium CG2_30_40_61 | reverse complement strand
GGGGTGGGGCCACCACGGGGGGATTGCCCCTACAAAGAATGAAACAGCCCTGCTTAACCAGGGGGACTTTGATCTTTTGCTTCCCTCCTCCCCCCTTTACTATTTTAGGGGGGTTTATAATAGGAATTAAAGTTTAAGGATAAAACTATGGTACTATCATCCTCTACATTACCTGTTAATATTCCCTCAACGGTTCAATTAACCGTAACTCCTGAACAATTTAGGGAAATTGCGATCGCTAACCGCGATTTAAAATTAGAACGTAATGTTACTGGAGAATTAATTGTTATGCCACCTACAGGAAGTGATACCGGATCTAAAAATTCAGATATCAACGGACAACTTTGGTTATGGAATCATCAAACTAAATTAGGAAAAACCTTTGATTCTTCCACCGGGTTTCATCTTCCCAATGGGGCTGATCGTTCTCCTGATGCTGCTTGGATATGTCACAAACGATGGCAACAACTAACCCCAGAACAACAACAAAGTTTTGCCCCTATTTCTCCTGATTTTGTCTTAGAATTACGCTCTAAAACCGATAATTTGAATGCACTTCAGGAGAAAATGCAAGAATATATGGATAACGGTGTACGTTTAGGTTGGTTAATTGATCGAAAACATCAAACCGTTAGTATTTATCGACAAAATCAGGATATAGAAATTCTACAACAGCCCTTGAGTTTATCCGGTGAGAATATCTTACCTGGATTTGTATTAGATTTAACAGAAATTTGGCAATAATTCCCACCGAAACAGCAAATAATCCTATTCAGAGGATTAATAAATCTGTTCAATCACCGTTGCTAACCGTTTGATCCCTTCTGTAATCTCCTCATCCTTAGCCGTTAAACTAATCCGAATACATTGGTTTTTATGACTCCATTCTCCTTGTAAACCCGGGAAAAATGAACTACCAGGAACCACAATTACCCCAACTTCTTTTAATTTTTGATACAGTTCCCAATCAGTCATCGGTAAATCTTTAAACCACATCCAGGCAAAAATTGCTCCTTCGCCCCGATGTAAAAACCAGGGTAAATTTTTGGGCATGGCTTGGTTTAATGCGGTTTCCACCACGGTGAATTTCTGTTGATAATAGGGACGAATTACCTCCGCGGCAATTTCTGATAAGGCTCCAGAACCAATAGCACGGGCCGCAATTGCCTGTCCATAGCGGGGAGAATGAATACACATATTAGTTTGAAAGGCTTCTAATACTTGAATCGTGCTTTCATTCCCGATCGCAATTCCTAATCTTTCCCCAGGTAATCCCGCTTTTGATAAACTAATACAGTGAATAATATTATCTCCAAAAACTGGTTTCATTTCGGTAAAATTCAAGGCTGGAAAGGGTGGCGCGTAGGCAGAATCAATAAATACAGGAACATTAAAGTTAGCCGCTAAATTGGCAATTTTTTTAACTTCTTCTTCTGTTAAAACGTTACCACTGGGATTACAAGGACGGGAAAATATAACACATCCCGTGGTTTCATCAATAATTAATTGACTAAAATCAGGACGATATTTAAAATGATGATTAACTTCATCAATATCTAAGGTAGGTTGATAGGAAAAAACCGCTTCAGGAATTAAACTAACTCCCCCATATCCGGTATAATCAGGACTCAAAGGCAAAACAACTTTTTTCAGTTTGCCATCGGTAGTATATCCCCCAAAGGCATTAGTCGCATAAAAATAAATCGATTGACTCCCGGGAGTAATTAACACATTACGGTCAGTTAATTGTAATCCATAACGGGAATTAAAATCCTCGACAATCACATCAATAAAAGGTTGATATCCCTGACTAGAACCATACCGACAAACCACTTCTCCATATTCAGGACTTGAGAGTAATTGTGCCGTACAATCTCGCCAAAGTTGTTCCACTTCTGGTAAAATTACCGGATTTCCTGCACTTAAATTAATAAACTCTTTTCCCTTTCCTGATCTTAAGGTTTCAATAATATCTTTCATAATGGCACGAACTCCCGTTAAATGGGACATCCGTTCACCATATTGTGTCAAAGCAGGATTCATAGTTGTATAACCCAATTAATTAAGATTATCCCCTTTATAATTAGAAGGGGGTCAATAGGAGCTAGAATCATAACCAGAAATCCGATACCCGCAACCTAAGTAATGGAATCTGACATCTGTTAATCTTCATTTGATCAATCTTAACCTTAGAATTGAAAATAGAAAACAGTTTTTAACAAGAATATTAGGATTTTTTGTGTGTATGGTAATTTGGCAAGCTGATTTTTATCGTCGTCCCCTCAAGGATACAAGCGGACAACCCCTTTGGGAGTTGTTAGTCTGTGACGAAACTCGGAAGGTTGAGTTGATAGCGATGTGTCCTCAGTCCCAAGCTAATTCAAATTGGTTAATTGAACAGTTGCGACCCTTAACTTTAACTCAAAAACCTGATAAAATTAAAGTATTTCGTCCCCAATCTTTAAGTTTCTTAGAAAAGGCGGGCAAGGTCTTAGAAATTGTCGTGGAACCGGATAGAAATACGCAGACTTTAAAACAATGGTTAACTGAACGGTCAAAACAATATTCTGACTCAGAATATTATACAGGGGAATCCTATGAACCTCTGAAATTAGATCAACTGCCACCTTTACCATTACCCGATCAATTATGGGGTGATCGCTGGCAATTTGCAAGTATTGCTGCGGGCAATTTGGAAGATTTTTTTGCCGACCGTCCCATTCCTGTTCTACAAATTCCCAATAATTTTTTACCCCTAAATATGGGATTAGCTTCGGTTGTAGCTATTCCTGGTATTATTATTAATGGGGGTAAGAAATCCATGCGGTTAGCCAGATGGTTAGAGGAAATTAAACCTTTTGCTTGCAATTATATGGCGGGTTCTCCTAATGGGTTAATCTTGGAATCTGGCTTAGTTGATCGTTGGGTGATGGCAACCTTTGAGGATTCGGAAGTTACGCAGGCAGGTCAAACCTTTGAAGTTAGAAAACAGTTGGCAAAAGGATTACATTTCCTATTAGTTCAACCGGATGATTCGGGGATGACTTTTACTGGTTTTTGGTTATTAAAAGCGGAAATTAGAAACTA
Organism: Oscillatoriales cyanobacterium CG2_30_40_61; assembly: GCA_001873365.1. Taxonomy (GTDB): domain Bacteria; phylum Cyanobacteriota; class Cyanobacteriia; order Cyanobacteriales; family Microcoleaceae; genus Planktothrix. The sequence goes on along the minus strand of MNYZ01000006.1, from coordinate 57,471 downwards.
AATATCCTCATCAACAGAAATATCCGCCTATTCACCTTTATATTATAAATTATTCATTGTAAAATGAATATATTAGATGATTGGGGAGGAATAACCAGGGGTGTTTGACAGTATTTGCAAGTTTCTGGCGGAAAATTTTTCTGAAGATTTGGCGAGTTGGTTGTTGGGTTCTCCCGTTGCGTTAACTGAGTTGAGTCCCCAAGAGTTATCCTTGGAACCAATTCGGGCTGATTCTCTGATATTACTACAATCGGATGATCTGGTTTTGCACACAGAATTTCAAACCGAACCCGATGCTAAAATCCCCTTTAGAATGTTAGATTATCGATTAAGGGTCTATCGCCGTTTTCCTAACAAAGTCATGCGTCAGGTGGTGATTTATCTGGGTCGAACTAATTCTACTTTAGTCCAAGAAAATAGTTTTCATTTGGAGAATACGTCTCATCAGTTTGAGGTAATTCGTCTTTGGGAACAACCGCCGGAACGGTTTTTGAATGTAACGGGATTGTTACCCTTTGCGGTACTTAGTCAGACCGATGATCCGACCATGATATTAAGTCAAGTTGCTCAAGTAATTGAGGGAATTACTGATCAGCAGGTTCAAAGTAATCTCGTTGCTGCTTCGGCAATTTTGGCGGGTTTGGTTTTAAATAAAGATACAGTGAAAAGACTTTTAAGGAGTGATCTTATGCGAAATTCAGTCATTTATCAAGAAATTCTACAAGAAGGCAAACTAGAAGGCAAATTAGAAGGCAAACTAGAAGGCAAACTAGAAGGCAAACTAGAAGGCAAACTAGAAGGAAAATTAGAAGGCAAACTAGAAGGAAAATTAGAAGGCAAAGAAGAAGTTGCTTTAAATTTATTGCGAATGGGTTTTAGTTTAGAGCAAGTTGTTCAAGCAACTGGATTAAGTGTTGAAGATATTCCCTCTTTGTAAATTAGCTTTAGGAGTATTAATGATTGATTAGTGGAGTTAAATCAGGATCAGGAATAGTTTAGCAAAAATTAGGGTCTAAAAATATTGTTTCTTAGACTCAATTCTTGTATAAATTAAGGGATAATAGATTTTGTCTAAACTTCAGCAAAAATTACAATTACCTCAACGCCATGCTGTCTTTTCTCCGCAACGATCTCAACCGACTTCAGGCCTATGCTCCTCACCCCGGAGGCAATTCTGGAAGTTCTATCGAGACTCAAATATTAGACCGTTTAGATACTAATGAATGTCCCTATGATTTACCGGAGGAGTTAAAACAAAAGCTGGCTTGGACATATCAACATGAAATTGAAACTAATCGTTATCCCGATGGTAGTCATTTTCCGTTAAAAATTGCGATCGCTAATTATATTAATGAGATTATTTCTAATTCTGAAGCCCTTGTCAATCCTGAGCAAATTTCCGTGGGGAATGGGTCGGATGAGTTAATTCGATCAATCTTAATTGCCACTTGTTTAGGGGGAGAAGGTTCGATTTTAGTAGCTAACCCTACCTTCTCCATGTATGGAATTATTGCTCAAACTTTAGGTATTCCAATTGTTAGTATAGGACGGGATGCAGACACCTTTGAGATGGACTTAAACGCGGCTCAAACAGCGATTGAAACAGCCCAAAACCCGCCCATTCGAGTTGTGTTTGTTGTCCATCCTAATTCCCCAACGGCGAATGCTTTAACCGAAAAGGAATTAGACTGGTTGCGTTGTTTACCTGAACAAATTTTAGTCGTTATTGATGAAGCCTATTTTGAGTTTAGTCAAACTAGCGTAGTTGAGGAGTTAAAAAATCATCCTAATTGGGTGATTTTACGGACATTTTCTAAAGCATTTCGGTTAGCTTCCCTGCGGGCTGGATATGCGATCGCCCATCCCGAATTAACTACCGCTTTGGAAAAAGTTCGGCTCCCCTATAATCTTCCCAGTTTCACACAAACCGCCGCGTTATTAGCCTTAAACAACCGTCAAAATTTACTAACTGTTATCCCTGAAATTTTAGCCGAACGGACTCGTTTAATTAATGCCTTATCTGAGCATAAAAAACTCAAAATTTGGCGAAGTGATGCTAATTTTATTTATATTAGACTCACCGATGAACAAAACTCCGATCAAGCCTTAAATCAGATCATGCAGCAATTAAAAACCAAAGGAACATTAGTACGTCATACCGGAGGAGGGCTGAGAATTACCGTGGGTCGTCCCGACGAAAATCAACGCACCATTGAACGATTGCTTTCCATCTAGTCTACCTAGTAGTCTAGGATCAATAAAGCCTCCATAACTGTGATTTCCCCAGTCGGGGAACTCGGGTTAGGAGGCTTTGGGTAATTATTTAGGTAAGCGTTGGCGGGCGGTCATGCGCCAAGCTAGTAATTCAGGTAAACGCCAGGTAACACCATTAGATTTTTGATCCAATTCGTCCTGTTCCAAAGCGGTTTTCCAAAACGCTAAGGCTTGTTTATGACGGTTTTGGGCTTCCAAAACTTGAGCTAAAATATAGTAAGCCACCACATTAGATTCTTTTAATTCTAAGGATTGACGTAACTCAACTTCAGCCTGTTTCGGATTATTTTCTAAGAAATAAGCCCAGCCTAAATTCTTGTGTAAAGCGGCGCGAATTCCTTTATCCTTAACCTGTCCCAAGGTGTTTTCTAGTTTATCAATGGCTTCCTCGGTTTTGCCATCTAAAATTTCTAATCGGGCTAAATTATTAACCGCCGCTTGGGCTGCTCGGTTATTATCTACATCAACTAGAATTTGATAATGTTTTCTAGCTTCTTCAAACTGATCCAGCTTTTCATAGGTCGAACCTAAATTATAATGACCCGCACTTAAAGCCCCATGATAGCGAATGGCTTGTAATAAATTGGTTTTAGCCGATTGAAATTCCCCTTCTAAATAGTTTTTATAACCTAGTTCATTAAAGGATTTACCCATCAACTGATACCAGATTTCTTTACGGAAATGACTATTAACCGTATAGGCCATGGCCGAGGTGGAAGTGGTGGTTTCTAAGAGCGATCGCTCCACTAAAAACTCCAGGGAAGTTTGCACTTCGGCTTCCGTTTCCGAAAGAATCAAATCCGTTGCCAACTCACTCAAGGTGGCAGACTTTTGATTCACCGCTAACCAACAAACCAGACGAATTTCTAGCTCCGACAATTCCTCCTCCGAACGCAGAGCTTGACGTACCAGTTCTTCAATTACTAAGGTATTTTGCTTGATCAGTTTCGTCAAATTTCTAATTGTGAAATCAGGAATCTTCGCCGCCCATAATTTTAAAATCAAGGGATTCCCGCCACATAAATGAATCAATTCCGAGAGGAATTTCCCATCTAAATAGAAGGTTTCTTGACCTAATAAAACCATTTGTTGAGCATCTTGTTCCGATAACCCGGTTAATTCTAAAGACGGTTTAGACGCAAACTGTTTCCACGACTCGGGAAATTCCCAACCGATTAATAAAACACTACTGCGATGGGACGATTCACTAATCTGTTGAAATAAAGATTCATAACTTTTGAAGGCCGCATCTTTACTTCCGAGTTGGGAGATATATTCTACCTCATCAATCACCAACAAATACCGAGAATCTGATAAGCTTTTTAACAATTGGGCGATTTGTTCCGAATCATCCCAATCTAAAGGAGCTTGAGAATGGGCGGGAAAAGCTGAGGCGATAAACTCACTCGGTGAGGGTTTGTCTCGGAGCGATCGCCAAATCACTTGGTCAAAATCCGGGGCAATTTCCTGAACTAATTTCACCCCCAGGGTGGTTTTCCCAATTCCTCCCATCCCTTCCAACATCATCAGGTGAGCGCGTTCGGTGACTAATCCTTGTTTTAAGTTGGCTAGGGCCTCCGAACGGCCATAAAAAGCTCCCAATTTGGGCGCGCTCCCCCAATCAATCACCACATTACTACTAAAACCCTGGGGATCAAGGCTACTCAAAGACCGCTTTTTGCGACCGGATTGACCATTAATTTGCCCGCCCTGATTATTACCGTCAGCTTGATATTCTGAGAGTAATTTTTGCTGAAGTTTGGCTAACTTTCCGGGGCCTGCACCACTAATGTTTAATTTCCTATACACTTCCCCCAAACGCTTTTGCAAAGCATCCTTACGAACGCCTAATTGCTTGGAAATCGCGGTCATCGGTTCTCCTTGGATTGCCCGCGCCATGACTTCAAGTTCATTGTCGGAAATTCCAACTCTCAGCGCCACGGTCTTTAAAAATTCTCTGGGTACCATATCAAATTTAACCTAATCAATTAAGTGTGAATTCAAGATTGATGCCAAATTCTACTTCTGTCAATAGGTGTTAATTTCTATCGATTTCTATTTCAGAACTAAGGATCAATCCTATGTGATATTCGGCGAAGCGACAACACAGCTATAACTATTTTCAGTTATCCATCTGAGCAGCCACCACACCTGCAAAAACCATTCAGTTTTAGCCTGAGCAATTAGTCCAAAAAACTAAAAAACTCTAATTTTTGATTTTATCATAGGTTCTCGGTTTTATGAGCTAATTTTCACAATTTTGGGTTTTCGCTGCTCCCACTGCTAAAAACTCAGTTGACACCGAATTCGCTTCTGCTCTGGGAAGACCCTACCCAGACCAATTTTAGGTATAGTCGGGAGAATAGTCCTAGGGTGAAAACCACAACTTGAGATTGTTTTGGCGATAATCGTTTGTAATCGGATAGGTACTGCTAGGTTAAAAGTGAATAATCTTAACCGGATTAAATTGTAGAGTTGGGCAAATTTTCCAGCCTATAGTTAAGTAAACTTTTAGTAAAAAATCCAATTAGATCATAGAGCAAAATTAAATTTTATTGATCTAGGATTAAACCTCAAAATTAATATAATAAGAGGGAATAGGTAAGAGGTAATAGGGAATAGGTAATAGGTAATAGGTAATAGGTAATAGGTAATATAAAAAAGTGATTAGCCACCCGAGCAAGTATTTGTAGCAAAGATCAAAGGATAGAATATTATACCAGTCGCCACATCTATTAGGACATTTTTGAAAGCTAAAAGCTGCTCACAGTAAGTATTTACCTATAGCGAGATTGCCCATTGCCTATTCCCTATTGCCTCTTGCTATAATAGATATAGCAACCGCGCCTGGTGGTTATAACTACCTGAAGGCGGTAATCCACCTCCTCAGCCTGATGGCGACTGCTATAAAATATTTCAACAATTTTTACAAAAGTATAGGCTGAATAACCCTTATACCTTTAAGATTTGATATCTTGATTGTCTTCAGATTCCGATAAAATAGCCGACTTAGTATCACTTTTAATTAGGGTAGTTTCGCTTAAATCAGTTCCGACTAAATTGGCTTGACTCAAATTCACAGCAAATAAAATTACCCCTTTTAAATTAGCACCTTTTAAATTAGCACCATCGAGATCAGCATAAATCAACTTAGCCCCCCTTAAATCCGCCCCCCTTAAATCCGCGCCTTTTAGATTAGTTTTAAATAACTTAGCACAGGTTAAATCTGCCTTCCTTAAATCCGCATAAATTAGTTTAGTATTTGATAAATCCGCCCCACTTAAATTGGTTTGAATTAAGTTAGCAAATAAATGAGCATTAGTTAAATCTGCCCCACTTAAATTAGCGGATTTGAGATTAGCTTGCCAAAGTAAAATCCCTTTTAATACAACCCCCCTTAAATCAGCCCCTTGCAAATTCACACCAATAAAACCCCGTTTTCCGGCGGCATAACGGTCTAATAATTCCCGAGGACTCATTAATATAGAATTGGAACTGGTTTCAGGTGGCTTCATAACATTTGGGGAGATGGGTTGCTAACTGTACTTCTTTTATAGCAAGGAATTGGAACAATCAAAAATATTAATCTAGCCCTCTTGTTGATCTCGTTAATCCTTTAAATACGGCTTTATCTGAATCGACTCCAGACAGACTTGAGGGAATTTTGAGTCTGTTTTAAAACTTGATTCAGTGGTTTTTGAGTCTGGATAAATACCCGAGCGCAATTCCTACCAGGCATCCCTGAAATTGATCCCCCTGGATGAGTTCCTGCACCCGTTAAAAATAAACCTTGAATTGGGGTCGTATAATTAGCTAATTCGGGAAGGGGACGGAAAAAAATCATTTGATCTAAAGTCATATCAATATGATAGCAATTCCCTTTATAAGATCCTAAACGTTCTCCTAATTCCGCCGGACTTTCCACCCGTCGGGCTAAAACTGAATGCTTAAGATTAGGAGCGTATTCAGCAATTTTATCGAGCACCCGGTCTGCTACCTTATATTTTAACTCATCCGTCCATCCGGTTCCATTTAACCCCGTTCCTTCGGCTCCTGCTATTTGATAAGGGGCAAAAAATTCAATCCATAAGGTGTGTTTTCCTTCGGGAGCCATGGAGGGATCTAATACCGTTGGCACAACTAAATAAACCGAAGGATCTTGATCGGGAATTTCTCCAACGGTACATAAATTATGGGCTTTTTCAACATGATTCACCGAATCTGCAATTAAAACTGAGCCGATTAAATAGCTATCTTGATGATTATAACCATCAAATCGTAGGGGTTCTGATAAAGCACAATCAATTTTAAGAATGGTTTCATTATTATTAATAATTTTCCGTTCTAATCGTTCTCGTAAATTCGGATCAGCAGCATCAATATCCGTCGGATCAACACATTGTAAAAATAAACGTCGAGCATCAATATTAGAAATCACACCCCGTTTAGCACGGTATTCTTGATGGTCTGAAACCCGAACTCCAACGGCACGACCGTCATCAATTAATATTTTTTGTACCGGAGTTTCTGTTAAGATAACTCCTCCTAAATGTTTAACTAAATTGACCAAAGCTTGAGTTAACGCCCCAGTACCACCGCGAGGGCGAGACATTCCGGGGTCATGGCGCATGGCTAACATACTCGCCCCCACAGAAATGCCTTTTTGAGAGGGAGGAGCGCCTATTTCAGAAGCTAATCTCGCCAGAGGTGCTTTAACAATTTCCGTATCAAACCATTCATTAATTAAATCCTCTGGACTAATTAACATAGTTCTGACAAAATCTAAGATTTTATCCGTTCCTCCTAATACGGCTAATAAATCCAGAAAAGAATCTCGATCAAAGTTTTTAGCAATATCAATAATTGCAGTCGGAGGAGCATTAAATAAAGGACTAACTGCACTCATTATTCGTTGCCAATATTCAACAAATTCTTGATATTTCCGAGCATCTCTTTCACTATATCGGGCAATTTCCGCACAGGTTTTTTCTACGGAACGATGGGCCAAAAAATATCGGCCATCGGGGTGCGGACAAAACACCACCGGGTCACAATATAAATAATCTAAGCCATATTTAGTTAATTCTAATTCCTGCACCACCGGGCCAAGATGGATAAATTCATGATCGATGGCACAGAGGTTAAACTTAAATCCTGGGGCGTCTTCTGCCATTACTTCTTCCGTTGTGGCCGCACCCCCAGGAACGGAACGTTTTTCTAATAGTAAAACACTATATCCAGCTTTGAGAAGATAGGCCGCACAAACTAACCCGTTATGGCCTGCACCAATGATAATCACATCATAAGTAGACATAAAAAACCAATTATTGATCACTTTTTTGAGTGTATCAATAGATTGGAACTTTCTATATGATTCCCTATTCCTTGGTAGATCAAAAAAAAAGTGTAGGGGGAATCAGATATTACAAAAACGGGAAGCCCGACCTTGTATGATTTTAACCCCTACTTACGAACCCGCTACCACATCTTCAAAGAGCGATGCTACCAGATTGAGTCTATATTCGGCTCCCCTAAGTTACTCAAGAGGATTGATATAATCTCGGAGCTACAGGACACATCTCTTTGCTACTGTGCGCCTATTATGACAATATTACTAAGGTTTGAAAATCCATAAAGTTAACAAGTTCGATGAGTAAAATTACTGACTTTGATGCTTTTAGGGCTTGGTATACACATTTTGTGTGTTTTGTCAATATACAAAAGTAAGTATTTTGGGGGATATAGCAGTCGCCATAACGCTATTGACATGGATTACCGCACTAAGGCGGTAATGACAGCCGATAAGTAGTCCTAATAGCTAGGCGCGGTTGCTATAAAAAGATCAAGACAAACTAAAAGTCAGTAATCTTTACCTAATCTTTACAAAAGGTTTCAAATTTATTAAAGATTACTAAATTATTTGTCATTTTTATAACAAAATCTGAAGAAAAGATAAAATTAAATTAAGAAAGGAATATAAAGAGTTTAAGGAGCAAAACACAATGTTTATCAATTTTGCCTGGAGAAAACCCTGTTCTCATCCCCACCTGGAAAAACCCACCGTAGAAACTCCGATTCTGACCGAGACCCAAAGCAAAAGCCTTGCCAAAAAAGGACAATTAGTGGCCCTTTGGGTGAAAGATGAAAACTCCCGGCTTTCTTGTCAATGGGTCAGTGAGTAGTTCCATCTTTCAAAAAAAACAGAAAGGTTAAATAACTTATGGGATTTTATATCATAAACCGATCGGGATCAATCTCTCCTGATCGGTTTTAAAATTTTTAAAGTTTGATGTCTTTTAAACTATTGCGGGGATTAAACGTGCGACTAGCACGGATTTTCTCATAATATTCCCGTTCACTAGGACTAATTTCTTTTGGTGGCACAACAACAATTTTAACTAATTGATCCGTGCGCCCGCCACCTTGGGGTTTTGGCCATCCTTTGCCCCGTAATCGCAACGATTGTCCCGAACGAATTCCGGCCGGAATATTCATTGTTACCATCCCATCGGGCGTCGGAATTTCAATTGATGTCCCTAAAACCATTTCATCGGGAGTAACAGGAACTTCACAAACCAGATTATCCCCATCAAATTGAAAAAAACTATGGGGTTGAATTTCCACTTTTAGGTATAAATCCCCCCGTTGTTGACTGTAGGGGTCGAGTTGACCTTGGCCTCGAACTCGAATCCGGCTCCCCGGTTTCACCCCCGCCGGAATCGTTACCTCTCCGGTGGAATAGCGTTTCTGCACCCCATGAAAGGCTTCAGCTAAAGTTAGAGTAATAATTGCTTCCGTATCGGCGACCGGGGAAGGGTTACGAGGGTTAAATCCCGAACCAAAATCATTACCGTAGGGACTCCCCCCAAATCCAGAAGGGTTTCCGGTTTGAGTCCGATAGGAATAACTGCGACTGCTACTACTTCCGGGTCTAGCCCCTGTACCTGTGGCGGCACGACCTAAAAGACTATTAATAAAATCATCAAAACTGTTAAATTGACCAAAATCAAATCCGCTAACGTCTTGAGCCGCACCCGCACCCCCCGGCCAACCCGTGGCTCCGGCTTGATTCCAATATTGACCAAATTGATCATATTTGCGGCGTTTATCGGCGTCGGATAACACCTCATAGGCTTCGTTGACGTCTTTAAAACTGGCCTCAGCTTGTTTATTCCCCGGATTCATGTCCGGGTGATATTTGCGGGCTAGTTTCCGATAGGCTTTTTTAATATCATCAGCCGTCGCGGTTTTATTTAGTCCTAAAGTCGTGTAGTAGTCTTTATAGTCAGTCGCAGACATTCTTCCCCTCTCCTCAATACAGTTAGTTATCCCTAGGCTACTCGTTTTTGGATAGTATGCTCCCTGTATATAGGGTATCAAAGTTATTAACAGGATTTGGTTCGGTTGTTGCTGATCTGGCGATCGCAATGTCCGAACAAAAGCAGGCAGGGGGAGCAGGGGGAGCAGGGGGAGCAGGGGAAGTAAACTTGTACTATTACCCATTCGTAATTCGTAATTCGTAATTCGTAATTACCCATTACCCTGTTACTGAGCGAAGTCGAAGTATTACCCATTACCTGATTATAAAAACGGAGAGGGAGGGATTCGAACCCTCGTTAAAGTCACCCCTAAACGACATTTCCAGTGTCGCGCCTTCAACCGCTCGGCCACCTCTCCAGGTGGAATATTTAATTTTTACCCACGAAAATATATACTATCATAAATTTCGGAAAGTCAACACGATCTCAGAAAAATTTTTTTATGACCAGTTCCCATCGGGTAGAAATTCATTATCGTCAGACGGGTGAGCGTTTTTATATCAACGTTCCTGAAGATCGGTATATTCTGCAAAGTGCCGAAAATCAGGGGGTAGAGTTGCCCTTTTCCTGTCGCAATGGTGCCTGTACCAGTTGTGCGGTGCGGGTGTTGTCTGGGGAGTTGTACCAATCGGAAGCCATGGGACTCTCCCCGGACTTGCAGAAACAGGGATATGCGTTGCTCTGTGTGAGTTATCCCCGCTCCGATTTAGTTGTGGAAACCCAAGACGAGGATGAAGTGTATGAACTTCAGTTCGGACGCTATTTTGGTAAAGGTAAAGTTAAAACCGGATTACCCCTGGACGAAGACTAATCGATGGGATTTCAGGTTTAGAGGAAAATGGTATGGCGCGATAATATTGGGTTTATTAATCCTGCTGACCAGTTGTGCTCAACCTGACCTTCCTAAAGGCATTTTTACCAAAGTTGAACGGGTAATTAGTGGTCAAACCCTGGAAATTCTCGATAAAACGGGTAAAATTCCGGTATTGCAACAGGTTAGATTAGCTGGAATTATTGCCCCTGACCTGAAACAAGATCCTTGGGGAATCAGAGCTAAACAACATTTAAAACAACTTTGTGAGGGTAAAAAAATCCTATTAGAAGCAGATTTAACCGCAAAAGATCGCTATGGTCGCATCTCCGGCTATGTCTGGATGGACGGAACTTTAATTAATGAACATTTGCTGAAAGAGGGATATGTTTTAGCGGAAACATCCTCTATTTATAACTCCATGACTTCCAATTTTAAGACTCAATATGGTCAACGGTTTAACTATGCTCAAGAATATGCCCGACTCATGGGAAATGGCATTTGGAACCCCGATCAACCCATGGGTTTAACGCCAACGGAATTTCGACAGCAACAACCCCAGAGTAATTCTACTATTCCTTAGTTAACTGTTAACTGATACCCGACACCCGACACCCGACATCCAATAATATGACTAAAAACGAATTACAGTTTTTTTTAGATATTGCTACCTTAGCTGCTCAGGCGGGGGGCGCTGTTTTAACATACTATTTGGGAAATTTAACCGATGTTCAAGAAAAGGGACGGTCTGGGGATTTAGTCACCGAAGCGGATAAGGCGTCGGAAGCGGCGATTTTAGCCATATTAGAACGTCATGTCCCTGACCATGGGATTTTAACCGAAGAATCGGGGGAATTGGGTGATTTGACCAGTCCCTATCTTTGGGCTATTGACCCTTTAGATGGAACCACGAATTTTGCTCACCAATATCCGTTTTTTTCCGCTTCTATTGGGTTATTAATTAATGGAGTCCCTCAAGTCGGAGTGATTTATGATCCGTTTCATGATGAATTATTTCAAGCTGCTAAAGGGTTAGGAGCAACTTGCAATAATCGTTTAATTAATGTGTCTAAAACCGATAGTTTAGATAAAAGTTTACTGGTCACGGGCTTTGCTTATGATCGCCGAGAAACGACGGATAATAATTATGCTGAATTTGCCTATTTAACCCATTTAACCCAGGGTGTTCGTCGCAGTGGGGCGGCGTCGATTGATTTAGCACATACGGCCTGTGGACGGTTAGATGGCTATTGGGAAAGGGGCTTATCTCCTTGGGATATGGCCGCCGGAATTGTATTAGTAGAAGAAGCGGGAGGGAAAGTCACCGCCTATGATACCAGTCCATTTAAAATCGGTTCGGGTCGAATTTTAGCCACTAATGGTTATTTACATGAAGGGTTAAGTCAAGCGTTAATTGAAACCCCTCTATTATCCACTTGGAAAGACAAATAATATGGGGTTTTTATACTCAAGTAGGGGTAATTCATGAATTACCCCTACTATTTATAACGGTTAAAAAATCGCGGCACAAACCGCCGCCCCAATTAATCCTACTTGGGGATTTAAGACTACATAAACGGGAACTTTGGCTAAGATCGGTTTCATGCGTCCTTTATTAGAAAAAGCCTGCATAAATTCAAAAGTTTCTAATAAAGGTAAAATCTTAGGTGCAATTCCTCCAGCAATATATAACCCGCCATAAGGTAATAGTTTTAACGCTAAATTTCCTGCTTCTGCCCCATAGGATTCTACAAAAATCTGCATAGTTTCTTCCGATAAATGATCCCGTTTTTCTAAAGCTGCTTGAGAAATGGCCGCAGCGGGATCAACTGTTACTTCTGCTGACCCAATTTGATGCTCCCACTCCTTGACAATATCGCTAATTTCTGGAGATTCTTTGGCAATATTGCGATCGCGCCAACGTTGCGTAGCAGTATCGCGTAAAAATTGATAAATCCCTATAATTCCTGGCCCAGAAACCACCCGTTCTACGGATATTCTATCAATCCTATATTTAGCTAATAAATACTTCATTAACTGAAATTCTAATTCAGAATGTGGGGCAAAATCCGTATGACCTCCTTCGCAGGGATAGACTTTGATTCTATTAGCTAAAGGCGTAACAAAACATTGACCTAAGCCAGTTCCCGCCCCGATAACCCCAATAGGTGAATCCGCCTGTGGCTGTCCTTTTTGTAAGACTAAAATATCGCTTGCTGGTAAACCTGTAACCCCATATCCTACCGCTTCAAAATCATTAATTAAAATCACCTGGGAAATGGCTAATTCTGAACCCAAATATTGAGCATCTAAGTGCCAAGGTAAATTAGTTAATTTGGCGGTTTGATGCACCACTGGCCCCGCAATGGCAAAACAGGCTTTTTCGGGATGTAGATTTTCGCCCAATTGTTCATGGACTTCCTGTAAAAATTGTTGTACAATGGGAATTAAATCAGGATAATCCCCACTTACATAACGAGATTCATAGAGGGTTTTTAATCGCTCTTGGGTTTGGCTATCTTTGACAATTTCTGTCCCATCCACCAAGCGCAAAATTGTTTTTGTTCCCCCAATATCTCCAGCTAATAATAAGGTCATAGTCTCACGGATTAAGGCTTTACTCTCCCTATTGTGACATATAGGAATGGGGAATAGGGATCACGGATTTAAGAGGATTTCACGGATTTCACGGATTTTAATCTATGTTAATCTGCATAATCCTGTTAAATCCGTTATAGGTAATGGGTAATAGACCAATAACTGATAACTGTGTAAGAATAGAGCTAGTCAAATTATAAATATAGTCACATAATACAATGCTGGTGCAGTCACGTTCACAAACTAAATCTTCCGTGGTCGATTCATCCAAACCCCAGATCGATTACGATGTTGTTATTGTTGGGGGTGGAATTGTGGGAGCAACTTTGGCTTGTGGGTTGAAAGATTCGGGGTTAAAAATAACAATTATTGAATCCCAACAGCCAGAGGTTGCCATTAGTAAAAAACAAGCCTATGCTTTAACTTTACAAACGGGACGCATTCTTAAATCTATTGGGGTTTGGAATGAAATCTTAGCGAAAATTACTACCTTTTATCAGATTAATTTAAGTGATTCTGATTATCATAGGGTGGTGCAGTTTATGTGTCAAGATTTGGGAACAGATCAATTAGGATATGTCGGTGAACATGGGATAATTTTATCAGCAATGTATGAATTTTTGGCTGATTGTCCGAATATTTCTTGGCAATGTCCGGCTAGTTTAAGAAATGTTAATTATTATCCCGATTATGTGGAAGTTGAAATTGAAAATCAAGGTAATCTTAACACTTTTTGTGGTAAAATTATTGTAGCAGCCGATGGTTCTAAATCTCGGTTACGGGAAGAAGCGGGAATTAAAACCCACGGTTGGAAATATTGGCAATCCTGTATTGCGATGACAATTAAAACCGAAAAATCCCATCAAAATATTGCCTTTGAAAGGTTTTGGCCGAGTGGCCCCATGGGGGTTTTACCCTTACCTGGAAATCGCTGTCAGGTGGTGTGGACGGCTCCCCACGCCGAAGCCCAGGCTTTAAAGGAGTTAGATGAAACTGAGTTTTTAAAGTTATTAGAATATCGCACCGGAGGATTATTAGGAAAGTTAGAATTATTGAGCGATCGCTATGTTTATCCAGTACAATTAATGCAGAGCGATCGCTATATTCAACACCGATTAGCATTAGTAGGAGACGCCGCCCATTGTTGTCATCCCGTGGGGGGACAGGGTTTAAATATGGGAATTCGAGATGCGGGAGCTTTAGCAGATGTGTTGAAAATAGCGCACCAAAAAGGCGAGGATATTGGGCAAAAACGGGTATTAAAACGGTATGAAGGTTGGCGACAAAAGGAGAATTTAATTGTTTTAGGATTAACGGATTTATTAGATCGAACTTTCTCGGGAGATTGGACTCCAAAAGTCAGTTTACGCCGCCTAGGATTGGGGATATTAACCAAGGTGCAAATCTTCCGCTATTTGGCATTAAGATTAATGACAGGTCTCATCGGTCGTGCGCCAAAACTTAACCCTTAAATCCATGGATAAACCGGAAATAGAATTAATTTCGCGTCGAGACTTCATAAAATATTGTGGAGGTTTAGGAATTGGGATTTTAGCCAATCCTGCAACCTCCATTCTTGATATTATTCCAACCTCAACTCCCCATTTAACTATACAGTTAGACTGGAAATATAATGTTCAATTTGCAGGGTTACTATTAGCTGATTATTATGGATTATATAAACAACGGGGATTAAATGTTGAGATTCTACCCGTAAATTCACAAAATGTATTTGAACAAATAGCGGAGAATCCGTTAATATTAGGCTGTGGGGAACAGGATATCATTTTAGCCGCCCAAGTGCAAGGATATCCGGTTAAAGCGATCGCAACTATGTTTCAAACCTCTCCTTTAGGGTTAATGTCTATTCCCGAAAAAAATATCCATTCCCTGTATGATTTGGTTGGACAAAAAGTTGGGATTCATGGAAATATAAAAAAAGTCATGGAATTAGTAATTAATACTAATGGTTTATCACCCCAAGATATTAAAATTGTGCCGATTTCCTATCAAGATAAATATGAGCGATTACAAAGTGGGGAATTAGCCGCCGTTCAATGTTATAGTATTGATGAACCTATTGGTTTTAGCTACAAAACTGGAATTAAACCCAATATTTTGAAGTTTAGCGATTATGGATATGATGCCTATGTGCAGGTAATTTTTGCCCATCAATGGTTATTAGACCATCATCCTGAATGGATTAATCAGTTTTTAAGAGCATCTTTTGCGGGATGGAAATTAGCCCTAAATAATATTAATCAAGCCGCTCAAATTGTAGTTGATATCTATATAAAACCCGATAGTCAATATCATAATTTAGAGTATCAAACTCAATCTTTACAGTTAATAGCTGATTATATTACCCACGGAATTAACCACGATCAAATGGGTGCTATCTCGGCAAATCGTTGGCAAGAAATGTCAGAAAAACTGGCTCAATATGGTATTATTGATAGAGTTCCTCAACTGCCAGATTCTTTAGATTCTAGCTTTTGGTCAGTGGCTTAAGTTTTTAGATCAGTTTCCATTAAGTAAGACCAGCATAACGATCAGAAACCGGGTTTCTTAATTGGGTCTTGGGTAAGCCAAAAAAATTGTCGCAGAAACCCGGTTTCTTGTGGTAACATGGAAAAATAAGTTGAAGTTTGTTTTATGTCAAATTCTGAATTATTGTCTCAACAGCAGCAGTTATCCCGTAAGGATAAGTTTCAAATAAAAGTTGTTATGACCTATGATGAAATAGCTAGCTTGTGTGAACAGCTTGGATACAGGGACAAGTTGCGTTTGGCGCAACTGCTGATACAACTAGCCAGAAAAGAAGAAGAAACTCAAAATCCTCAAAGCCGAATTGAAAGTAACCCCAAAAACTTATCAAAACCTCAAAATAACAAAGAAGTAGTTCAATATGTTTTTGAAAGGATCGTAAAGTTAAAGCCAAGCAAAAGAAAAACCCTTAAAAATTCAATCAGTGCCATATTTCAATTTCAAGGAGGAATTTCTGATGCTGAACAAGAAAGAATAATATCTGAACTCGAAAGGTTAAAATATATAGAAATTAATACCAACAATCAGGTTAAATATTTATAGTTTAAACAGCAAAAAAATATCTTTTTATTTCACCTTTATTGAGTAGAGACGCGCCATACTAAGTCTCTACGTTCCTGGTAATTTTTCGATTTGGGCGATCGCCACTCTACCCAAATTTTCTAATTCTTTTCTACTAAATTTTGCCGAAGGAATCTGGGCTTAGAGTAACTCTTTTAACTTCGGATCATCCCCTAACTGTTTGAGAACTTGCTTAATTTCCTGGGTGCGATCTTTTTTAGCAATTAAGGTAACATTACCATCTCGAACAACAACCAGATCTTCAACTCCAATCGTAACAATAACTTCATCAGAATTACTACTAAATAAAATAGCCCCTTTTGTGTCAAGTCCTACATGGGTTGTTAATTCTACATTCGGTTTATCTCCCCCTAATAATCGTTCTAACCCATTCCAATCCCCTAAATCATCCCAGCCAAATTCAACGGGTAAAACACAGGCTTTTTGGGTTTTTTCCATTAAAGCATAATCAATACTAATTTTTTTCAATTCAGGATAAGCGTCTTTTCCTTTCGCTTCCAAGGCGCTAACTAATTCAGGAACATAAGTTTTTAATTCTGCTAAAACCACCCCGACCCGAAACACAAAAATCCCACCATTCCAACTAAATCGCCCGGTTTCTAAAAAGTTTTCTGCGGTTTCTCGATTAGGTTTTTCCGTAAAACGAGCCACTTTATAGGCGGGAAATCCGTCAAAAGTTCCAATTTCTTCTCCCTGTTCAATATAACCATATCCGGTGGAAGCATAGGTAGGTTTTACACCTAAAGTAACAATCACATCTTGGGTTTTTGCTAATACTTCTGCCGCCTTTAAAGTTTGGCGAAATTTATCGGGTTCGGCGATCCAATGATCCGCCGGAAAGAACCCAATTACCGCTTCTTCCCCGTAACGTTTTGCTACTTCTAAAGTCGTCCAGGTTAGGGCGGCGGCGGTGTCCCGTCCTTCGGGTTCTGCTAAAATATTGGGGTGGGGTAATTGGGGTAATTGAGTTTGAACTCCCGACTCCAATAAAGCTGAAGTTACTACCCATAAACCCTGCCAACTTTCGGTTAAAGGTAATAACCGTTCTGCGGTAGCTTGTAATAAACTAATCCCACTACCATCTAAACTTAAAAATTGTTTGGGTCGATGTTTCCGACTTAGGGGCCAAAACCGTTCACCTTTTCCACCAGCCAAAATTACAGGAATCATACTTAAAATTTAATGTTTTTCCTCATAATTTATTCTAAATAATTAACAAGAAAACGTCAATACTTGAGAATAAAAATTAAACAATTCTTAATTATGTGTACACGGTTTCCTTAGATAATTCCTGTTCTAAAGTGGCTTTGACTCTTAACCATTCCGTTTCCATTTTCGATAACCCAGTAGCAGCTTTTCCCGATGTAAAACATTCCAGATTTGTGCCATCTTCTGCGGCCATTCCTGCCCGTCCCATATATTCTAACTCCTTGCATAATTCGGAAAAGGTGAGAGCACCCAATTGAGCACTACTAGATTTTAGGGTATGGGAGGCTTCTTTTAACCCTTGGATATCTTGGGTTTTGATGGCTGTTTGAATTTGGGCAATTTTTTGGGGAGTATCGGCTAAATAATCCTGAATTAAGGTATTAACAAAGGGATCATCTTCATCATCATATTCCCTTAAACTTTCTAAGACTTGTTGATCAATCGCCGAAGATTCGGGAATATTACCATTAGAATTAGCCGGAGATTCAGAAGACAAATTAGAATGCCCATTACTGCCAAAATTCGATAAATCTTCTCCGGTTTGATGACCATTACTATTCTGAATTGGTTGATATTGGCAGATGGCTTTAGCTAGTTCTTCTCGACGGACAGGTTTAGTGATATAATCATTCATACCAGCGGCTAAACACATTTCGCGATCGCCTTGCATAGCATTAGCGGTCATCGCAATAATCCAAGGTTTATTAGGGCGATCGGCATATTCTTCACAGATGCGACGGGAGGCTTCTAAACCATCCATTAAGGGCATTTGAACATCCATCAAAATCACATCATAATATTGTCGGTTTAACGCTTCTAAAACCTCTAATCCATTCCCGGCAATATCAGCACGATATCCCAATCTTTGTAACATTTGAATTGCCACTTTTTGGTTAACAACATGATCTTCAGCTAGGAGAATTTTTAAACTATTCGTAGGAACAATAGATAGCCAACGAGAGGATTCTGATTGGGCAGAGGGTTTAATCGCCCCCTCTATAGCTTCACCCAAAACCTGAACTAAAGTATTATAAAACTGTGATTGTTTCAAAGGTTTATTAATAAACCCGGCACAATTAATATTACTGTGTTCTACCTGTTTCACTAAATCGGTATTCACCACATAATTAAAGAAGGTAATATTCATCGGTTTCTGTTCGGGGAATATTTCCGCACGGCTTCGTTCCCAATCTCGAATCCGTTTGGCTAAATTAATCCCATCAATATCAGCTAAATTCATACCTAAAATAATCAAATCAAAATCAGGATTATTTTTTAACACATTTAATGCTTCATGTCCGGTCTTAACCGAAACAGGAATCATCCCCCAAGATTTAGCTTGACGAATTAAAACCGTTTGATTAATTCCATGATTTTCAACAATTAATAATCTCTTGCCCATGAGCAAACCGGAGAGTTCATTAGCTTCAACTTTGGGAATCGATTCCACTCGAATAGTAAAGTAAAAAGTTGAACCAGTATCTAACTCAAACGTCTCCACAAAATCATCGGGAGGATTGCCAGTCATTGTAGAAATAAACGATTGATTATCAGTATGAGAATCGGATTGGTATCGACTCACCACCCACATTTGTCCCCCCATCATTTCACATAACCGTTGACTAATAGCTAATCCTAAACCCGTGCCTCCATACTGTCGAGAAGTGGAAGCATCGACCTGAGAAAAGGCTTTAAATAAACGATCCATCCGATCGGCAGGAATCCCAATTCCGGTATCCTTAACCGCAAACTGAATATCATAAATTTTATGAGCTATTATTGGGGCAGTATTCAGGTTAATTGGGAGATTAGTGACCTCCGAAGATTTTACCGAAACCACCACCTCTCCCCGGGCGGTAAACTTCACCGCATTACTGAGTAAATTCACTAAAACTTGGCGCAGTCGGGTCACATCTCCCAGAATCACTTGCGGGGTTGAAGGTTCAATTAAATAGGCGATTTCCAGACCTTTTTCGGCGGCTTTTCCTGATAGTAAATCGAGGGATTCTTCCAAACAATCTCGCAGTTTAAACGGATTAGTCTCTAAATCTAATTTGCCAGATTCAATTTTAGAGAAATCTAAAATATCATTAATAATCGTTAATAAAGCATCGCCACTGGTGCGAATTGTTTCGACAAAATCTAGTTGTTCGGGGGTTAAATTCATATCTAATAGTAACCCCGTCATCCCAATTACCGCATTCATCGGCGTACGAATTTCATGACTCATGGTAGCCAGAAATTCACTTTTAGATCGACTGGCTACTTCTGCGGCTAATCTAGCTTCTTCTAAATCTTTATTTTGTTCAGCTAATTGTTGACGATTTTTCACCTCTGCTTCTAATAGTTTAGCCTGGGCTAAGGTTAATCCGACTTGATTGGCAACATCTTCTAAAAATTCAATTTCTTCGGGTATCCATTGCCGCATTTTATCACATTGATGCAGCATCATAATACCGTTAGCATCTCCTTGATAGGAAGTCCGAACTGCTAACATTGATTTTAAACCCATGCGCCGACACATTGGGGCAGAAGATTCTAATAAAGGTTCGGTAAAAACATCTACTGAAGCGATCGCTTGATCTTCAGCTAAGAGTTTTTCAATATAGGGATTATAACTCACAGAAATTTCAAAATTCAAGGTCGAATCATAACCGGATTCCAGATATTCTGCCACACAAGATAAATGGGGATAGGGTTCAGATCGATAGGTATAAATTGAACAGCGATTCACCCCAAAAATTCTACCAATTTGAGTCGCGGTAGTTTGAAAAATTTCTTGTGTATCTAATTTAGAACGGACTTTATGGGTAATTTCTTTGAGTAATAATAAATGTTGATTTTGTTGTTGAAGAATCTCTTGAGATTTATCCCTAGCAATTTCATTTCCAATATAATTTGCCATTAATTCCATAATTTTTAAATCCAATTCTTGAAACGGGGCGCGGGAATTGCGACTCATAAAACTCAAAGTTCCATAGACCCGTCCTCCCACCATTACCCGGATACCAATATAGGCTTCTAAACGCCGGGTTTGATAGGCCGGATGATCTTTCCAAGTGGATTGTTTAATTGATTCTAAACAAACCACATCCTCTGTTTTTAAGGCTTCCCATTCAAAAGTTTGTTCAATAGCTAAGGTATCTCCCTTAGCAAATCCAAAGGGAAAATCATCGGAAAGATAGGAAGAAATAACTTCATATCGGTCAGCAAAAATTTTCCCCAGTAAGCCAATATCCATACCAAATCGATGACAACCCAGACTCAAAATTGCACTAATCCGAGTTTCAAAATCCGTATTATTACTAACGGTAATTTCATAAAATTGATCAATTAGTTGTTGACGTTCTCTGAGGTTATTTAACTCCTTAAACTGTTCTGAAATATCATTTAATGTTCCTAACACTCCTGAAATATTGTGGTGTTCATCTAAGATTAATTGACTCGAAATTAAGATCCTACGAGTTGCAGGTTGGGAAGACTTGTCGCCACTTTTTTTGTCTTTAAGATTAAAAACTAACATTCGGATATCGAGTTGTTCAGTCTGGCGACGACCTAACATTAAGGATTCAAACCATTGGCTGGCTTTTGTCCGATCTTGAGAATAAATATAATTTAAAAATGATGTTCCTAAGCTATTTTCTATGGCTAATCCCGTTAACTGTGTCCAAGCGGAATTTAAAAAGATAAAATTTCCTTGACTATCGGTTTTAAATACAACGGATTTTAACTGCTGAATCGGATCATCAAGGGGATAATTTCCCGGCACAGATGGGGTTTTTTCTAGGTGATCAGATCCTAAATCAATTTGAATTCCAATTAACTGCAAAGGTTCTCCTTGTTCACTCCAAAACCCCTGACCCCGACTCCCTACAGATTTATATTCACCGTCTTTACACCGGATGCGATATTCTATCTGATATTCCTTATTTTTCTTGGAAAAATAATCTTTTATGGTGACTTTAACCCGTTTCAAATCTTGAGGGTGAATCCGACTTAACCATTCTTCTAGGGTATTTGTAATTTCATGATCTTCATATCCTAACATGGCTTTCCATTGGCAAGAATATAAAATTTCATTAGTTTTTAAGTTCCAATGATAAATCCCTTCTGGGGCAGAATTTAAAGGGTTTGTCCTGGGGGCATTTGAGGATAAAATTTTAGGGGCTAAGGCTAAGGATTTAGAAGCAGATGGATGGGCTTTTAAAACCTCCTGAAATTGATGCTGCCAACTTAATAATGTATTGTGCATCGATTTGGGTTGGAGAATTTGCAACAATAGGGTTTCGGGAGAGATGAGCGTCACGGGATTATTATGATCATCCACTAAAATAATCGGAAGTTGATAATAATATTTTTTCATTAAGTTGAGGGCGGTTTTGAGGGAAACCTGCGATCGCAAAATTAAAGGTGGAGTATTACAAATTGTAATCGCTTTAACAGTTTTTAGATCCAGCCCCAATGCCTGTAAAGAAATTAAGTCATGAGAGGTCACCACCCCCACCCATTTACATTGAGATTGTGGATTAGATATCCGATTTCCGGTTAACTTAGAATGGGGGGGAGAAGTTTCGGTAATTACAATTTCATCCACACCATAGTTAAACATTAATTCCGTTAATTCTCGTAGGGTTGCTGCCCCCGATGCGGGTACAATTTTAGCTGCGGGCAGGGGAGCAAGTTGATTCAGTTTAATTAAATGATCGGGAATAAATAGGTATTCCCGAAGTTTGGAGTCAGGGGGTTGATGCTCAGGAAACACGAAATCTGAGTTCGAGGATAAGGCCGGAGGAATTTCTGGCGGCACAGAGGGTAAAGTTGGGGCTATTTTTTGGGCTTCGGAATTTCTTAAAGACAGTTGTAGAAAAATTTTAGGACTAATTACCCCGACTAATCTTCCCTGATCATCAATAATAGGAAGGTGTTGAATCTGATTTTTTTCTAATATCCCTATCAAAGTAAAAATATCGTCAACCTCTGATTCTTTTATCGTGACAAATGACCGAATCATAATTTGAGAAATCGGAAATCCCTTTAAGGGATCTCCAATTGAATTAAGCTGAATAATATCTTGTTCTGTAAAAATTCCGACGATCATTGGCTTTTGATTGACAATATCGTCCGGTTCAATCACAAAAATGCAACTAGAACGGGTACGACTCATTAACAAAATTACCTCGGATACAGGGGTTTCCGGTGTGGTGGTCAGGGGATGGCGGTTAATTGCTTGACGGACTGAGGGAATAAACATAGAAGGCTGATTTGGGATGGGTACTGAGTGGAATCCTACTTGGGACTAGGTTTTGGGGAAACTGGTGAAATGATCAGACAAAAGGGTTAAAGTACCTGGGGGGTAAGACCCTCTCCTGTTACCAGCATATTGGTATTTTTAGTGGATGTCTTACCTAATTTTGCCGTTTACTCTGACTCTGGCAACCTTGAAGGCAATTTTGGCGGTTTAGGTTGGGCGCACTCTTGGGTTTGCCAAAGACAAAATCCCGATCAATGTTATCTTTGGGGATCGAACAATAATCTTTACTTCTATTTTGGCTTCTGATCGCCTTTAGATTTAAAATTTTTTAGGGTCATCGATCCTACGTTATTCTCTTTGTCGCTGTTTCCTTGGGTTTTTCCCTCTAATACAGATTTTTGTCCATCGACAACGTTAAATCCTGCGTAAAACTTACTGTGTATTTATTCTATGAAAATTTTAGATTCTCAAGGTCGTCTGTTTAGTAGGATTAGTATTCTCGATTTTGGTGCGGCTTTAGTGATTTTACTCGTGCTATTTGGGATTTTCTTCTATCCAGGCACATCAGGTTCAGTGGCTCAAGTCGGCGTTACCACCCGTCCGGTGACTATAGATGTTCTGGTGGTGGGACTCAAAAGCCGTAACGCTAAAGAATTATTTAAACCCGGAGAAAAAACTAACTTAATTATTCGCAATCAACCCTATGGTCAAGTTACTCTAAATCAAGTCAATTTTTTACCCAGAATTATCCCTGTGACTCAACCCGATGGCACATTAAAAGCCATTCCCGACCCCACTGCTGATAATCTATTTAATAATAATTTGCTTTTAACCCTAGAAGGAAAAGGTCAAATCACCGAAACCGGCCCGGTTTTAGGCAATATTAAAATTAAAGTGGGTACTACCGTTGAACTCGACGGCAAAAACTACAACTTCAACGGTACAGTCATCGAAGTTAGGGTGAAATAATACTGCCTCTATTCTCGTATATGCTTTACAATCAAGGTTTGGATGGAATTAATTGCAAACAAACCATGAGTGTAGCAGACGAGAAAACCGTAGTTCGGGATTATTTTAATAGCACAGGATTTGAGCGGTGGAGACGCATCTACGGTGACGGTCAAGTGAATAAGGTGCAACTTGATATCCGTCAAGGACATCAACAAACCGTTGATCAAGTCTTAGAGTGGTTAAAAGCCGATGGTAACCTACCGGGTTTAAGTATCTGTGACGCGGGATGTGGTGTAGGTAGTTTGAGTATTCCCTTAGCAGAAGCCGGAGCCCTCGTCTACGGGAGCGATATTTCTGAAAAAATGGTCGCTGAAGCTTATGATCGGGCAAAAGACCGCCTGAGCCTGATCCAGAAACTCAGCTTTAGCGCCCAGGATTTGGAAACCCTACAGGGTCGCTATCATACGGTGATTTGTTTGGATGTTTTGATTCATTATCCCCAAGCTCAAATTCCTGAGATGATTTCTCATCTTTGTTCTTTAGCCGAGTCCCGGGTAATTTTGAGTTTTGCGCCTAAAACCTTAGCATTAACTATACTCAAAAAAGTTGGGGAATTATTTCCCGGTCCGAGTAAAACCACTCGCGCTTACCAACATAAAGAAGCAGATATTGTTAAAATTTTTAGTGATCAGGGTTTTTCGATTCAACGACAAACCCTGATCGGTACTAGCTTCTACTATTCCCGGTTAATTGAAGCAATACGCAATACGGATTAGGAGACACAAACCGGGGGTGCTTAATGTTGCATCTCTCCGGTGTAATAGGGCTTTGATTCTGTTGCGCATTCTCTCGGTGGGGAGGAAAAACAATGCAGTTCTTGAAGATCATCACGGCGAGTTTATTAGTTCCGGTGGGAATGGGTTGTTTATTAGCGATCGCTACCGAATTAATTAATCCTAATTCAACAACTGATGGGAGACTGAGTATTATTTTGGGGGGATTAATCCTCGGTTTGCCTTCCCTGGGAATTGGGGCATGGGTCGCCTGGGATTGGGTTCAAGAACGCCGTCAAAAAAATCAAGCTCGTTCTCGACGGATTAGTTCTATCTTTTGGCATTTAGTTAAGGTTCAAGGGGGAGAAATTAGTGTCTATAAATTAGCTCAATATACCCATTTATCCCGACTCGAAGCCAAATTATTTTTAGATAAAAAAGCCCAGGAGTTAAATGGAAAATCCCAACAAAAATTAAACGGTGAAATTATTTATTATTTCCATGTTGATTAGTATTTGTGGTTATTCTTATGATACCTTGGTAGAAATGCTAATAACTTCCAAGATATATTCAGATTTTTAACAAACCCATGGGCAGTGAAACAATTGTTCTTTTATCCCGCCGAGAAATTGAAAAAATGCGTCAAGCAGGACGTCTGGCGGTGCAACTGCTAAATCATCTCGAACCGATGATTCAACCCGGGGTGAGCACCCTAGAACTCAACGATGAAGCCGAACGCTGGACACAGGAACATGGTGCTCGTAGTGCCCCATTAGGTTATCACGGATTCCCCAAATCAATCTGTACCAGCGTGAATGAGGTGATCTGTCATGGTATCCCCAACGCCAAACAGATTCTCAAAGACGGGGATATTATCAATGTCGATGTTACCCCCATCCTAGACGGCTATTATGGTGATGTCTCCCGCACCTTTTTTGTCGGGACGCCTTCGGCCGTAGCTAAAAAATTAGTCGAAGTCACAGAAGAATGTTTAAGGCGAGGAATTGAGGCGGTTAAACCCGATGGACGGGTGGGGGATATTGGGGCGGCTATTCAAGAATATGCCGAAGCTCAGGGCTTTTCCGTGGTTCGGGATTTTGTCGGTCATGGGGTGAATACGGTGTTTCATACCGCCCCCCAAATTCCCCACTATGGAAAACGGGGAAAAGGAAAACGTCTACGTCCGGGGATGGTCTTTACTATCGAACCCATGATTAATGAAGGGACTTGGGAAGCGAAAGTTTTGGACGATGGTTGGACGGCTATCACCAAGGATCAAAAACTCTCCGCCCAATTTGAACATACCGTTGTCGTCACAGAAACCGGTGTAGAGATTCTCACCGTCGCCGACTAAGTGGATGTTACTTTATTAACCCCAAAAATCTATGAGTCCTCTCCAAAAAACCTATGTTCTCAAGCTCTATGTTGCTGGAAATACGCCTAACTCAGTCCGGGCTTTAAAAACCTTGAAAGATATCTTAGAACAGGAATTTCAAGGGGTTTATGCCTTAAAAGTGATTGATGTGCTTAAAAATCCTCAACTGGCTGAGGAAGACAAAATTTTGGCGACCCCTACCCTGTCCAAAATTTTACCCCCTCCGGTGCGAAAAATCATTGGGGATTTGTCTGATCGCGAAAAAGTCTTAATTGGGCTTGATCTTCTTTACGAAGAACTGATGGACGATTGAGAAGGGTTCTCAAGCTCCGCACTAGAGAATAAATATTCACCCATCCCCCGTCCAGTAGGTTAGCTAGGCGGGGGAGTGTCAATGTTGCTAGTTTTATGGTAAATGTAGCAATAGTATCGCGGGTTGATTGATCGCCTGCTACGTCTTTTAAAATTAAAATTTATGACTGAAAGTTCTCAGGACACCAAAGGCAATGAACGCAAACTAACTGGGGTGCAAAAAATTCGCACCATGATAGAAGGGTTCGATGATATTAGTCATGGGGGAATGCCGATTGCTAGAGCTACTCTAGTGAGCGGAACTTCTGGTACAGGGAAAACCCTATTTGCTATTCATTTTCTCTACAACGGGATTATTTATTTTGATGAACCAGGGATTTTTATTACCTTTGAAGAATCACCTACAGATATTATTAAAAACGCCTCTAGTTTTGGATGGGATCTGCAAAAATTTATTGATGAAGGGAAACTATTTATCTTAGATGCTTCTCCCGACCCAGAGGGACAAGATATTGTCGGAAATTTTGATCTATCTGCATTAATTGAACGAATTCAATATGCTATTCGTAAATATAAAGCTAGACGAGTATCAATTGATTCAGTAACGGCTGTCTTCCAACAATATGATGGTGCGGGAGTGGTGAGACGGGAAATTTTTCGCCTGGTAGCCCGACTCAAACAGGTGGGAGCCACTACAATTATGACTACGGAACGAGAGGCTGAATATGGCCCGGTGGCTCGGTTTGGGGTGGAGGAATTTGTCTCCGATAATGTCGTAATTTTGAGAAATGTTTTAGAAGGAGAACGGCGTCGGCGCACGGCGGAAATCCTGAAATTGCGGGGAACTACCCACATGAAAGGGGAATATCCATTTACGATTACTAATGATGGAATTAGTATTTTTCCCCTGGGGGCGATGCGACTTACCCAACGCTCCTCTAATGTTCGGGTTTCTTCGGGAAATACAACCCTCGATAAAATGTGTGGGGGTGGGTTCTTCAAGGATTCAATTATTCTGGCGACCGGAGCGACGGGAACTGGTAAAACTTTATTAGTTAGTATTTTTCTGGAAAATGCCTGTAGAAATGGTCAACGATCGCTGTTATTTGCCTATGAAGAATCCCGATCTCAATTATTTAGAAATGCGAGTTCCTGGGGAATTGATTTTGAAGAAATGGAAAGCAAAGGGTTACTGAAAATTTTATGTAGTTATCCTGAATCTACTGGATTAGAAGATCATTTGCAAATTATTAAATCGGAGATTTCCGAGTTTAAACCGGATCGAATTGCGATTGATTCCTTATCGGCCTTAGCCCGAGGGGTGAGTAATAACGCCTTTCGTCAATTTGTGATTGGGGTGACGGGTTATGCCAAACAGGAGGAAATTACAGGATTTTTCACTAATACGACGGATCAATTTATGGGGTCTAATTCGATTACCGATTCCCATATTTCCACGATTACTGATACGATTTTGATGCTGCAATATGTGGAAATTCGCGGGGAAATGTGCCGGGCATTGAATGTGTTCAAAATGCGAGGTTCCTGGCACGATAAAGGTATTAGGGAATATATTATTAGTGATCATGGCCCGGTAATTACGGATTCTTTCCGAGATTATGAACGGATTATTAGTGGTTCTCCCAGCCGTATTGTTGTTAATGAAAAGAGCGAATTATCTCGGATTATTCAAGGAGTTCAAGGTAAAATTGATTCGGATGAATAAGTTGTTGAGGATTTAAACTATAGCAAGTCTAAATCAGTTGTACAAATAGCTATAAATCCAAATAATCGTAGGGGCGAGGCGCGCCTCGCCCCTACAGGACAAATGTAGGTATTTTTTAGGGTTAATAACCCCGATCATTATGAGTGTACAATTCATTTAGACTTGCTATATAGCGATTCCAAATAGGTTGTAATACAACTTAAGGGAACACCGGAACGCCGGAACAGGAAATAGGCAATAGGCAATAGCTTACCTCCCCTGCCTCCCAGTGCTCCCCCCAGCTTTGCGACTGCTATATTATCCCCATTCGTAATTCGTAATTCGTAATTCATAATTCTGATTGATCTAACTTATTTAAGTGAATCCCTAAAATGCGTTGGTTCCTCCAAAATCTAACCCTATTGTTCAGTATTCTGATTTTCACCTGGGGAAATACAGCCCCCCTATTGGCGGAAAATCAATCCCTATCTTCCCCTTTGGATACTCTGCTTGAACAAGCATTTACCGCCACTCAAAAGGGTCAGTTTCCCCAAGCAGAAATCTACTGGAGTCAAATTATTGACCAATATCCCGAAAATCCGGCGATGTGGAGTAACCGAGGTAATGTTAGGGTGAGTCAAAATAAACTAAGTCAGGCGATTTCTGACTATAATCAATCCATAGAATTAGCTCCAAGTTTTCCTGATTCCTATTTAAACCGAGGGGTAGCCTATGAAGGTTTAGGAGAGTGGGAAAAAGCGATCGCCGACTATAATAAAGTATTAGCAATTAACCCCAATGATGCTATTGCTTATAATAATCGGGGAAATGCGGAAGCGGGATTAGAAAAATGGTCAGCCGCCCTTTTAGACTATCAAACGGCTAGTGATTTAGATAAAAACTATTCCTTTGCTCGGGGGAATTATGCCTTAACATTATATCAATTAGGAGAAACTGAAATAGCCCTAAAAACCATGAAAAATCTAGTGCGTAAATATCCCAATTTTGCCGATATGCGAGCCGCCTTAACCGCCTGTTTATGGGATATGGGTAAACCCGGAGAAGCGGAAAGTAATTGGGTGGCTGTAGTAGGACTCGATGCTCGATATAAAAATATTGATTGGGTGAAAAATGTTAGACGGTGGCCGCCAAAATTAGTCACGGCTTTAAATAATTTTCTGAATTTGAAATAGTCTGATATTCAGGACTTACGCACCCAATTAAAGAAACCGGGTTTTTTTACCAAAATACTTCGTTTTGACCAACAGATGCTCTAAAAAAACCGGTTTCTGGAGCCTCATGCGTAATAAAGATCGTTTATTCCCTGACTGGCGACAAAACATGATCCCTAATTTGAGAAAATTACAACAAATTCTCGGAATTAATCAAATTATTGAGAAAGATGAAATAGATTTCTATAGTTTTAGGAGTAAATATAATTTTGAACAGCGATGTTTATTCCTAACTATTCACGTACAAAATACATAAGAAATCTCAAAATATTACAATGTCAATAAATAAATACGACTGGCAACAAATTGAAACATTTGATGAAAAAGTTGGATGGCAAGTATCGCTATTGTATGAAGTTTATAATATCAGTCGCAGTTTTGCTAGACGTTTTGGTAAAGAAGAAGAAGAAGAGGATGATAACGGAAGAATATATAGGTGGAATTACAAGGATGACACTGTTGAGATTAAGCATTATGTGAGACTCCATAATAATGGAAGGACAGGAGCTGATGTCAGCATCAATCTAGGATCTCTTGGCACCAATGTTTTTTCAGTATACTTTTATGGGATAAATCATTCCCAGCGTAGTATCTCTTGCTTTCGCATAGGTTCTTGGCTCAATCATATAGAGTCTTTAAGGTTAAAACTAGAACCAATTGAGAAAGCAGAAGAAAAAAAAAGGAAGGAACAGGAAGCAAGGGAGCGAGAAGAAAAATTCGGGAGGCTAGACTGAATTACTCAAAAGCGCGATCGCCCTTACGAACAAAACTAAGTGTGATCGCCTTTTTCTTTCTCATCATTATCAAATCACTTTCACGACAAACCTTCTTCCACAATTTCTCGGATTTCTCTAACAAATTGTGCTGGAGTTTGAATCATTAACCCGCTTTGTGCAGCAACTTCAGCAGTAAAATCTTTAGTATTTAAACTCAACAGGCGGTCAACATTTGCCAGAACAGCCGCCGCTAAAATCGGGGTATCTTTAGCTTCAATAATATCGGCCCAGCGCAATGATTCTTCTAGTGATGGATCGGGTTGAAATTCCGGGTTAATATTAGCCAGCAATTGTGTAAAAATTGGCAAAGACGCAGGTAACTTTTTGCGTAAGTTGCGATCGCATTCCTCCAAAACTTGCTGGGATACAACCAACTTGAAAAGACCAATCTCAGCCATTGTCAGCACAGCACGACTAGCTCCAGTTCGCGATCCACATCCGGCAATTAACACGCTAGAGTCAGCAAATATCCTACGCATCAAACCTGTTTCTCCAGCCAAATCGCCTCTCGCTCTGTTTCTAAACCCGCTAATAAATCAGTTAAATCTACATTTTGATTTTCCATAATAGAGACAATCTGATCGATTAGTTGGGGAACTTGAGGTTGTTTTGGAGCAAGCAAAATCAGATTACCTATCTGAAGTAATACCAGCATATCTCCCTGATTAACATTGAGAGAATCTTGTAATAACTGGGGAATGGTAATTTCCCCTCCTTGTCCCAGAATAATAGGGAATTGTTGAATTTCTACATCCATATTCTTGTAAAGTTATTGTCACTACTATATTTAGATGATTATACTATCGAGTTACCCTGAGTTGGTTACAATCATCTTTACAGACCTGCTACAGCTTTGACGCATGACCCCAGAGCCCAACTCTTCCCCACCCAATCCGAAAATTACAACGAAGACCATATTTTCTGGCTTCTCCTGCTTTTTTTATTAGTAGTTTACCGATGTTAATTGCGGTTATTATTATGGGATTATCTCGTTTTTTTCGATAATTCTCAAAACCCCCAATTACAAAACCGTAGGGTGCGTAAGTCCTACGCACGCACCAAAACCCAATTTACAAAGAAAAAACAGAGAATTGTAATTATTAAAATTGGGGGCGATCGCTTTTATAAAATTGGTGGGTGGAGATGGGGCGATCGCTTTTTTATAAAATTGGTGCGTGCGAAGAGCGCTTACGCACCCTACTTTTTGGCGTGTCGAGAAAGGATAACCCTTCCCTGACACGCTATGCTTAAATTACGATTTCACAGGTGCAACGGTTCAACCCCCTAATTTGCTATGCGGCTGCAACGCCAATTTAACGGACAAACTATTACTCTCGATACCCACACTCCTCTAGGAAGTGGGGGGGAAGGACGCATCTATGGCATATTAGAAGACCCGAATTTAGTTGCCAAAATCTACCATAAACCCAGCGACGAAGACGCCGAGAAACTCACCGTCATGTATAACTATCCCCCAGCAACGGCGATGGTTTCCCCGGAAATGACGGCGATCGCTTGGCCCGTTGACCTGCTCCATACCACCGATAATAAGCGGAAAATCGTCGGTTATTTAATGCCACGGGTGCATAAAGCTACCCCAATTCATATTTTTTATACCCCCAAAAGTCGCCGGGAACAAAAGCCTTTATTTAACTATTTATATCTCCATCGTACCGCGCGTAATTTAGTCGCTTCCGTTGCCGATTTACATAGTAGTGGATATATTATTGGTGATGTTAATGAATCTAATATTTTAGTTAGTGATACCGCCTTAGTTACCCTGGTGGATACCGACTCCTTTCAAGTTCGAGATCCCGATACCGGGTTAATTTATCGCTGTCCGGTGGGTAAAGCCGAATTTACCCCCCCAGAACTCCAGGGACAAGCCTTTCGGGACTTAAACCGTACCCCCGAACAGGATCGGTTTGGACTGGCGGTATTAATATTTCTATTATTAATGGAAGGGACTCACCCCTTTTCCGGGGTCTATCAAGGTAGTGGCGACCCTCCAGCTATTGAGTCTAGGGTGCGGGCGGGTCATTTTGTCTACGGGACAAAACAGGTTCCCTATCAACCCATGCCCTATGCTCCCCCTTTTGAAATCTTGTATCCCAAATTGCAACAATTATTTATTCAATGTTTTGAAATGGGATATAAAAATCCCCAAGCTAGACCCGATGCGAAAACTTGGTTAATGGTATTAAAAGAAGCTGAAGCTAATTTAATTACTTGTCACCAACAATCAGAACATCGTTATGGTAGTCATTTAAGCTCTTGTCCTTGGTGCGATCGCACAGAAAAATTAGGGGGGCGCGACCCATTTCCCTCCCGTCTAGCCGTTAAACAAAAACAAAATTTACAACCGCTCAAACCTAAACGCAAACGAGTTTTAAATAATAAACCAACTCCTGTCAATAATCGTCCTTTATTCACTCCGGCAAACCGTTCTATTTTTGCTCAACCAACAACTAAAAATACCTTAGTTTTGCCTCATAATCCTAATTTTCATCTGCAAAATTTCTTCGGAAATATCTTGGAAGGATTTGTGTTAGGAGGGCTATGGGG
The DNA here is from genome assembly GCA_001873365.1 of Oscillatoriales cyanobacterium CG2_30_40_61. Taxonomy (GTDB): domain Bacteria; phylum Cyanobacteriota; class Cyanobacteriia; order Cyanobacteriales; family Microcoleaceae; genus Planktothrix. The sequence goes on along the minus strand of MNYZ01000006.1, from coordinate 25,191 downwards.
AACGTCGGTTTTATCCGCAATTATTGCCCTGATTATTGCATTTGTCCAAGGGAAAGAAGCAATTATTGGCGGGTTAGTTGTGGGGGCAATGTGGGGGGCATTTCTAGGGGTAGTAATTAGTGTGTATCTCCCTCCACCAGGGGGATTAAACCGAGTAGTAGCGTTAATTGTGGGGGGCTGGTCAGGTGTTTTTATGGCGGCGGTGATTGCCGGATTAATCCTTGGGGTAGTGGAACGAGAACCCTTGATTGGTCAAACCTTAATGTGGGGGGCTTTAATGGGGATGGTTTGGGGTGTGGTTTGGCATTTATTTAAACCTCCTTTATCTTTACCTCATATTGGACGGTTGTGGGGAAGACGAGGGGCATTTGTTGGGGGAGTTTGGGGGTCATATTTAGGAACTTTAGGGGGAGTTAGTTTAGGAATTTTAGCTGTCGGTTGGCAACAATTTGAACAGATGAATTCTCATATTAATTCTACTTCAAATTCATCGGAAATTGCCCTCAGAATCATGGCGACGGCCATTGTAGCCGCCGGTGTAGGGACTATGGGTGGAACTATAGCAGGAGGGTTATTTGGAACCGTTGGAGGGGCTCCGAGTTTGCCTTTATCCCTGAATTTATCGGGACGAAGGGGGGCTTTTATTGGGGCAATTTGGGGGAATTTTTTAGGGGCAATTTCTGGAGCCGGTTTGGGGGTTTTAGCTGCCACAAGTTTTGCTAATTTTTTAGATACTTCTGTAACAACAGGTACAACTTCTTTATTAATGGGTTCAATTATTGTATCGGCTGGAATTGGCAGTATTTGGGGGATGGTTTCGGGTTTAATTTGGGGAGCTTTTGGCAAACTTTAAGGGTTGATTTAAAATTATTTGTCAAAAACTTGAAAAATGTTATTTTTCAGGTATAATGGTTGTGATAAATGCTTAAAACCAAAACTAAGTTGGATTTAGGTTGAGAGTATAAAAAATTATTCTTTAATTTGTATTGTGTTTGAAATTAGGGTTATTGATATGAATACGGGAATTTTAGCATCTATTCGAGGCATGGCAAGTTCACCCACCATTGCACCAACTCGCTCTAGGCAAACGATTAACCAAACCTATCCTAATTATAAAGTCATTGTCTTGAATGATGATTTTAATACTTTTGAACACGTTGCTAATTGTTTGATCAAATATATTCCTGGGATGACAACTGATAGCGCCTGGGAATTAACGAATCAAATCCATTATGAAGGTCAAGCAACCGTATGGGTTGGCCCGCAAGAACAAGCAGAATTATATCATCAACAATTAAGTCGAGAAGGGTTAACTATGGCGCCTTTAGAAAAGGCTTAATGTTGATTAAAATTAACGGGAAAGAAAGAAAGAAAGGGCGGGTTTATTCAGGTTAATGCTCATAACAAAAACCGACTCGAACCCGCCCCTACATTCAGCCCAAGTAGGGTGCGTAAGCGCAGCGCACGCACCACATCTAAATTATGCTTAGATAAAATCTAATTATAAACGAACCACAATCATCCCCCCTAGCCTCCCTTTTTAATGGGGAAATTAGGAGGGATAATTTAGGGATTTCATATTATTTTTAATTTTAATTAAATCAACCTTAACTAGCACAATTTTGTTGATGGTTAAATGCTATAATAACTGTTGACTCTAAATACCTCCTGCAATATGGTCATAGATCCTTTGTCCATGATTCTGCTGCCCGTGATGATCAACATCTTCACCGCTCCCATTGATGCGAGAGGTCTGTTAGAGCGCTTTCAAAAGCGGGAAAAGCCTATTAATCACGATTTACAAAAGGCGATTAAGATTGCTTACTTGCAAGCGTTACTAGAAATTTCCCAAGAGTTTAAAGCGGGAATAATTCAGCCATTTCGCCTTTATTTACCGACAGAAATTGATCAAAAAATTGAACAATGGCAAAACGAGTTAAAACAGGTAAAAAATGCCAAAGACGAGACAGAGATATCATCTCCCTTGCAAGATACAGCAGAAATTGAGCAACTATTATTGTCTCATGGTAAACCGATTGGCGATCGCCTCCAAGAATTAGAAACCCGACTAATTAGCCAAGCATTACAAGGAATTACTGACATACCAGCAGATTATCAAAATCAAATACAGACTAATTTATTTTCCAGAATCTACGCTCATTTTGTCGAGCAGTTAAAAATTAATAACCGTGCCTACAGAGCTTTTGAATTAGAATATTTACCAGCAATTAATGCAAGTTTAACAGAGATTGGAGTTGGACAAGAGCAAGTTGCTTTGACGATGACAGATATGTTCTCAGTCGTTAATCGCACTGACCAAAATGTGCAAAAAATTATTGATATTTTCAATCCCAAATCCTTGACAGTAGAAGACTGGCAAGAAATCTGTCGTCAAAACCTGGCGCAACAAAAACAACTCACCACTAACCCCTTTTCCAACGCCTACGGGGTGACACCGCAACTTGATAACATTTATGTTCCCTTAGCGATTGTTGAACGCAAACCGCCTAAACTTCCCTCAAGAAATCAGCAGGAAGAAAAGGAAGAAGAAAAACTCATTCCTATTGCTGAAGAACGCTTTTTTGAGGAGGTATTGCGACAAGGGAAAAGCGACATTAGTCAAGGGCGAAAAATAGCAATTATTGGCGAACCGGGTTCGGGAAAAACCACCCGGTTACAGAAAATTGCTGATTGGATTTTAGAGCAAGATTTGGGGTTGCCAATTTGGATATCTTTGGCAGATTTAACCCAACCAACAATTACCCAATATATCGAAGAAATCTGGCTCAAACAAACAGGTAAAAACCTCAATATTGAGGAACTCACCCAACACAAAGATCGAATTTGGTTATTGTTGGATGGGTTAGATGAAATGACATCTAAGGTGGAAATGCGCCATGTTTGGGCACTGTTGGGGGGATGGGTGCAGGCGGCGCGGGTGGTGGTGACTTGTCGGGTGAATGTCTGGGAAGCCGATAAAAATGCTTTTTCGGGGTTTGATGTGTTTCGCAATTTGGAGTTTAACCCCGAACAGGCGACAGACTATATTCGCCGTTGGTTTGCGGGGATGGGGGATGCTGCGACGGGGGAGAGTTTAGAGGCGGCGTTAGCAGAGTCGGAAAATTCCCGTCTCAAGGAGTTGATTCAGAATCCGTTGCGGTTGTGGATGTTGTGTCAAATTTGGCAGACGGGGGGCGGTTTACCGGAAACGCAGGCGGGGTTATACGGGCAGTTTGTGGATTGGGTGTATGACTGGAAGGCGGATGAGGAGATTTTAGACCAACGGGAGGCAATTGATAAAGCCTTGGCGCGGTTGGCGTTGGCGGCGATGGAACAGAAAGATGAGGTTTCCCGGTTACGGTTGCCCGAAAGTTGGGTGTTGAAGGTATTGGGAAGTCGCCCGATTTTTCAGGCGGTGATGAAGTTGGGGTGGTTGAATCGGGTGGAACGTTTGCCAGAGGCGATTTGCGTGTTTTATCATGCGACGTTTCAGGAGTATTTTGCAGCGTTGGCGGTGGATGATTGGGATTATTTTTTACCTCGAAATCATGTTAATTTTCCGGTTGAGGGGAAGGAATATCGAATTTTTGAACCCCAATGGAAGCCGGTGATTTTGTTGTGGTTGGGGCGTGGGGATATTGCGGATGAGGAGAAGGAGGGATTTATGAGAAAAATCATTACCACTTTGATTGAGGTATTAGGAATTGCTTACTATTATAGTATTTGCTGGAATATTGCCAAGATTTTAGAGAAACTTGCACTAGGAAATGAGGTTGCTATTAGAGAGTTGATTCACCTTTTACAAACTATTGAAAATGATGGTAATCGCTGGTGGGTTGCCTACAGCTTAGGCAAAATTAGCCCTGGTAATCAGTTAGCTATTGAGGAATTAATTCGACTTTTAGAAGCTATTGATGATGATAATCGTAGATTGGAATTTCCTATCCAATTTGTACCTATACAAGTTGCCAAAAAATCAGGGGAAATAGCGCCGGAAAATCCCTTTGAAAACTGCTACGCAGTCCTCTTGGACATCGCCGAAAATCTCCCCTATCCCCAATTTTATCAAGTATGGCACGGTTTAACCGAAATCCAAACCTCTCACTCTCAACCTCGCCCAACTCCCCCAAATCCTGCAAACCCAACTCACCGAAACCAACCTCCACCAAACCCTGCAACTCCTCTGCATCGACGGCAGCAAATTCGATAACCGCGATAACCCCGCCCCCGACATCTACCTGCAACTCGTCAAAAAACGGGGCAACCACAGGGGGATTGCCCCTACACAAATCCACAGAAGGCACACCCCGCACCCTCACAGAACTCAAAATCTACTGGCAACTCCTAGACACCGGAAAAACACCCCATCCTCATTTTCTACGAAGAAGCGAAACCCCAAGGTTTTAGCCAAACTTTTCTCGATTCTCTCACCCGCTTCGACGCTACAATTTGCGTTATTACCGACTCACCCCATCGCACCATTCCCACTTTCTCACCCCAAGATCCTCGCTTGATTCAAACTATTATTACTTGGTTACAAAGGACTATTTTAGAGACATGAAGCTATAACAATCTTTAATTATTTTCAGGTCGAAAACGATTTAAGAAACCGGGTTTCTGAGACAGTTTTGGCAAAAAGCCAGAGATTTTGATAGAAACCCGGTTTCTGACCCCTTAATACACTTCATCATGGCTACCAATATCAACAAATATAGCCTTTTCATCTTCAGTAAAATAGAACAATACTCTCTCATCATCATCTACACTAAAACTCCAAAATTCCTTAAGCTTGCCGGATAGTTTATGGGTTTTCAAACTCGGATCGTAAGGATCTACAGTAAACTGTTCCAGTTTTTGCCAAAACTTTTCTTCTAAATTTGTATTGCCTTTTATCCGCTTTTTAAAGGCACGTTTAAACGAAGAACTGAAACTGACTTCCATGATTAGTCCTCTATCATTTGTCTCAGTTCGTTAATATTTGAGGAAAATTTCAGTTCCCCTTTTTGTTGTTCGACCTGCGCTGACTTGAAGTTATCATATATCTCCTCACGGCGTTCTTCACGGATGTATTGGTTCAACAATAGTTGAATTTCCTGCTTTTCATCCGTAGAAAGACCTTTGATTACCTCGACTACATCATTAAACGTCATCATTTACCAAGCCTCACGGTACTGAGCTACTTTTAATTATGCCATAGCAACGCCCCAACTCACCGAAACCAACCTCCACCAAACCCTCCAACTCCTCTGCATTGACAGCAGCAAATTCGATAACCCCGATAACCCCGCCACCGACATCTACCTGCAACTCGTCAAAAAACACCATTGCCCCAAATCCACAGAGGGCATCGCCCCGCACCCCGTAAGAAACCCGGTTTCTGCGACAATTTTTGCGGCTTACCCAAGATTAAATTAAGAAACCCGGTTTCTGTTGTTCTAATTTATTCCTTATTGCTTAAATATTCCTGAGAATAGACATCTGCCATTAATTTCGGCCAGATTAATAGAAAAAACCCCATCCAGGCTAACAAAGGAATAGCGACTAAAATTGTCATCCACAGGGTTTTGAATAGAAACCAACTCCCTGAAATTATGGTAATTCCAGTTAATAGAATTGACCAAGGTTGACACCACCAGGGTTTATAATTCCAGGGGTTAAAGGTTTGGGTTTCAATCGGTGTTTGATCAGTCATTGTATTTGTTCCAATTCTAGGAAAACTTCTACATATACCCCCTTTTTAAGGGGGGTTAGGGGGGATCTACTTCAGAGTTACAAGGAAAATAATCTAATCTTAAACAACAGAATTTTCCGGTAAAGCGGTTTGCATTTGAGCTAACCAACCTATTAAAGATTCTAACTGTTTATCCGCACTTAATACCGCTAATCCTCGCACAGTAACTTTACCTTTACTATAGACAAACCGAGTATGTAAACTTTCCGATAAATTGGCTTTTAATAAATTCCAGGCGGGTTCCTCCATGGGTGTTTCTAATAAAATATGTTGTTTCCCGTCGGGTTTAATCCGAGAAAAGCCTAATTTTTTGGCAATTTGTTTAAGTTCCATAATTCTAATTAATTGACGGGCCGGGGTAGGAACTGGGCCATAACGATCGCACCAATCTTCCTCAATTCGAGATAATTCATCCCGACTTTGACAAGCAGCAACTGACCGATAGGCACTCATTTTTTGATCTAAATCCGGTATATAATCGGAAGGAATAAAAGCAGTTAAACTCAAGTCAATTTGAGTATCATCAACCTGGGGAATTTCTTGACCCCGGACTTCTTGAATTGCTTCTTGTAACATTTCACTATAAAGATCGAACCCGACCACATCCATTTGACCCGATTGTTCGGCTCCTAAAATATCTCCGGCGCCCCGAATTTCTAAGTCTCGCATCGCTAATTGATAGCCCGATCCTAACTGGGCAAATTCTTGAATTGCTCTCAATCTTTTGCGAGCATCATCAGTTAAATTAACCCGTCCGTCGGCTGTTGTCGGATAGAATAACCAGGCGTGAGCTTGCACTCCAGAACGTCCGACCCGACCCCGTAATTGATATAATTGACCTAAACCGAAACGGTGGGAATCTTCAACTAAAATAGTGTTAACTCTGGGAATATCTAACCCCGATTCAATAATGGTAGTACAGACTAAAACATCCGCATCCCCGGAACTAAATGTTAACATAATTGATTCTAATTCAGAAGCATCTATTTGTCCATGGGCGATCGCTAATCTCACCCCCGGAATCATCTCTCGAATTTGGGCAGATTTTTCTTCTATTCCTTCAATTCTAGGGACAACATAAAACACCTGTCCCCCCCGATCTAATTCTTGACGAATGGCCGTTCTAACTATTTCTAAATTCAACGGAGATAAATGGGTTTGAATCGGGCGACGGGAAGGAGGAGGAGTGGTAATTAAACTCATTTCTCGAATCCCAGATAATGCCATATATAAGGTGCGAGGAATAGGAGTAGCGGTTAAAGTTAAGACATCAACATGGGTTTTTAAGGTCTTAATTTTTTCCTTTTGGTTAACTCCAAAACGTTGTTCTTCATCGACAACTAATAACCCTAAATCCTTAAAATGTACTCCTTTTCCCAGTAAGGATTGAGTACCAATAATGATATCGATTTCCCCGGTTGCTAACCGTTTTAATATATCTTGTTTTTCTGAATTACTGCGGAAACGATTAATCAAAGCCACTTCTATAGGATAGGGGGCAAATCGTTCTTTGAGAGTATGATAATGTTGTTGGGTTAGAATTGTTGTGGGGGCTAATAATGCCACCTGTTTTCCAGCAGTAACCGCTTTAAAAATAGCCCGAATTGCTACTTCTGTTTTACCAAAACCCACATCCCCACAAACTAATCTATCCATGGGGCGATCGCTTTCCATATCCCGTTTCACGTCTTGAGTAGACTTAATTTGATCGGGGGTGGGTTGATAGGAAAAAGAGTCTTCTAGTTCCTGTTGCCAAGGCATATCGGGGGGGAAAGCATAGCCCGTTTGTTGGGCGCGTTGGGCATATAATTTTAACAGATCTACGGCTAATTTCTTTAAGGTTTTTTTGACTTTTTCCTTGGTTTTTTCCCAAGCTTGTCCAGTGAGTTTATTCAGTTGGGGAACTTTGCCCCCGGTACTTCTAAATCTTGATAAACTGCCAACTTGATCGGCGGCAACTCTTAACGTGCCATCGTCATATTGTAAAACCAAATATTCCCGGGTTTCGTTATTAATTACCAGACTTTCTAATTTAGTAAATCGCCCTACCCCATGTTGACGATGAACCACAAAATCCCCGGGACGGAGTTTATTTAGTTCAACCTGTTTTGATGCCGCCCGGCGTCGTTTTCTAATATAACCATGGGTAGCTAGGGAATGCTGCCCATAAAATTCTCGGTCGGTAATTAAAACTAACCGAAATGTCGGTAAAATAAACCCTTCTAATTCGGCTAGTCCGGTATATTTTAAGGCAACGGGGGTATTTTTAATTAAGCTATCAATGGCGGGGTAATCTCGCGGGTTAGGAATGAATTTTGAGGGACAATCATGTTCTGATAATAGGGCAACGGAGCGACTAGGTTGGGCGGAAACAATAAATATAGAAAAATGTCGTTGTCGCTCAAAACGAATTAATTCCGCTAGTTTAGCAAATTGATGGGGAGTGGCGGGAACTGGACGGGAAGATAGGTTTAAACTGGGAACATTGGTAATATTAACTAAACAGGGTTGATAATCCCCTAATTCCGATAAATAGAGTTTATCAAAGGATTGAATTTGTTGCAAAGATTCGGTAAACAGACGATGAATTTTAGGGAGTTTTTGTGGTAAATCTTGCCATTGTTCTTGAATATGTTCTAACCAGCGATCGCTATGGGCACAACATTGATCTAATTCATCAATCACAATTAAAGTAGTATCAGTTAAATAGTCTAATAAACAAGCGGGTTGTTCAAAAGCTAAACCCAATAAGGAATGATAGGATTTAGGGGGTTTATAGTTATTATTATCTAGTTGAAATTCTGGTTTAGGGATGGGGGGAATAATTTCGGAAATCAAGGTTTCAGTATTGGTTAAATTCCCTTGAATAATCACATCAAAATTCCTTGGGGTGAGAATCAGATTTTCAATTTTATCTAAGGATCTTTGGGTGGTGGGATCGAGTTCTCGAATTTGCTCTAACTCATCCCCAAACCATTCCAAACGCACGGGCCATTCCGAAGCCACGGGGAAAATATCCACAATATCCCCCCGCCGACTCCATTGGCCCTCGGTTTCCACCAGGGATACCCGCTCATAGCCTAACTTGGCAAACTGTTCATCCAGGGTTTTTTCGGCCGAGGTCATCCCCCGATATAAACTTAAACAATAGGGTTGAAACGCCGACACCGGGGGTAAATGGGGCTGTAAACTCCGTTCCGTGGCCACAATTGCCATGGGGAGAGCCGAAGGCGTCTGCAACCGTCCCGCCAACTCCGCTAATACCTGCATTTGGCCCCAGGTCATTTCCTCGGAAGTCACCGACTCGTAGGGAGACGCCTCGGAGGTGGGGTAAAACTGAACCGTGGCCCATCCCATGGCCTCCAGTTGGGCCGCCCACCGTCCCGCTTCCTCCAGGGTCGCCGTCACCACAAACAGATTTAATCCCGACTCCTGGGCCAAGGTAGAAGCGACTAACCCCTTGGGAATGCGAGACAGGCCATTTAGGTAGAGGGACTGGGATTTATTCAGTTTGGTCAGAAGTTCAGCCGTTAAGGGCGATCGCCCCAATGCACGCACGATGGAGGAAAATGTCATATTGGCAGGGAACAGGGAACACCGGAACAGGGAACAGGCAATAGGGAACTAAGATAATCAGATCTTGATAAGATCAGTTATCCTAATCTTTTATCTTCCTATTCTGACCTCAAAATGTCATCTGTCTTCCAAGAAATTCTGATCGTTTTCCTGCTGATTGTCGCTAATGGCGTATTTGCGATGTCAGAAATTGCGATTCTTTCGGCGCGCAAAGTTCGCTTACAGCAGTCCGCCAATCGAGGCAATAAAAAAGCAAAAGTGGCTTTGGAATTAGCCAACTCTCCCAATAGTTTACTCTCAACGGTGCAAGTGGGAATTACCCTAATTGGGATTTTAGCCGGAGCTTTTGGAGGAGCGGCAATTTCAGCCCGATTAGCTACCCAACTGAATAAAATTCCGATTTTAGCCCCCCATAGCAATGCAATTAGTTTTGCAGTTGTGGTGATTATTATTACTTATTTATCCTTAATTATTGGGGAATTAGTTCCTAAACGGTTAGCTTTGAATGCTCCAGAAGCGATCGCCACCAGTGTTTCAATTCCGATGCGTTGGTTATCTAATTTTAGTTCTCCGATTGTGCATTTATTAAGTCTGTCTACGGAATTAATTTTAAGGCTTTTGGGGAGTCATACCTCTACGGAACCGGAAGTTACGGAGGAGGAGATTAAAGTTATGATTGAGCAGGGAACCCGATCAGGAATTGTGGAGGAAGCGGAACAAAATATTGTGGGACGGGTGTTTGAATTGGGCGATCGCCAAGTCCGAAGTTTAATGACACCTCGCCCTGAGATTTTTTGGATTGATATTGATGATTCTGCCGAAGAAAATCGTCAGAGTATCGCCCAAAATGCTTACACTCGCATTCTAGTTTGTCAGGAAGATTTAGATCATGTTTTAGGGTTTATTAAAGTCTCGGATTTATTAACTCAATCCCTATCCGGTAATCCCTTAGATTTAACTGCAAATTTACGCCGTCCCTTATTTATTCCTGAAACTACTTCGGTTTTAAAAATTTTAGAATTATTTAAACAGGGAGAAACCCATTTTGCCATTGTGGTTGATGAATATGGCGTGATTCAAGGATTAGTAACTTTAAATGATATTCTAATGGAATTAGTCGGCGATATGCCCTCTTGGGATAATCCCGAAGAACCCCAGAAAGTGCAACGAGAAGATGGCTCTTGGCTATTAGATGGAATGTTACCCGTTGAAGAATTTTTTGAGTTATTTGATTTAGAAGATTTATCAGAAAAATCCGAAGGAAACTATCACACCGTCGCGGGATTTGTGATTACTCAGTTAGGGCGGATTCCGGCTGCTGCTGATTATTTTGAATGGCACAATTTACGCATTGAAGTGATGGATATGGATGGCAACCGCGTCGATAAAGTGTTAATTGTAACTCCGCCTCTGAATAAAAATAATCAGCTTATTGAACCTTGAAAAAAAATTATTCTCTTAATTAAGCTAGAATTTAGGAAGTTGGCGATCGCTATACTCATAAACAGGTTAGTATTTAAAACTCCTTTGTGTCTTTGTGGTTAAATTAATTTGTGTCTTCGTGGTTAAATCAATCTTTTATGTTATAATTTACAGTTATTTATGATGAAAAGATCCCTATCCAAAATTTTGCTATTATTGTTTTGTTGGACAATTGTACCATTATTCTTAGTAGAACTATTAATGATTGTCCTCGAACCCCAGTTATCCCAAGGACTGTATCAATATGATCCCGATTTAGGGTTTAAAATTCGTCCTTATGCTAATGGAAATAATCAATTTGGGTTTAATGATCGAGATTATCCCCTCCAAAAAGAACCTGGAAAATATCGAATTTTAATTCTGAGTGATTCTTTTAATTGGGCGGGGGGAAAGGAAGGAAATTATACCGCTTTATTAGAAAAGAAATTTGCCCAATATTATCAAAATTCCCAAGTTGAAGTGATTAATGCGGGATACCCCGGAACTCACACGGGGGAGCAATTAGCACTATTAAAAAAATATGCTCTACAATATCATCCTGATTTAGTTGTATTAGGTTTTTTTGTCGGTAATGATTTTATTGATGCTAAACCCAACCGAAAACGGATTATTGCTAATGATATTTATATTGATATAGATAAACGCAAGGAGTTAAAAATATTCGGTTATCCCATTATTAATCAATCTCGATTATTACTGTTTATCAAACAAAAATATAAGGTTTTTCAGGAAGCCCAAAAAGCTCAAAAACAGTCAATTTTACCATATCAAGTAAAATTCGTGATTAATCCGGCTGAACCGGAAAAATCCCCTGGTATTTTATCCCTAGAAACCTTTCTAGCGACGGAAAAAACCCGATTAGACTTTTGTAAACGTCAAGATTTGCAAAAAGGGGTTGGGAATGATAATATTAACTATATTCTCCAGAGTATTGATGAAATGAATCGGCTGTTAAAACAACAAAATACTCAGTTTATTGTGGCAATATATCCCGATGAGTTTCAAGTAAATCCTAATTTATTAAATCAAATTCAGAAAAAAAATGACTTAAATTTATCCAAATATGACCCAAACTGTATGCAAAATCTTTTAATTCCCTATCTACAATCACAACAAATTACCTATATAGATTTCCGCCCTAGGTTTCAAGCTGAACAAAAACAACGTCCCTTATACCTGTTACAAGAACCTCACTGGAATTCAGCCGGAAATCAACTGGCTGCGGAAATATTATTTGAGAATTTAGTCCCCAAAGCCAATCAATTTTTTAAACTTTTTTCCCCTTCCCCTAACAAAATTTAAAATGCAAAAAACTAAACTCAAAGGCTTTACTAAAATTCTTGGACAAACTGCATTAATCGCTTTAATTACGTTTGTTATGTCCGAAATAACCCTGAGAATTTATAATAAAATTAATCCTAGTTTCGTTTTTTATGATTCTTCCTATAACCGTTTTCGCGGGAAACCCAACGCCCCCGACTATGATTTTAAGTTAAATTCCCAAGGTTTTAAAGATTTAGAATTTACCGTGGAAAAACCTGCCCAAACCTACCGAATTTTAGGGATAGGAGATTCCTTCGCTTATGGTGTTGTCCCCTATAAATATAATTATTTAACACTTTTAGAAAAAAAATTAAATAAATCCGGTCAAAAAACCGAAGTAATTAATATGGGTATTCCGGGTATGGGGCCAAAAGATTATTTATATCTTTTAGTCAATGAAGGATTAAAATTAAATCCAGACCGAATTGTTTTATCCTTCTATATTGGCAATGATTTTTTAGATAATTCCATGACCGCCCACCTCAGAAAAGAGGAAAAATCCTATGTTATTGCTCTAATTAAATCTTTAATTAAACTTCAAAGTCATTATCAAGGTACATTCATTAACCCGGTGCTTAAATATGACGATAACCAACCGAGTATTGATAGTGCTAAATATCTGGAAGATACGGTGAGCAAAAGTAATATGTTTGTGCGAAATCCCCCGGATGATATCTTTAAAGGTTTTTTAGAAGATGCGATGCAAGATTTAATTAAAATCAAACAAATTGCCGATTCTCAAAATATCCCTTTAACAATTGTAATTATTCCTGATGAAGTTCAGATTAATTCACAATTTCAACAGCAAGTAAAAACAGCTTTTGATCGCAATGATCCGAATTTATTAGACTTTGAACTTCCTAACCGAATGTTAACAGAACGTTTACAACAGGCTAATATTGATTATTTGGATTTATTACCGAGTTTTGTCGCCGCTTCTAAAATAACTCGCCTCTATAAACCTAATGATACCCACTGGAATATCGCCGGAAATAGTTTAGCCGCCGAATTAATTAGTCAACACCTAAAAGCGCTCACTGATTAAATAGATTTCGCGGATAATGTAGTAGGCTCTTTAGGGCCTCCATATTTTATTGTTTCAGTCCCCTTGTCTCCATGCACAAGTAAACGTTTAAATTCTTTATAAGAATCCTCCGTTATCCGGTTGTTAGAATGCTGAGGATTCTGATTAGGAAGTGCTAAAGCACAACAACGATGACTGAGTTTTAAAAAACGATACTTTTAATTTTTTGAGCTAAATTATCCGCCCGTTGAGGAATATAAAAATTATGGTTTCGGAGCATTTCTCCGACATGGTTAAAAGTCTCAATACATAAATTCAACCGTTGTTTATATTCGGAAAAAGTCATATTTTCGATATATTTAAACAACTCCCCAGGATAGGAAAAAGCAGAATAGTCTAAAAAACTATTAGGAGGAAAATCCTGATAAATAGTTGAGTCTTTTCCTCCATAATAAATTGGTAAACAACCTGCAATAATCGCATCCCAAATTTTTTCTGTACAATAATAGGGAGCGATAGTATTCTCAAAACAGAGATTAAAATGATAATCTTGGAGAATTTTAAACTTACGACTTGTCCAGTCCCCATCCCTAGAATTTTCTATAGTAATTCCAGTTTCCCAACCCTTTCCATAAATATCAACTTTTCCTAATTGATGACCTTCCAAAGCAATTTGATTCCGTAAATTATATAAATCAATATTTTTTCCCTCGCGGACTAACTTAGCAAATCCAGCTATAGGATGTTTTGACATCAAAGCCGCGATTTTACAGTGTTTGGGTCGTCTAAAATCATCATCTTTGAATAATTCCAAGGGTTGACTAAACACATTACTCCGCCAAATACAAAGATGATAATTATTAATAAAAACATCCCTGGTATAAATATTCATAATATTAATTTCCCCGCCTTCCAGATTAAATTTAGACTCGAAATTAAGATCAAAACGGGGTTCTTCCGTATATAAAAGATATCGTTTTTGTTGCTTATATTGACGAGCAAAACTTTCTAAAATAACTATATATTGAGAAATAATAATATCCGCTTCCGTTTGATCTTCCGTCACCTCAATTCCCTGTTCTTGAAGTCGGGAAAAAACCTGTTTTTGATACCCGGAAGATAAACGATTCAGCATACTATATAACCCGGGGTCAGCTTGAAAAATCTTAATAACTTTCCGATCTGAATAATGACTAATCTCCGAGAAATTAATCCCTTGCCATTGAATTAACATTTCTCGTAAATAGTTATGGGGAGGATAGAGAATAGCTCCCTGAAAACTCAATAATTTGTTATAATATTCTAAGGCTTGATCACCTTGACCCAATTTAACATAACCATAGCCTAAATTTTGGTAACAATCGATTAAATCCGGTTTTAATTCTATGGCTTTTAGGTAATTTGCGATCGCCTTTTCCCATTGACCATCTTGAAAATAACTATATCCTAAAGCATAGTAAGTTCCGAAATAGCCTGGCTGTAATTCTAAAGCTGTTAAATAATTATTAATCGCCGCTTCCCAGTTTTGCCGTTGATAATATTGCCGACCTAAATTAATATAATATTCAAGGGTAAGTTCCGATCGCGATTCATCATTAGGACTCATAGACTCAAATTCCTGTTCATCTCAAAAATTATAATCTTCTTCGTGTCTTAGTGCCTTTGTGTTTCTCAATCAAATCAATAAAAAACAACCCCGGATAGGGGTTGCTGATCATCTGAAATCCGGTTAAATTACAATTTAGTGCCACACTCAGGACAGAAATTATTACTGCCCACATTTTTGGCGCCACAATTGTTGCAATAAACTAACTCAATGGTGTCTAAATTTGTCCGCTCAGGTAAACCAATCATTTGAGCATTGCTCTTACCCGGGGCGACCATCGGATAGCAATTTTCATCCCGTTTCACCTGCACATCCATTAATACCGGGCCTTCAAAAGCCAACATTTCGGCGATCGCATCCTTCAAGTCCTCCCGGCGGGTAACTTGCATCCCCTTGACCCCGTAGGCCTGGGCTAACATCACAAAATCAGGCATTCCCGCCTGCATATCAGAAGAAGAATAGCGCTCGCCATAGAAAGTTTCTTGCCACTGACGCACCATGCCTTGCCAACCATTATTGACAATCACGGTTTTCACATTAATCCCATATTCAGCCAGAGTCCCTAACTCCTGAATATTCATCTGAATACTAGCATCGCCGGCCACACAGATCACCTGCTCATGGGGTAAGGCAGTTTTTGCCCCCATGGCTGCGGGCATTCCATAACCCATTGTCCCTAACCCGGCGCTGGAGATCCATTGTCGCGGGCCATTTTTCAGGAATTGAGCCGCCCACATTTGGTGCTGTCCCACATCCGTGGTGAAATAGGCATCGGGAGCCATTTTCCCCAAAGTATCGATCACCTCTTGGGGGGACAGAGAATCCTGATAAATCGGGACAATCAAGGGATAATCTTCCCGCCAGCGTTGAATTCGTTGTAACCATTGGGCCGTTTTTTGGTGGGTTTCCGTTGCTCCGCCCGTTTCCTGACATCGGCGCAATAAGTCCACTAACACCTGTCTAACATCCCCAACAATGGGAACTTCCGGGGCGCGATTTTTCCCAACTTCGGCCGGGTCAATATCAATATGAATTACCTTGGCACGGGCGGCAAATTCATCCAGTTTCCCCGTCACCCGGTCATCAAAACGGGCGCCCACGGCAATTAATAAATCACATTCGGTCACCGCAAAATTAGCATAGGCCGTGCCGTGCATTCCCAACATTCCCACCGATAGGGGATGGGTTTCATTAAAAGCTCCCTTACCCATCAGGGTTGTAGTCACGGGCAGGTTGAACAGTTCGGCTAATTCTTTAATTTCCCCGTGGGCTCCGGCCGCAATTGCTCCGCCTCCCACATACAGTAAGGGTTTTTCGGCTTGCCGGATTAATTTAATGGCTTGATTAATTTGGCGGCTATTTCCCTTCACCGTTGGCCGATATCCGGGTAAGGTGACTTCCCCAGGATTAACGGGAATATAATCAAATTCTTCTAAACCTACATCTTTAGGAATATCAACTAATACCGGGCCAGGACGTCCACTACTAGCAATGTGGAAGGCCTCGGCGATAATCCGAGCCATCTCCTTCGGGTCACGCACCACATAGGAGTGTTTGACAATCGGCAGGGTGATCCCATAAATATCCGTTTCTTGGAAGGCATCCGTACCAATGGCTGACCGGGGCACCTGTCCAGTAATCACCACCATTGGAATCGAGTCCATTTGGGCCGTGGCAATCCCCGTAACTAAGTTGGTGGCTCCAGGGCCAGAAGTCCCAAAACAGACCCCGACTAGACCCGTTGCCCGAGCATAACCATCGGCGGCATGGGCGGCTCCTTGTTCATGACGCACCAGGATATGTTTTAAATCCCCCGCGGCTTCAAAGCGGTAGAGTTCATCATAAATGGGTAAAATCGCCCCACCAGGATAACCGAAAATGTGTTTGACTCCATGGCGTTTCAAACTGTCCATCAGTGCGTAAGCACCCGTTGCCCGTTTTGCAGCTATTTTAGTTTTTAGTTGCACAGTAATTCCTCGAACTGTGTTTAAGTTGACTGGGGTGGGTTTTTCAATTAGTGTATTTACACTAAAATTTGATTTTGATTCACCCGCCCGTACATAGTTTTTTTATTTTAAAAGTTACCAAGCTCTCAGGCCGGAGAGATTGTCACTTTTAACAAGACTTTACAATATCAGTGAAGTTGTTAAGGGTGTTGGGATTTTTTAGGAAAATTCTGATAGATTTTCTAGGGAGTCCATCTATCAATTCTTAAACCTTCATCCTAACTTTTCAAAGTATGGTAGAATCTCTGGTGGATTTGGGGCGAGTTCCGCGCTTTTCCCTTGTTCTCTAGTCAGATCGGATCAATTTGAGATCAAGATGTCAGGCTGAGTCAACCCTGATTCCATTTAGGGGATAAATTGTAGCATATTTTACAAATAATTGTCTCTCGGCGGTGATATCAAAAGATAGAATGCTAAGTGACGACTACAAGAAATACTTAACTTGAGGAGTGAGGATCTTGAAAAAGATAGAAGCAATTATTCGGCCTTTTAAGCTTGATGAGGTTAAAATCGCCCTGGTCAATGCAGGTATTGTGGGGATGACGGTTTCTGAAGTTAGAGGTTTTGGACGTCAGAAGGGTCAAACCGAACGTTACCGGGGTTCGGAGTACACTGTTGAGTTCCTACAAAAACTCAAAGTTGAAATCGTTGTTGAAGATAGTCAGGTTGATATGGTCTTGGATAAAGTGATTACCGCCGCTCGTACAGGGGAAATCGGTGACGGTAAGATATTTATCTCTCCAGTTGAGGAAATTATCAGAATTCGGACTGGAGAAAAAGACTTAGAAGCTATTTAAGTTTTTTTGATCAAACCGGGGATACGGCTTTGTCGTATCCCACTTTTGTAAGGGAATGGGTAATAGGTAATGGGTAATAGGTAATAGGTAATAGGGAATGGGTAATAGGTAATACTTTTGGCTGTTTGATGTCAGTATGGAAATGTTACAACCTATTTAGATTTAGGATGGCTATATAGCCCTATTCAAAGTTTTTATTGTCTATATTTGCGCTCTCAAATAATGTTTGCAGTTGGGGTAGAATCCCTTGGAAAGCCTGACCCCGGTGGGAAATTTGATGTTTTAAGGCGGCGGGCATTTGGGCAAAGGTCATCTCAACTTGGGGAACATAAAAAATTGGATCGTAACCAAAACCCCCGACTCCCATGGGTTCTTGTGTGATGGTTCCCTGACAAATTCCTTGATATTCTATGGCAATGGAACCATCAGGACGGGCGATCGCCACAGCACAGATGAATTGAGCCCGGCGGTTCGGGTGATCTGCGAGTTCCTTGAGCAGTCGGATAATTCTTTCGGCTTCGGTGGGAGCGTAACGGGCTGAATACAGTCCGGGTGCTCCATTTAGGGCTTCTACAGCCAATCCTGAATCATCGGCGATCGCCCATTCTCCGGTGGCGACTGCGACTTGGGACGCTTTTAATGCTGCATTTTCAAGAAAGGTTTTTCCAGTTTCTTCTACTTCTAAATCTTGGGGTTTAAGCTGCAAATCAATCTCTAAATCCTCTAAATAAGCCTGCATTTCCTCAAGTTTACCTGGATTTCCAGTTGCAACAATTAATGTTTTTTGGGTCATGTTAATTATTATATATTCTCGTAGTAAGCCCTTTAGGGCTATCTCGCTACAGATTAACGATAACAGGTGCGTGCGAGAGACTATACACGCACCCTGGGGCATCTAATTAAAACTGATTCGCCCAATCCTTGGCCCAGGCCAGGGTTTGGTTAACCTGGTCTATGTTGGGAGCTTCACAATAGAGACGTAAAACCGGTTCTGTCCCACTAAAGCGAATTAATAACCAACGACTATCCGCCAAACGGTATTTATAACCATCTACGGTCAAACAATCAACCACAGCCTGTCCAGCAATTTCCTGTAACGGGTGAGTTTGAAGTTGTTCTGCCAGCCGCGATCGCACCTCCATCCCCGCCAAAGGTAAATCAATCCGATCATAGGCCGAATCAAAGCCCGTTTGTGCTTGTAACCGTTGATAGGTTTGGGTCGGATCTTCCCCCGACTGTACCATGGCTTCTAAGACATACAGCGCCGATAACAAGGCATCCCGTTCAGGAATATGGGTTCCATAGCCCACCCCTCCCGATTCTTCCCCCCCAACTAAAACTTCAGTAGTTAACATCCGATCGGCAATATATTTATAACCGATCGCAGTTTCATACAAAGATAAATTGAATAATTGAGCAATGCGAGGAATTAAATCAGAACCACTCACGGTTTTAACAATTTCTCCCGTAAATCCTCGACGAGTCGATAAATGTTCAATTAATACCGGAATTAAAATTTGAGAACTGAGAAAATTACCCTTTTGATCCACCGCAGCAATCCGATCGCTATCCCCATCAAACACAAATCCAATGGCTAAACCCCCATTAGAAACGCGATGGGATTCTAATTGTGCAAACAATTTAGGAATATAACGGGGTAAAGGTTCGGGGGCGCCACCGCCAAAATATGGATCACGATCAGTATTAATTTCGTGAATATTATCTCCCAATAATTGAGTTAATCCTCCTGATGCTGCTCCGTGCATGACATCAGCAAAAACCGTTAATTTTCCTTGATTAACTGCTGCTTGAATTGCCCCCATATCCACCTTAGAACGGAGAGTTTCGCCATAACTTGGCCAAGGATCAAACCGTTCTAAAGTTCCGGGGGGAGTTTCAAAAATTGGGGGTTGATCTAATAAGGCTTCGATTTGTTGGGTGATTTCTGGCCCCACCGACCCCCCAAAAGCCCCTTTAACTTTTAGACCTAAATATTTTCCTGGGTTATGACTAGCCGTTAACACAATCGCCCCTAAAGCCTGTTGTTGATGGGCGATCAACGAAAAGGCCGGAGTTGGGGCATAGGTTTGACTCAATTTGACATCAAAGCCAGCAGCTTGGATGGCTTCGGCCGCACATTGGGCAAATTCCTCCGCTAAAAAACGCCGATCATGGCCGACAATAATTGTCCGGCTTCGGGTACTTTCTCCGTAGGTTTGATAGAGAATTTGAGCGGCAATGGGGGCGACTAAAGCTACTCGTTCAAAGGTAAAGTCCGCAGCAATCACACCGCGCCAGCCATCGGTTCCAAACTTAATCGGTTGAGGGATCATGAATTTTCCAGGTTAAAAGTGAACTAAGAATTAAGAATTAAGAATTAAGAATTAAGAATTAAGAATTAAGAATTAAGAATTAAGAATTATAGCTTTTCGGCTTTTTCCAGCATAAGTTAAATATCTCTTAATCCTCAATCCTACATTCTTAATTCAGAATTAATATCCCTAGTTCGTTAGAAAAATGCGGGTTGGTGACGAATCAAATTCAAGAATTCTTCACGGGTTTTTTGTTCATCTTGGAATACACCGACCATGGCGCTGGTGACTGTCCAAGACCCGGGTTTTTGCACCCCTCGCATTGCCATACACATATGGGTGGCTTCCATGACAACGGCGACCCCTTGGGGTTCCAAGACGCTTTGAATCGATTCGGCAATTTGGCGAGTCAGACGTTCTTGAACTTGTAAACGACGGCTGTACATTTCCACAATTCGGGCCAGTTTGCTCAAGCCAATCACTTTTTGATTAGGAATATAGGCAACGTGTGCCCGACCCATGAAGGGTAACATATGGTGTTCGCACATACTGAAAAAAGTAATATCGCGTACGAGCACCATTTCTTCATGGCCTTCGTCAAAAATCGCTCCATTCACCAAGTCTTCCAGGGATTGATTATAGCCGCTTGTCAGAAAGCGCATGGCTTCAGCCACCCGTTTAGGTGTTTTGAGTAACCCTTCCCGTTCGGGATCTTCACCCACCCCTAAAAGCATGGTGCGAACCGCCCCCATCATTTCTTCGTCACTCACCTCTATTGATGGTTGGGAGATGGTGCTTTGGTCATAGGATAAGGTGCGATCAGGTCGAATTGAAAACCCATTCAGGTCTTCATTTTTGACGCCATTGGTGTTTGGTGAAATAGTCATCAGAAAAAAGGTTTAGAAACAATAGATTTGAACGGTTTTGAAATCGATAGGTGAACTACCCACACTAACTTGGAGTACCAAGTACAGTGTGGGCTTCTGTACTCACAGGCGAATGCCTCAAGATGGACTTGCATCCCCCTTTTGGTCTTACCTCGCCTCCTACAGCAGAAACGGCTGAACCATCCGTCTTTAGGATTCTGATCCCCTCTGTTCTAATATTCATAGCTGCGTTTCCATCACGGTCATGATCACTACCACAATTAGGACAAGTCCATTCACGAACATCTAATGGCATCTGACTGACTTGATAGAAACAATTAGAACAGAGTTTGGAACAGGGAAACCATCTATCTATCTCAACTAATTTACCGCCTTTTCGTTCTAGTTTATAGGCTAGAAAATTAGTTAAAGTTCCCCGTATCTTTATAGACCTGAATCGATTTATTTAAAGCATAATTCCACCACCAGCGCGAACATCCAAATATTTGGGCCAGATGTGCTTTTTGCAATGCAGTGGGATACAGACGGACTTGTACAGCTTTGTGTAGCACTCGATTTGCACCTCCTGGTCTGAATATCTTACTAAATAATACCGAAAAAAGATTTGGTCAACTCCGTACCTACGTTGACCCGCCTTTCATCCCACCGCTCACCGGTCAGTAGAGCGGGGGACTTCCCGGCGGTGTAAGTTAAAACGTACCGACACTGGGCATTAGGGTTAATTCTTCAATAACCGCAACGGTTGGTAATAATGCGACATAGAGAATTGACTCGGCTACAATCTCCGGTGTCAGCATGGCGGAGCGATCAAAGTCGGCGTTAACAGTTTCGCTATCCCAGATGGGAGTATTCACAGAACCAGGACACAGGGCGCTCACCCGAATTCCATTAGCCCGTTCTTCCATATTCAGGGTTTGGGAAAGAGCCATCAAACCAAATTTGCTGACGCAGTAGGCTCCCCAGTCGGGAAAAGCCTGTAGACCCGCAATGGAGACAATATTAATAATGGTTCCACTTCCTTGATCGCGCATCCCAGGTAAAACCCCTTTGATACACTGGAATACGCTGGTGAGATTTAAGTCGATCACCTTTTGCCAATCGGCCAGGGAGGTTTCGATTAAGTGTCCGGTGTATCCCATCCCGGCGTTGTTCACGAGGATGTTAACCGGGCCAAAAGCAGCCACGATACTATCTATTTGTGCATGGACTTGTTCGACTTTTGCTAAGTCCAGGGGGAAGGCTTTCGCCTCCACTCCCAAATTTCGGGCTTCTGTGGCTACGGCCTCTAAGCGATCCTTTTGGCGACTGACTAATGCAACGTCAATCCCGGCTTTAGCAAAGGCTAGGGCCGTTGCCCGACCAATTCCGCTACTAGCTCCTGTGATCAAGGCTCTTTTCTGCATGGGAGAAGTCATGTACCTGTTAAGTTGTCTCCAAGGGGACTAAAACCGACGTGACAAATCTATAAACTGCTAAATCTGAGAAATCTGTAAAGATTTGTTACTTTGCTCAGTATATCATTAAAGGAGTTGGCGACTAGGGATTTTAGATTTTATTGAATCACCCCTGAAAATCGGTATTTTTTTCTCCCGGGTAGGGTAGTCGGTTTAAACCGTGACTTCGGCAAATACTCCAATATTTCTAAATTTCTGATAGCGCCTGGCCTGACGCTGACTAGAGGTTAGGGCTAAAAGTTCTCCTAAACACTGAAGTAAGGCTTTTTTCAGCAGTTCTGCGGCTTTCAAAGGGTTACTGTGGGCTCCTCCCTCGGGTTCGGCTACGACTTGATCAATAATCCCTAATTGTTTGAGATCTTTGGAGGTGATTTTCAAGGCTTGGGCAGCTTGGGGGGCTTGACCTGAATCTTTCCACAAAATGGCCGCGCAGGCTTCGGGGGTAGCTACGGTATAAACCGAATGTTCTAACATTAGCAGTTTTTCACCGACACCAATGCCTAATGCTCCACCGGAACCGCCCTCTCCAATCACAGTACAGATAATCGGAACCTCTAAATCAAACATTTCTCGCAAGTTATAGGCGATCGCTTCTCCTTGGCCTAATTTTTCGGCGTCCACTCCCGCCCAAGCCCCCGGAGTATCAATAAAGGTCAGAATTGGCATTCCAAAACGGTTAGCGTGTTCCATCAGTCGCATCGCTTTCCGATAACCCCCAGGGGCGGCCATACCGAAATTTCGAGCCACATTATCTTTAGTATCCCGTCCTTTCTGATGACCGAGGATAACTACGGGTTGTCCCCCCAAACGAGCCACACCTCCGACTAAGGCCGGATCGTCATAGCCTCGGCGATCGCCATGGAGTTCGATCCATTCATCGGTCATGGCTTGCACATAATCTAGGGTACTGGGGCGGCGGGGATGGCGAGCCAGTTGTAGCCGTTGTAAGGGGGATAAACCACTAAAAATTTCTTGTCGCAGTTGGCTGGCGCGGGCTTCGAGTTGTAGGATTTCCTCGGACACATCCACACCATTTTCATTCGCTAACTGACGAATTTGGTCAATTCGGCTTTCTAGCTCAACTAGAGGCTTTTCAAAGTCAAGGAGAATCGGTTTTCGATTAGAATTAGCCACACTCAAAATTACTGTTACACAGGGTGAATATTATTTTTAGTATTTTACCGGAAAATCAACGACGGGGGGAAAGACTTCACCGTCAGGTTTTCTGCATCAGTCTTTTTCCAATATCACCAAGGGTGATTAATCCCATAAATTCTTGACAGTTTATAGCGATAAGTGAATTTAATTAATTTTGACTAACTTAATTTCAAGTTTTATTTTTGCAGCTATTTTTATAAAAAAGTCAAGTTATTTTAATAAATCTATACAATTTATCTCCCTATTTTTACATTTATTGATGATTTTTTGACAGATATTAGTTTTATAATCAGTTGTATTACTTAGATACATAGTCAAATTCTGCATAACTATGGAATGTCACAAATGTTCTCGCCAATGTTCGAGTCATTCTCCGCGTTTTTTTGACAAATTCTTGAGATATTTTCGCAAGAAGCCCCCGGAAACGGTGATCGAACCCCACAAAATCCCCAGAATTGCTCTGGTCGGAATGCCAAATGTTGGCAAAAGCGTAGTTTTTAACGGGTTAACGGGGACGTATGTTACCGTGTCCAACTACCCGGGGACAACGGTAGAAATCGCCCAGGGGGAAATGAAAATCGGTAATACTCCGATTGCGGTTGTTGATACCCCAGGAATGTATTCCTTGATTCCGATTACCGAAGAAGAAAAAGTCTCCAGAGATTTATTAATGAATGAATGGTTTGATTTAGTTGTTCATGTTGTCGATGCTAAAAATTTGAGTCGAATGTTACCTCTAACATTTCAACTAATGGAAACAGGTTTACCCGTTTTACTGGCTATTAATATGATGGATGAAGCCAGACAATTAGGGTTAGCCCTGCAAACGGAAGATTTAGAAACTCAATTAGGCATTCCCATTGTCACCATGGCCGCCGCTTTAAACCAAGGATTACGCTCATTGAAACAAAGGATTATAAACCATGTTGAGTCCAGTGATTTATCCGCAACCAATCGAGAACGCCATTTCCAAAATCGAGTCTCTATTCTCTGAAGATTCTCTCCCCAACTGGGAGGATAATTATATAATTTCTCGTCGCAGTTTAGCCTTGCTTCTGTTGCAAAAAGATCCCAATCTTTGGCAATTACTTCAACAGGATCAAACCCGCTCTCAAGAAGTAGAAATTATTTTGACCACCACCCAAAATCAATTAGGAGAATCCCTGTGCTCAGCTATTGCCCAGACTCGTCACCAACAGGCTAGGAACCTAGAAAAAGTGGTGCTGACCGAACCAGATCAGGAAAAAACCTTATTCACGGAAAAACTGCATCAAATCACGGTTAATCCTTTAACCGGATTTCCCATACTATTAATTATTTTATACTATGGGGTGTATAAATTTGTCGGAGAATTTGGGGCAGGAACCTTAGTAGATTTGATTGAAACTTTCTTTGAGGAACAGATTAATCCGGTTGTTAATCAGGTAACGGCTTTAATTTTTCCTTGGCAACCTTTACAGGATTTAATTGCCAATGACTATGGGATTATTACCCTGGGAATTCGCTATGCGACTGCTATTGTTTTACCCGTTGTTGCCACCTTCTTTTTAATGTTTTCTCTCCTATAGCAATCCTAAATGATTTTCTATATATAAGTATACTGATGAATTTTGGGAAAATCAAATTTATGTTCCTTAGTAAAAAACTCGAACAAAAATTTGATAATCTTAAACGACCTGCATAAATACCAATACTTCCTCAAAAAGTTTTTCGCTTGTAACCAAATATCTTCAACCGGATTTTGTTGCGGAGCATTAGGAGCAAATAAAATACAAGTAATTAAAAAATCATCAGGTTCTTTATCACCATTTATTTCTGATAAAAATTCTCTAAAT
>MNYZ01000007.1:60602-62576 GCA_001873365.1 Oscillatoriales cyanobacterium CG2_30_40_61 | reverse complement strand
CTAATACGGTTTGTAATTGATTTTTGGCATTTTTCAAAGATTCTTCAGCCTGTTTGCGATCAGTAATGTCAATTCCGACCACAAAAGCCGCCCGATTATGATTATATTTTTGAGCCACAATTAAATAGTGTCGCCATTCTCCATTCACCTGATTTCTAACTTCTCTATAGGCGTCAATTTCCGGACTATCAAATAAATCTTGAACAAAATCTTGGAATTCTAAACTGGTTCCTAAAAACCCAATATGTTGACCAATAAAACGCTCCCTAGGAAGGTTAAGCATATCGGATAATCGTTGATTCACTTCGATATAACACAAATTAGAATCAATCCAAGAAACCGTCCCTGGAACCGCATCTAAAACCGTTTGCAGTTGATCTGTAGCCATGCGTAGAGCAGTTTCTGATTGTTGATGCTGAACGATTTCTTGAACTAAATTATCATTAGATTCTTTTAAAGCTGCGGTGCGTTCTACTACTTTTTTTTCTAACTGTTCATTAGCTTTTTGTAGAGCTAATTCAAACTGTTTGCGGGTTTCAATTTCCTGCTGGAGTTGTGCTTTTGTTGCTTCGAGTTCAATCGATTTTTGTTCTAATTGTTCAGCCCTTTCAATCCCTTGACTAACTTCGGCTAACAACTCAAAAACAATACCAGAAGCATTAAAATTATCTTGATTAAACCCCAACCAAGGCAACGGTTTAATCAGTTTTTCACTGGTATATAAAACCTCAAATTGTTGATTAGGTAATACTTGCCCAATGCGACAAACCTTAGCAACATGATGGTTGGGTTCTAAACGAACTAATCCTCCAGGAGACAAAAAACGCTGTCCATAGGCTGCAATTCTCACCCGTTCTACATCAAAAGATTCAGCTAATTCAACGGCCTGTTTCCAGAGATGAATTTGAGTATGAGCCGTCGCCATAGAGTTATTAATAACCCGTTCTTCTCCATATAAACGTTTAAAATTTTGAACAAACTGATGATTTTCTGGAGTATTTAAACTTTGAAAATAATGAAAACAACTGAAGTGACCAACGGCAGCTTTTTGAAGTTTTTGCGCTTCCGATTCCGAGAAAGATGTGGCTAAAATTGGTAAATCAGAAGCATTAATTCCACTTTCATAAAATTGGCGATAAAAACTTAAATTGCGATCGCCTCTAAGAGTATTAATAATAATATCGGGTTGTGCCTGTCGAATCCGCGTGATAATCCGTTCAAAATTCATCGTTGCAGAGGGAACATAGGCCTCACCAACCACCTCTCCACCGTGATGTTTAAGATGGACTTTCATTAGTTTATTTAAGGTATGGGAAAACACCTGATCCCAACCCAATAAATAACACCGGGTTTTCTGGTTTTGTAATAACCAACTAATCGTTAATTCAACTTGCTGATTCGCACAAAATCCCGTGTAGAAAATTTGGCTACAATTCTCCAACCCTTCGTAGGAAGCCGGATACCAAAGTTGAGCATTGAAGGCTTCGAGTACGGGTCTAACGGCGTGACGACTGGCGGAAGTCCAACAGCCAAAAAGGGTGGTAACACCATCCTGTTGAATAAGTTTTTGGGCTTTTTGTTCAAAGGTGAAGCAGTCTGAGGCACTATCCTCAATCATGGGTTCAATGATTTGCCCTAAAACGCCCCCCTGCTCATTAATTTGGGCAATGGTCATTAATTCCGCTTCTAGCAACGGCTTTTCCCTATAGGTCATCGCTCCACTCAGAGAATGCAGTAACCCGACTCGTACACCTGGCATAGTTGATTAACGGCTGGTAGAACAAAATTTCGATTTTGGGTAAGATAGCCGCACCCTCAAATTCTTTACCCTTGATAGAATCAACAAGATAGACTTATGCCATCACAATAGTCTAAGCTGCGATGGGCTTAAATCCCTGATTCAGCAATTCCTTGATCTTAGCATTGACATCCTCTTCCCCGATGATGCCGGAAAAACCTGATTTTTGGGAAAGC
>MNYZ01000007.1:0-60591 GCA_001873365.1 Oscillatoriales cyanobacterium CG2_30_40_61 | reverse complement strand
AACCCGGTTTCTTTGGGATCAGAAACCGGGTTTCTATAAATATTTATTTTTCCCCAACAGTTTCTAAGCCGAAACCCGGTTTCTTTGGGATCAGAAACCGGGTTTCTATAAATATTTATTTTTCCCCAACAGTTTCTAAGCCGAAACCCGGTTTCTTGTTGCTTTGGCGCTCTGCGTAAGTCCTAGTTAACCGTCCACCTTTTAATATCGGTTATCCCTTAAATATTGGAGAATCCCCTGGGCGATCGCTTGGGCCATGCGACTGCGTTGGGCGGGATCACCTAACATATAGGCATCATAATTATTGGTAACAAACCCCGTTTCCACTAATATCGAAGGCATAGAAGTATTTCGCAGCACATAAAAACGAGCAGTCTTAATACCACGATTCGGAATTTGTGAGAAACTACTAATCACACTGTTATGAATATATTGAGCCAGACGATCACCACTGCTGTAGTAATAGGTTTCAATCCCACTAGCGGCGGCATTGGTAGCGGCATTGGCGTGAATACTAACAAACAAGGTTGCATTCATGCGATTAGCCATATCTACCCGGGGTTCTAACTCAACGGTGCGATCGTCCAAACGAGTCATCACTGCTTGTACCCCATTTTGTTGCAAAATCTGAGCCACCTGTTGAGAAATCGAGAAGACAACATCTTTTTCTCGCAGTCCTCCCACACCCACCGCACCCGCATCACTGCCCCCATGTCCAGGATCAATAATTACCACCGCCCGACCATTAGGAATCGGATTATTAGAGGGGGGGTTAACCTGAGTGGGGGGGAAGGGTAAGGGATTTGGATTAGTTCGAGGAGGATTTGTCCGGGGGGGAAGGGGTCTAGGATCAGGAGTAGGAACCGTGGCGACGGGGGTACGGGAGGGGGGAGTTGGGCTTCCCAAACCCTCTCCCACAAAGGCTAGGGCAAGCTGTTGAGGACTACCTTGGCTAATTTGTCCGACCTCAATTCGGGTTGCCGGTTTAATTAACAGGGTAAAGGTTTCTGGGTCTTCCCGACGCACCCTTGTCCAAATCACCGGACTACCGACTTGTCGTTGGGGGAGGGCGACTCCATCGGCCAGGGCTGCGGAGAAAAACGTAATACTATAGGACTGAGTTTCATTGTCCCAACCACTACTATAATTCAGAGGCTGATCGGCTTGGATCAGAAGTTGTTGATTGCGGATCTCAACAGAACGAATTTTAGCGAATCCTCCCGACAATTGGACGGCTGGGGGAGTGCTTCCCTGGGGCCAAACTGCCACCCCTCCGGCCGATGACCGGGCTTGCCAATTTTGACTCCGTTTCGGGGTGCTCATGGTTACCCGAACTACAGGAGGGTTACTAGAGAGTTGGGTGACTTGAGAAACCGTTACCCCATCTCGGTTAACTTGTTTTCCGGTACTGTTTGAACGGGATGCTAAGGTAGCACCCAAAATATCCAAAGTCATCCAACTGCGATCTTGACTCTGTTTAAATTCAATATCGGCCATTTTGCCGGTGGTGTGCAGCACAATTCCATTATCCCGCACCTCGACTTGAGCTAAGGTAGTTTGAGGTTGCTGGGGAATGGAACGATTAACGGTCTGTTGAGGTAGGGGAGCCGGCACAGGAGCAGGGGCAGGGGGCCTGACAGAAGGGGTTTGAGGTAAAGGTAGGGAAGGACGGGTTGCGGTTGGGGGAGTAGGAGCAGGAGCAGGAGCAGGAGCAGGGACAGGTGTGCCTATAGATCGAGGCGAGGGCAGTTGCACCGTCCACTGAGTTGGGGAAATCCCCCGAAATTGGACTCCTTGAGGATCGAGAGTATAACCATCTGCTAATTCCACCACAATTCGGGCGGTTTGGTTATCGACCTGACCGACTCGAATTTCCCGAATCGCACCCCCAATTAATTGCTGACGATTGACACCCCCTAAGCTCGTGCCGGGCAAATCAATCACTAATCGGGCGGGGTTGGAAAGCAGTTGAGCTTTGGGTTGTACCCCCCCATCGGTTGTAAAGCTGAGGCGGTTTTGAGAGCTTTCAAATTGCCAAGATTGCAGACTAGCTGCTTCGGCGGGAGAGGTCAGGATCAAAAAGCTGACTAAACCGGGCATTAACCAACGCGAAAATAGAGTTTTTCCCATTCGTGACACGCTAAGAACCTTAATTAACAATTGAATTTGGGTCAAGGTTTGACACTCCCACAGCCACACCAAAAGGGGATTCTAAGATGTCGTCGGTCGTTGCCGGACAATCCGAAGCTCGAATCCTAACACCATCACCAAGCACTGTGATTTGTCCTTTATGGACAGAATCGACAAGGCGAATGAATCATATCATAGTTATGTTAATGATGGATACTATTACTATTTTTCAGAGGTTGATCCATTGGTTCGGTAAGAATCGGGAAATTGAATACTTTGTTGGGGAATTCCAATCGAAATATTATTTTGATCGAAGGCAATTTTTAAACGTCGCCGATATTCCCGGGCTACAGGTCATTGTTCGAGGGGTTTAGTCTTAATAAAAATCCGAATCCCGATACCACTATGATGAAGTTGGTCAACTCCCAATACCTTTGGCGGTTCTAAAATAAAGTATAGGCGCGTAAAGTTCTACGCCGAGATATATCAGGGTTAGCAACTAAAAAAGAAGAATCTTCTAAAGCCGTTATGAACTGGTCAATAAATATTAGAGTTAAACGGTTAAAAATATAGAAAATTACTGTGATAATTAGCAAGGAATTTATGGCACTTAAAATTAATTGAATAGAGCGAGTTTGAGGAAATAATCCCAAAATCACAAAAAAAACAGTATATCCAATAATTAACTTAAAAATTTGTGCTGCTTGACGTTGTAATTTATTAAAATCAATCTTTTTTTGATAACTAATAAATGCTTTTGTCTGCTCATTAGCATCGGGATTCAAAGGTTTAGACGGAGCATTCTCAGAGAGAATTTTCCATAAGTCAATAGGATTAAACAAAGCAGAAAAATTGTCTGATATTTTGATTTTAAAAAACGCATTTTAACTAATATTTTAATTCCACATTTTATCAGAATAGGGATTAAATTTTACACCCTATACTTTAGAAATTGATATGGATTTTCCTCCGATAAAAACATCATTACTAAAAGACATAGATTGTGTTTCTTCCTGAGATACTACTAAATCAAACCAGAATGTTGTTCCAATTCCTAACTCACTAATTAAATGTACTTGACTTCGATGTTTTTCAATAATATTTTTCACAATAGACAATCCTAATCCCGTTCCTTCTAAGGTGTGAACCCGATTTTCTACTCGGAAGAAACGAGTAAAAATAGCATCTTGGTCTTCCGGTGCAATTCCGCTTCCAGTATCAGAAACTTCTGTTCTAATATAACGATTTTTAGGTCGATTTTCGGCTAAATGTAAATCAATAGGACGGGGAGGAGGAGGAGAAATAATCCAGCCTCCTTTGGCAATTTCTTCTACTTCTTGATTTTTATTTAGATTATCTTCTTCTAACAGATAAACCCGAATAATTACCCGTCCTCCCGCAGAAGTAAATTTCAAGGAATTACCGACTAAATTGGTTAAAACTTGCAACAATAAATCATAATTTCCGACAACTAATGGTAAATCCGGTTCTATTTCTCGACTAAGTTCAATCCCCTTATCCTTAGCATTCAATTGATAAGTTCTCAGGGTTTGTTCTACAACTTGCGCCATATCAACGGGTTCAAAATGATAGATTCGACAGGATTCTAACCTAGACAAATCTAACACATCATTAACTAAACGAGTTAAACGATCGGTTTCATGGTTGGCGGTGGCTAAAAACTCCTGTCGCTCTTCTTCGGTTAAATCTTCTCCATAATCATGGAGGGTTTCAATAAAAGATTTAATATTAAATAACGGTGTTCTTAACTCATGGGAAATATTACTAATAAACTGACTCTTAGCATCATTTAACTCAACCTCACGGGTAATATCCTGAATAGTCATCGCAATTCCCTTTAAACTTTGGCGATAATTTCCTTCTTCAATAGGGGCAGCCATGATATCATATTCTTGTGTATGATTTTCATATAAAGTACATTCCTGAACATGGGGACGTTCTGATAATTCACAGGTATTTTCCGCGTCATGAATACAGCTATGACACAAAGGTTCAATCCCCGGAGATTTATGTAATAAAACCGTAGTTAATAAAATTCTTAATGTCCGATTTGTTGGTTCTCCCAAAGAACAACGAAATTCTCCTCCCTCTAAGTTTCCACTGGCAATTTTTTGTAAAGGTTGTGATAATTCTTCTGTTACTAAATTGGGTAAGAAGTTAAGCACATTATTCCCAATTACCGTTTTACCTTCCCATCCAAATAAGCGTCGGGCGGTGGGATTGACTAAAATCAAATTCAGTTCAGCATCAATTAAAACCGCTCCATCTGCAATTGTTGAAACCAAGGTTTCTAACTTGGCTTTTTCTGCGGTTAGTTCTTCAATATTTTGTTCTTCAAAACTTTCTAAACGTTCGGCCATTTCATTGAAACTTGAAATCAATTCCCCTAATTCTCCACCAAAGGGTAAGTCAACCCGTTGATTAAAATTTCCGATAGCAATATTTTTAACTCCCTGAACTAATTCTTTAATCGGTTGAGTAATCGTTAAAGCATTAAATACCGCCCCTAAAATTACCATTACCCAAATCGAAACAAACACCGCCAACGTCACATCTCGGGTTAAATTCGATGATACAACAACGGTAGGATTAGGATTAATTCCAATCGCTAAAATTCCTAAATAACGACCATTGTGCATCATCGGAACAAAAACATCCGTCACCTCTCCAGCCGGAGTTAAATGTTGTCTAACCATGGGCAAATCCGCAAAATTTCCTGACTGCACACTGGCTAAAAAATTATCCGGTAATTGCATCCGCCGCCGCAGAGTTAGGGAATTTTGTACCGCCGAATCAGAAAAGGGTAAACCTAGATAAATTTCCCCCTCTTGATCCGCGTATAACATATAACGGACACTGGAGGTACTGGTGTAAAATTGACGGGAAAATCGTGCGACTTCATCCCGTTTTTCTTCCGCAATTAGCGGCGCCACATTAGCGGCTAATAGTAATCCTAAATCCCGACCATAGCGAGTATCATTAATCCGAGCATCTTCTTGAATAGTGTTGACGGCCCAAAAAGTTAAACTACTCATCAACAGAGAAACTACCAGGGTAGCCCCGGCCATTAATCGAGTTTGCAGGGTAAACTCTGACCACCATCTGCTAATAATCTCACCTATTTTTTTGAGGAGTTTCAGCATTTGTTGAGGATTTGGGGGTTGACGGTTGTGGGGTAACTCTGAGTTCATTAGCAATACAGTAATGGTTTTATGATTCCGACCTATACCATATTGGCTTGTAGAGACCCAGAGTTGTGTCCCAATAGAGCGTTAAGTTTTGTTAAGTATATATCTTAACAGGCGTTATCAGTAATTCAGTAATCAGTCAGTAGAGACGCGCCCGAGCTTGTCTCTACATGGTCAACGGTCAACCCTAAACCCAATATCCCGACGATAGTAGAGTCCTTCAAAATTGATATAGTTAACGGCTTTGTAGGTTTGGGTGATGGCCTCTTGAAAAGTAGACCCAATGGCCGTAACCCCTAAAACTCGTCCGCCATCGGTGAGAATTTGGCCGTCTTGGAGTTTAGTTCCCGCATGGAATACGATGGCTCCCGATGCTTGGGCGTCTTCTATTCCGGTGATGACTTTGCCTTTTTGATAGGAGCCCGGATATCCGCCCGAAGCTAATACCACACACACAGAAACCCCCGATTTCCAAGTTAAAGCAACCTGTTCTAGCCGCTGTTCACAACAGGCGAGTAGGACTTCTGCTAAAGGAGTTTCTAACAGGGCCAGAACCGTTTGGGTTTCGGGGTCGCCAAACCGACAGTTAAATTCTAATACCTGAATTTCACCTTCCGGGGAAATCATCAACCCGGCATAGACCACCCCCCGGTAGTCAATACCCCGTTGACGCAGGGTGGCTAAAGTGGGTTCTAAGACCGACTGTTGCACGCGAGACAGCAGTTCCGGGGGGAGGATGGGAGTGGGAGCATAGGCCCCCATGCCCCCCGTATTGGGGCCAGTATCCCCCTCTCCGACCTGTTTATGGTCTTGGGCCGGAACTAAGGGCCGAATAGTTAACCCGTCTGTTAGGGCCAGTACCGATACTTCCTGTCCGGTTAGGAAGTCCTCCACCACCACCCGCAGGTTGTCCTGGCCAAATTCTCCGGCGAAAATAGTATCTATGGCTTCATGGGCCATTTCCACGGTAGTCGCAACGGTGACACCCTTTCCGGCGGCTAACCCATCGGCTTTGACTACAATAGGCGCGGTTTGAATATAGGCCTTAGCGCTGGCTGCATCGGTAAAGACGGCCGCCTTAGCCGTAGGAATTCCGGCATCTTCCATGAAGGCTTTTGACCAGGCTTTACTGGCTTCTAATTGCGCCCCGGCTTGGTTGGGGCCGAATACTTTAATATTATGTTGTTGCAAATAGTCGGTAATTCCCAGGGCGAGGGGTAATTCTGGCCCGACTACTACTAGGGATATTCCCTGATTTTGAACTAAGTTTTTGATAGCTTCAAAGTCTTCTACGGAAATCGGATAATTTTCACAGCCTTTGAGGGTGGCTGTCCCGCCATTTCCCGGGGTACAAAATACTTTTTCAACCTGGGGCGACTGGAGTAATGTCCAAGCGATGGCGTGTTCCCTTCCCCCATTTCCCACTACTAGAATTTTCACGGTTTTTTGTTCTCAAATTGATTAGCAGTTTTTGATTGTACAATTGTGGTGCTTATTTTTACATCGGTTGAGGATTGCTATATTTTAACCTAAAAATATAACCTTAAAAATATCTACATGACTCTGTAGGGGCGAGGCGCGCCTCGCCCCTACGATGATTGAATTTCCAGCCACTTCTACAACGGATTGAAATTTGCTATCTATAATTTAGTATAATTTAAAAATTAATTTGCTTTTGAGTAGCAGTCCAGGTTTTGATGATTAGAGTATTGTCTTACTCTTTAATTTCATTCATTTTCAAAATTTTAAACATCTCAAAAGGAGGGTCAGGACGTAACTCCAGATAAACATCTCCTGCATTCAAAAGTTTAATAGGAAAAAAACAAAATGTGACTTTTACATCGAATTCTACCACAGCACGACATAAGCTATTTGTACTTTCTATAACTCTTAAAATTTTTATCGTTAAATTTAAACCACATTGTTGAGGGAGGTTGTCAAATCTATCTTTAAATATTTGAATCAATTCTTCTTTATTAGTCGCTTCTAATAGATTTCCAGAATAAGAATCTGAAATGATTTTGCGTATTTGCTCAGAGCTTTTATTCTCATAAGCTTTCTTAAATCTTTGAAAAAACACTAAAGTATCGCCACTAATCCCATCAGGATTGCTGCCTCTGTTTACCAGCCAATAAATATCTTTGGATACTTTAACCAAATCAGAAATATCCATATTTTTGCTTGTTAGATAGGTGGTATGGAAGTTAGAGTTTGCTTTATGAGTATTATACCATGCTCTGTATTTGTTAGAAACCGGGTTTCTCTTAGAAACCCGGTTTCTGGAGTCTGTGCAGGAAAATATAAATCTTTAATATCCCTAAATAATCCTTCTTAGTGCCTTAGTGTCTTTGTGTTTACTGATATCATCATAAGTACCATAAAAAACCAATTAATTCTGTTAATTTTTATAATATTTTCAAAAAATAATCTTGTGAGTTTTTAAAGACTACAGTAAAGTAGATAAAATATTCCTATCTGGAGATCAAAATTGATGTTAGTTCCTAATCGAGACCAATACCGTCCTTCCGAGGAAGAAATTGAGCAAATGTGGCAGGAATTACAAGTAGTATATACCCCCTCAGAAGATCCGGCAATTAATAAACTCCTACAAGAGTTAAGAAAAATTCTTGTTAATGGGGGTGCGGAGTTTGCCAGATTTAAAATTTCTCCTCACGCGGTGTTAAATTGGTTTGGCTCCAGGGACTTACTGAATGAAATTAATTTTTTTGAGCAATTTGTTACCCTACCCCCTGTGATGGATGGTTTATCAGCTTTAGAAATTGAAACTCCCTTAACAGGAAACCTCGATCTCACAGAAGATACCAGCGCCTTCACCCTGGATGGAGAATTAGCAGAAGCCTTATTCTTAGGTGGAGCTGATCAAGAATTTGAAGGGACGGCCAAACAAGCAAAGGATATTGGGATGAAATTTTGTGAGGCTTTGTTTGGGAGTCGCTATGATGAAGTGCAAATGTATATTTCTCAAGAGCCTTGGACGGAGTGGTTTGCGGGTGTTTCCTGGGATGTGACTTGGTTGGGAATTGATAAGCGAAACTATCAAATTTGGATCTTGTGTATTACGGATACCGATTAATTGGAGATCGATTCCTGGTACTATAGGTTTGGGATGACAATTGTTTGTTTTCCCGGCTATAATTGCCTATTAGGGACAATTATAGCCCCCATAACCTAAAATTAACCTCGAAACTTAAAAAAAAGATTGCTTTTTCAAAGTTTATGCTATACTCATGATCGAGGAAGCTGCTTTGAAGGGCAAAAACCCTGTATGCAAAGAAAAATCATTCAGGTTGGAAAGTGTCAACCATTTAGAAATTAGAACAATTTAAGAGGTATTATGAGCCAAAAGGTTATACACCCGATGGATAAGTTACAACGTCAGGTGCATTCCCTGGTCAAGTCTGACATTATCAAACCTGCCGATAGCCTATGGAAAATCGCCCTGCTCTATGGGGATGACTGGAAATATTGGAAACAGGAATTGTTAGAGTTTGGTTTCTCCATGCAAGATCCCCTCAGCGAGCTATTAGCCGTTGAAGCTTGGGATGAAGACGAAGATTAGAAACCTATTTTTCAAACCCTCTCGGATTTCAGTTAGTCTGTGATCAATCAGGATTCACCCTTTCAAATTCCACTGTTTAAAGTTTTGTATTCCTGTCTATCCATAGCTTTTAGTCCTTTGCCCTTTCCTCCTGCTTTGCATAAATCTTCCTCACGATTTTATGAGTTTAGGCACTGGGCTAGAGCTTGAGATAGAGATTGAGCCGTTAGATAGCGATCTTTGGGTCGGTATTCCGTGGCTTGTTCAATTACTTGTCGCAGTTCGGGCGTAATCGTGGGAACGTTATTGAGTTCAAAACCATAACTGGTTCCTCGTTTACCATAGAATTTGAGGGGTGTTTCGGCGGTCAGTAAAAAAATTAAGGTTGTACCGATCGCATATAAATCCGATTGAGTCAGGGGTTGTCCTCGATCCTGTTCAGGAGCGCTGTATCCTTCCGCCCCAATGCGGGTTCCGGGGGGAGTTCCGATTTCCTTCACGGCTCCGAAATCCAAGACCACAATGCGGTGATCCCGTCGTCGCAAAAGTAGATTGGCAGGTTTGATATCTCGGTGGATCAGAGGTGGATCAAGTGAGTGAATATAGTCCAAGATCTCACAGGTTTGGATCATCCACTGAATGGCTTGTTGGGGAATGACTGGCCCCCGTTGATGGATATACTGTTCGAGATCCGTTCCATGGATCATTTCCATCACTAAATATTTTTTGCCATCTTCCACGAAAAAGTCATAAAACTGGGGAATTCCCTCATGGTTTAAGGCTTTTAGGGTACGGGCTTCCCGTTCAAATAGTTCTTGAGCCTTGGCAATTTGCGCCATATCCGCATTCATTTCTTTGAGAACCACGACAACAGGCACAGCAGATTTAGCCGTGGTAGAATCCCAGGCTAGGGTTGTTGTTCCCATTCCGCCCTGTCCGATAGTTCTTAATACTTGATATTGTCGGACTGCGCGCTCAACTTGTATGGGAAATCCACAATGAATACAGAATAAATTCCCTGGCGTATTCCCCTCATGCTTACAGGAGGGAGGATTGGCCGCCATAGCAATTACACTGGCTTGGATTTGGATTTGTAATAAGGGGCCATCTTTTGCCAATTCAATTAAAGCACCATCCCCGACTAACCCCTGATTGGTGAGAACCCCATTTACAAAGGTTCCATTAGTCCCCTTGCTTACCAGCAACCACAGGGAACTCTGGGTTTCATCCGTGGGACGGTGTAACTCCAGATGGTAACGGGAAACTAGGGAATCAACGATCACAACCTGATTATCCGCCGCCCGTCCCACCCTAATCACGGCCTCCTGTGCAAATGTCCACTGTCTCAGGGGCGTTTTTTGTTGGGGGTCTAACAACGTTAGAATTAACATAAATTCAGTTATCAGTTAAGAGAATTACGAATAGGTAATGATTAATGGGTAATGAGTTTACCTCCCTATGCTCCTTCTAAGAGAGTCCTAAAGGACTCACTACGTTGAGATACCCCTGCCCCTAAACCCAAGCTCGAACCACAATAGCCGTAATATTATCGTGACCATTATGTTGATTTGCCAGAGCAATTAAACCATCTACGGCTGTGGCTAAAGGGGTTTCTGGGTTGAGTAGGGGATTAAGTTGAGTTTCACAGAATATTTCTAACAGGTTATTATCGGTTAAACCATCGGATGCTAGGATCAGAACCGTATCTTCCTCAATATCCAAAAACTGAATATCGGGGTGAACAAACTGCTCCTCCCTTGGCCCTAGGGCTTGAGTTAATTGATAGGCGTCGGGGCGAGAGTAGGCCAGTTCTGGATCAATTCCTTTTTGAATTTCCCGTTGTCCAACTTCATGATCAACGGTAATTTGTTCTAACCCTTGGGTGCGAGTTAAACGATATAACCGACTATCTCCCACATGGGCAACCACCGCTTGATGATCAACTACCAAAGCCATTACTAAGGTTGTACCCATGCGACCCACCCCAGAACGAACTCCCTGTTGATTTTCGGTATAAATCACTTCATTGGCTTGAAGAATTGCATCCCGTAGGACTTCTTCCGTGGGGAGTCCCTGGGGATATTGGTTTTGGAAATAGTCTTTTAGGGTATCAACGGCCATTTGACTGGCGACTTCTCCCCCGGCGTGTCCGCCCATCCCGTCACAGAGAATATATAAACCCCGAAATGAGTTAGTTTGTCCCCGAGGTGTTTCTTCGAGCTTGATTTGGGTAGCCATGCCAAAACAGTCTTCATTATGATCCCGTTGACGTCCAACATCCGTGCGTCCCACCGCTTCTAAGGATTTGAGCCGTTGAACTGGAATCACGGTGGGAGCTTGATTTAAGCTCAGGGGTGGGAGGTCGGTGGGATCTGTGGGCCGGGGATAGGGGGTCGCAGGACAATTAATTTCATCTAAAACCACCATCAGGTTTTTTTGTAATTGGGCAACGGTTTGGATTTTTCCTTCAATTAAATCCCGTAATATTTCTGTTAAGGAACCTACTAAGGTTCGTTGAGATTGGTGAAATAACTCCTGCCATAACAAACCCAAATTCGATAAATTCAAGGTAGAATTAGGCGGATCAAAATATAGTTGTTTTAAACATAACTGTTGAGAATCTTGAGGAGACACCCTTAAATTTTCGGGTTCTAATAAACTTTGATGACAGCCCCAGGGTTCTAATAATTCCCAGAGTTTGACTAAATCTCCTAACCAATCAACTATTTGTTTAGGTGTAGTTTTTTTATTACTCCACAGGTCAGACAACAGGGGAAAATCCGCAAAATCTTCTAACAGAATCACCCGATAAAAAGACTGTTCCCAAGCATCTTGTAACCGAGGTAAATATTGATAATTCTCAGCGGCTAAGGAAAAATAGGGTTGAGCATCCGCAATAATAAAACTTTCTAATTGTAGATTTGAGGAGGTAGGGGATTGTTTTTCCAGGGCTTTTAGGGGAGACACCTGCAAGGGCTGGGTATCTAAAACCTTCACCGTCAGGGCTTCTCCTGATTCTAGGGGGGGTAAGGGTTCTAGGAGTTGATAGCGCTCTTGCGGGTCTAAATAGGCTCCCACGGGTAGTTCTAGCAACTGAATATCCGGCGGTGGCGGTTCCGGGGCGGTACTCAGGGCGTCCTGGGGGGCAATGGTAATGGCTTCGATGTCTGTTGGGGAGAAAATTTCTTCTTCGAGTTCAATGGGGGAGGGTGTGGGGTCTGATAATTCAGGGTTTTCAGGGGCAGGGGGTTGGGTATCAATTCGATCTAAAACCGCTTCTGTGACGGTGCCCGCGCCCTCTAAATGGTCATTATTTAAGGATTCTGGTAAGGGTTCCGGCTCAGGAGGAACTAAGGACAAAGGAATAACTACTGCTCGATAAACCGTTCCGGTTACTGTACCGCAGTTATGACATTCCAAGGTATTAAAAGCAACCGTGGCCCCACATTCAGGACAATATTTCTGGGTCAGAGAACTACCGCAGCTTTGACAAAACTTATTTAGACTGGGGTTTTCAAATTGACATTGGGGACAAACGACCATAGTTAGATTCCCCGCCTTTTTAGAAATTACACAGGGATATTTTAAGAGTACAACTTTTGATTATACAACAGGATTAGTAAAAATGGGTGATTACCTATTCTAAAATTTTAAATCCCTAATTTTTAGGGCTTAATTTCAGTTCTTGTTTGCCTCTTTGGTCATGGTTTGAACCGCAATTGATTCGAGAGTTGATAACGGAATTTTACAAAAATATTGACGACGAAACTGTTCTTCTTGGACAGTAGCGAGAAAGGTTTGAATTAATTGATTTAGGGTTTCTGAGGGATTAAAAACCGATGATTTTTGCCAACTAATATAAAAAGCATGGTCTTGATATTCAATCTTAAATCCTAAGATAGTTAAAATTTCAAAACCAATTTTTAAGGGAATTGCTCCTAGGTTTAATTGATTTTGGAGTTTTTTGATAGTAACGGGTTGATGGGTACGACTGAGATATTTGGCAATACCGATCAGTTGTTCCCAAATTTTTTCCGGCGGTAATAATGGGGGTAGGGTATAGGCGATCGCTAAGGGTTGTTTTTGGGCATAGGCGCGTCGAAACCAAGATTGTAAATCTTCCCAACAGGTGGGACAGTCTTGGAGAATTAATAAATGTTCAGATAAGGGTTGATTAAAGTTTTGATTTCGATAATCTAAAATAGGATTATTAGCAAGATTAATAGATGCTGGGGGAGTTTGATCTTGAGCAGATTGTAATTCTAAGATTCGGATTTCATATTGTTTTTTAAAGGTATTAAAATCAAGTTCCACAATTACATCTGATTGTCCCTCGGGTAACTCCTCTTTATAATGTCCCCACCAGACCCCCGGAAATCCGGTTGATACCGATTTATCCCATAGTTCAAAGGTGGTTTTAATATATTGAACTTTTTGCCCCCTTAAATCCTTTTCTGAAGTATTCCAAGCATTAGTAAACCAACAATTTTTGATTAATATTTTAGGAGCCGGGTTTCCCATTCCACAGGGTTCTAATAATTTTAATTCCTGAAATAAATTAACTCCTAATTCAGCAACGGTACAAACTAAATCAACTTGAATATTTCGTTGTCCAATTTCCTGTGGATTAGATTTTGATTGTTCTCGCATCTGACGATTAATTGCATCTATAAATATCGGCAAATTTTCTATCGTCAAACTCAACCCGGCGGCGAAGGGATGCCCACCAAACCGATGTAAAAGATGGGCTTGACTTTTAACTAATTCATATAGATCTATTTGATTAATAGAACGAGCCGAACCCCGGGCTAATTTAGTTTTTGAATTATTGCTAACTTCCTGTTCGTAATTACTTAAATCTATGGTTCCTTCCGTACTTAATAAAATAGTCGGTCGTCCATATTCTTGAGCCACTTGACCCGCCACTAAACCCAAAACTCCTCCTGGCCATTGCGGATCGGATAAGACAATAACTTCAGTCGTAGATAGGTCAATTTTTTTTAATTTTGTGATCACATCACGACTGACTTCTTTTTGTAATCCTTTGCGCCGAGTATTGGCTAATTCCGTTTCTATAGCTAATTCTTGACAGCGTTTTTTATCCCGACTGGTGAGAAGTTCTACACAGAATTTAGCATCTCCATAAATACGACTTACAGCATTAATTCTAGGGCCAAGACCAAAGGAAATATCGGTGGGGCGATCGCCTGTTCGTTTACACAAATCCAGCAGTTTAGCCACCCCTGGACGGGTAGGATTTTTTAATTGTTGTTGTAATTTTTCTATTCCTAATTGAGCTAAATAGCGACAATCTCCTTTAAGTTGAACTAAATCTGCAATTAAACCAATGGCGACTAAATCTAATAAATCTTCTAAGGGACGTTGGGGGATATCGGGTAAAGTTTGATATAAGGCTTCAATTAATTTATAAGCAACTGCTACCCCAGATAAATGATATAAAGGATGATCTAAAGATAAATAACGGGGATTAATAATAGCCAGTACCGGAGGTCTTTCTTCTAGTAAAGTATGATGATCAGTAACAATAATATCAATTCCTAATTGATTGGCATATTTAATTTCTTTTAAATTGGTACTTCCCGTATCACAAGTCACAATTAACCGACATCCCTGTTGATATAATTGATCAATTCCGGCACAATTTAATCCGTGGGATTCGGTTAAACGATTAGGAATATAATAGGATAATTGCTGATTTTCTTGGTTAAAAAATTGTCCTAATCCATCCCATAATACAGAAGTTGCGGTAATACCATCGGCATCAAAATCCCCCCAAATTGTCACAATTTCTTGGTGATTTATAGCTAAAACTAATCGTTCAATTGCTTGTTCCATCTCAATCCCAAATTCAAACGGACTGGAAGGTTTATAGGAATTAGGGTTTAAAAATCCCACTAATTTTTCAGGGGTTTTTATCTCTCTTTGTAATAATAATTGAGCAATATATTTTCCTGAAATTTTAGGTGCGTACTCTTGAATAATTGGGATCATCCAATCAGGAATTTCTAAAGTCGGTTGAATTTGCCACATGGGAATTAGGAAATATAGGTGAGGTTGGCGATATTGCTATCAATAGTAACGTTAAAAGGAGTATGAGATCCCCCCAACTGGAAAGTCAAAGTCCCCCTTGGGAAGGGGGATTTAGGGGGATCTGAATCTCAGCTATAATCAGGGATTTTAGACTCTAAAAGATGATTTCTTTAAATTATAACTTCTTGGAATTGATCAATATTATATAGATTCAGGGAATTTAAAGGTTGATCAACAGTTAATTCTCCAGAAACTCGCTGACAACGCATAGCAAATTGACAGGATTTACAATGTCCCTGACTTTGATCAACTTGTGGGAAAGATTCACCTTGTT
The DNA here is from genome assembly GCA_001873365.1 of Oscillatoriales cyanobacterium CG2_30_40_61. GTDB lineage: Bacteria > Cyanobacteriota > Cyanobacteriia > Cyanobacteriales > Microcoleaceae > Planktothrix. Next base: position 45,308 of record MNYZ01000007.1, on the reverse strand, counting down.
GATAACGGTCTAAATAGTTATGAAATTGATCAAAAAGTTGAGTTAAATCCTGTTGATTTTTCTGATGTTGTTGTTGAGTATAGGGAAAGTGTAAAAATTCAGGGGGTTGTTTTCGGGAAGACTTAACAAACCAATAGGTCATTGATACTTGTTCCGGTAAATATTGACTGGTTTCAACTAAAATATAAGGATATAAACGAGTTTGCCAATTATTTTCTAAAACCTGGCGATTTTGAGGACGGGGATAGGTTTTCCAATCAAAGATTTGAGCTTGTTTTTCTTCCGCTTTAATTAAATCATAAATAACTACTAATAAATCCTGATTAAAATTTAAACTGCGGTAATGTTCTGCTTCTCTAAATATGAAAGTTGAGGGATCGGAATTTAACCTAAAAATATCAGATGCTACGCTTAAAAATTCAGTATAACAGCGTTTTAATTCTGGATTTCCGGTGAGTAAAACATCGACAGGAAGTCCTAACTCATGTTGCTGCATCAACAAGTGAAACTGATTTCCCCAGGTGATGCGCTCCTCATTTTCTGGGGAAGGAGGTGAAACCAACTGATCTAAATAGGTATATTGAAACTTTCGAGGACACAAAGACAACATATTTAAATGTTGTTGAGAAAGTCTAAATCGAGTCATGGTAATTTGATTAACAAAGAGATATAATCTGAATTATCCCCTAAAAATGGTTAAAAGAGTTGTAGTTAATCCACCTAGGATTAAAGCAGTAATTCCATATAATAAGTAATTGGGTTGAGTCTGGGAGGAGGGAACGGAAGTTAGGGGTGTTCCTTGATAGAAATGCACCGCCATATCATCAATAAATTCAGGTAATTGCACTGCTACTTTTCCCTGTATTACCTCTATTTTTTGGCTCGAAAGTACACCTTGATCGGGTTTGAAAATATCCATTTGATAAAGTCCATCGGTTAAGGATAAATCTTTCAAGAATATTGTTTGTTGGGGGAAGCTAATATTTTGTGTACCAGCTTCAGAAGATAGATAGGCGATCGCTTCTTTAGGAGAAGATAGGACATAGCGATGGGCTGCTGTTTCTGATTGTAATTGTCCATTAAACCACAAATTCGGATAGTCTGTTAAGCGGTTCCAAAAGTTTCTTAAAACTAACGTATCTTTTTCTAAAGGGTTCCATCCATAGGGATTGTAATTATGATCATATCCCGGTTTTTGATCTTTAATTCTGGGTTTAATATAAAGATCCATTTGTTGACATTTTGCCATCATAAACTTCCAGAAAAATTTGCGAGTTCTGGATCTAAATTTTGGTTCTCGATACCCATATTTAGAATTATTTTCATCCCAGGATTCTTGAGGAATATAGGGTTTTTGGTATTTAATTCGCCAATCTTTAGCCTGTTGAAATGTATGTTTTTTACCATAAATTAGCAGATCAAAATTAGGATGCTTAAAAATCCAATCCCGTTGAAATAGGTTTAATCCTCCGGTATCCATACCTAAAATAATCTGTTTTTGGGGTTGCAATTCACGAAAGCGATCGCGGACTGTGGTTGACATTTGATCAATCCACACCTTGACTTTTGACCAATCTTGATGGTTTTCGGCAACTTCATGGACTAAATCATAATAAACATTATCTAAATCTGCGGTAACTTCAATTAATTTTTTAAACCAGGCTTTTTGAACTTCAGCTAATTCCGTTTGGTTATCAGCGACAGAATGATAGAATTTTAAGCGATTATCTTTTAAATGATCGGTAAAAGTATTAATATTGTTATCAGGATTAAAAAAATGCCCTCCCCAATTCTTTTCATTATCATCCATTTGCCAACCATTCATCATTAACAGATGAATAATAATTCCCTTAGACTGTAAATATTCAACCTGTTCTCGAAACCGTTTCCAATAAGCTTCATTAAATTTAGTTAAATCAAACTGTCGGCTTCCTGGTTGGGTTTCTTGATAGGGAAACAAGACATTTTTAAGAGAACCGCCATTATCTTGAGTGAATTTTTCAATATATTTCCAACTATAGGGGGGGTACGCTCTTAAATGATTCATCCCATGTTCAGCCGCCCAATTTGCCCACTGTTTATAATTATAGGCATCATCAGAAGCATAAAAAATAAAATCCGATAGTCCTCCAAAAGATAATAAGGGTTTTCCGTGATAGGTAAAATAGACTTTTTCCGTTGCGACTTTTTCTAGTTTGATTTCTGGGGTTTGGTTTTGGGTTTGAGCGACGGGATTTTGTGCCGCTAATTGCCGAGTTGGACTCCACAAAATAATTCCTATAGCCAGAAAAAAAAATAAAAGAAATCTCAACAAAAAACGATTATTTTTATTCATGATTTTAGTTTTTTAGGGGATATAGCAATCCGCGACGCGCGAGACGGAGGTTGTAACATTTTAATAATGATATGAAACAGTCAGAAGTATTACCCCTGTTCCGGTGTTCCGGTGTTCCCTGTTCCGGTGTTCCCTTTTATTTTAAAGAACAGTTATCAAAACTGCATCGTGTTAACCGTTTTCTCCGGGAAGCCACAAACCCATAAATTTTTGGCCCCAAAATGGAAGCACCTGGAAAATAAAGTAGGATTAATAACGGCCAGAGAGGGGGTAAATAGCGAATAATTTCGCGGAAGGCAAAGAAACCTTTTTGGATAGAACTATCAGGAAGAATTAGGTGCATTTCTGCCAAACAAGCATCTAAAGAAAGGTCGGGATAGGTCTTTTGAATACTAGCCCATTGTGCTTCCACCGGAGTATAATTTAATCGTTGAAACCAATCAAAATAACACAGAACAGTCATGGAACGAATACACAAAGGACAAAGACCATCATAGAGAATTTCGGGTTTAGGTTGACCCGAAGAATGCAGTTTACGACTAGAGAAAGTTTTAATCATCCAAGTCCAAGGCATAAACACAGAATATAACGCCATAAATGGAAAAAATGGTGCTCTTTGTGCTAAATAAATTCCGGTATGAAATCCAATTCCGGCTGGAATATAAACCCAAACTAACCGAGGAAAAATCAACACTAAAAAGAAAGTTGCCTCGAAAATAATTGCCATCCAAGATAAAATTACTGCGAGGGTGTGATGTTGTCCTAACCATATTCCGAGGTCACTTCCCCAGCGTAAGCCATCATTAGTTAAAAAATATTGTAAGGTATATCCATTCATCCAATCCGTACTTAAAATTCCCTCGCCTTGAGTTAATTTGTGCAGGGCTGCGGATGAATAAACCAGTGCAAATAACCACTGAACTGTTAATAATGGCCATCGGGCAAATTCACTTTTTTTGTTTAATAAATTAAAGGGTAAAAATCTCTGTTTTTTCATATTAGTTTGCAGTTTTCGCAACAGATCATCTAGGGAAAGAACAGATCCAGAAGGACTTAATGCTAGGATAAATAGTGTAATTAGCAGTAAGGCTTGGGGATGGTGATGTGACCCAAAGGAAAAAATATAAGACTGGATAAATAGATTTCCAATGGCGAAAAGCATCAAACTTAAATTAGTTTTAAATCCGATTAAAGCACTAATTCCTAAGATAAAATTTAAACAAAAAATTAAGGATAAAAACCAATCTGGAGGTACTTGTTGTGATCCCCAGGGAAAGGTAAGTAGGCTGACAATATGTAAAGGATCATAAACTAAACCTGAAATATCTCCTAGTTCGAGAATTTTTTGATAATAACCTCTAAGTATTACATATCCCAATTGAAATCCCACAATAATTATCCGGCATAAAGCTAGATCAAATAGGGGCGAAGGCAGAAACCAATAAGTATTCCAAAGTTTAGATAGTTGCAATTTAGGTTGTTGAATTTTCATGAATTAATTACTTTTTTAAAGATCAGGTGGGTAGAAAATTGTCGTCTATAGGATTTAGACCTTCAAATCAAGAATTACTTTTTTTTCTCCGGGATTTACGCCTTTACGAGTGATCACTAATGGATGATTTTCTAAGCGCAGTTTAACCAGGTTTTTATGAGAGTTTTGTTCATATATTTTGACATACTGCTGAATTATGGAAAGATTTTTTTCTTGAATTTCTGGAATTATTTTTCTGAGTAAATTATAACGATAAATCTCTAGATCTTTATGGGTAATGGGAATATTTGTACCATTTTTTAAAACTCCAAACAGAAGATATTGATTAACCTTAACTCCTTCATATCTGGCTCCGGCGTACATAGGATAATCTAAAAATGGGTAAAAAGCCGGGTCATCGGGGAGCTTAGGACAAAGACTTTTTAACAGGAAAGAGGAGCTACGTTGAGGACAAAATCTTAAAAATGCTACTGAAAATTGTAATAAAATAATCCCGAAAATCAACGTAGAAATGAAAATTTTCAGCCTAGATCTATATTCTTTTTTAGTCAGGGTTTCCAGCATCAAGTTGACTCCATTTATTTACAAAATTAGGTCAGTTAATTGAGGGATAAATGATGCAAAAATAAAATGATTAAAGTAGTTTTTGAGAATTTAATTGAACTGTTTTAACGGATATTTTCCAAAAATTGGTAATTGCCTGTTTACATCGATATTGAGTTACTTGTAAACGATGATTTACCGTTGGCATTCTCAGCAGAATATAAACCCAGGTTCTCACCCAACAAGCAATTAAACCGCTTAAATTAATTCCAAAACTAGAGACAATTGCCTCTTTAACTCCTAGGGTTAACATTTCTCCGAGGTGAATATAATGAAATGCTTTTAAAGATTTTCCCAGGATTAAAGCCTTGAGATTATTAGCCGTAGCGGCACCTTGTTGAAACGCAGCCTGAGCCGTTGCTGGAACTTGTTGTCCTTGCAAATTGCGAATATCGGCTAAATCTCCTAGGGCAAAAACTTCGGGATAATCAATAAATTGTAAAGTGGGTGTGGTTAAAACTTGACCCCTTTTATTATGCTGACAATCTAAGTGATACAGCCATTCTCTGGGTTGGGTTCCCACGGTTTCAATGACTAAATCAATCGGAATTTTATGTTGTTGTTCGGGTTCAATTAAGCTGATATGATGGTGATCAACCGATTGTATTTGGGTCTGAAATTTAAGTTGAATACCCCTGGATATTAAGGACTTATAAGCAACTTTTTGGCTAAAATTTGAAAAGCCTTTCAGAATCTGTTGACCTCGAACAATTAAATAAATTTGTCCTCGGTTTTTTAAACGGTCGGCTAGTTTTCCCGCTAGTTCTACGGCATTTGGCCCTCCTCCAATTAAGGCAATGGAAATTTTAGGTTTGGAAGATAATTCTAATCCAGATAATCGCTGTTTTAGTCGTTCAGCATCAGCTAAGGTTCGGAAGGGATAGGTTTCCACTTCCTGCTCAGAAACAACACTAGAAAATGTTTTTCGGCCGACGGATAGGACTAGATAATCATAGGTTAAACACTCTCGGTTTTGGAGATAAATTTTCCGTTGTTTTAAGTCAATATTCTCAACGGTTCTTTGACAAAATTCTACCTTAACTTTAGCCAGCAATTTCTGGAAACTAGGGGCAATTTCCCAGTCTCTAAATTCATCCGTAATTAATTCATAAAGAAAAGGTGTAAATAAAAAACGCTCCTCTCTATCAATTAAGGTGATGTTAGGAATTAGGGATTTATGCCAAGATAAACGCGCTAAGGATAACGCAGTATAAAGTCCAGCAAAACCACCTCCTAGAATACAGATTTTAGTGGGTGTTTTCGGTTTTGAGAGGGATATCGGAAAACCTTTGTTTTCCTGCTCATTAAGATGGGCGCGAGACTGATAGCTCATGTTGATATCAGCAACGGAGAAACTGCTGAATCTATCCCAAATCTGGGATAAGATTAATCTTCAAACTATAGCAACTTTATTTTGAATTTGGGATGAATGCTTATCGGGGTTGTCCCAAATATTAAATAATATATTTTTATACTTTTATTGATTTTTTGTAATTTTTGATACAAATTTTTTAGAAAAAGTATTAATTATTTTCCAGTTTTAGCCTAATTTTAGGAGTTTAGAATGGTTGAAAGAGTAATTTGATAATTTGATCTTATCAAAGTATGATTCGGAATGGCATAATAAATTTTACATTAGGGGTAGATTTATAAAGCTGATCCGTTAATATTTCCAGAATAAGGCTTCTAATTTAAAGATGTTCAATCATTTTCGCCGCTTCTGATAATTTCGCCTGTTGTTGTCCTTGGAAACGAGCATTTCCATTGAATAAGGAGATGGGGGTACTAATTAAATCCACAATTTCAGCTTTTCCAGTTAAGAGTTTGACCGTACCCAGGGGTAATTCTTTTAAAACCCAACGTCCTAACCGATATATATAATCGGAAGTTGTTAACTCTTTCATCAAATTAATCCCATGAAGTTCATGCAAATACCGATTTGATTCTCCATAGCGCCGCCACTGACTTTTTAATCCTTTTAAAGTTGACCGATGACGGTGTTTAACTATGGCTTGGGATGCCAATTCTAATTGATAATTGGTTTGCTGTTGAATCCGCCAACACATATCCGCATCTCCCCCAGTGGTTAGGTAGGGACGAAACAAACCCACCTGGGCAAAAATGCTCCGCCGAATGGCTAAATTAGCGGTTTGACCGTAGGGTAAAAAGCTATTATTTAAAGTGTGTTTTTGGGATAAAGTTTCTTGTTTATCGGCATATTTTTCTAATAAATTTTGACTGGGTAGGGCGATAATTTCACCCGCTACCAAACCGATATTAGGATTAGAAAAGGGTTGAATTAATTGCTCTAACCATTGGGGTTCGGGTCGGCAATCCATATCGGTAAAAGCAATAATTTCACTGGTTGCGACTTTAATTCCAGCATTGCGAGCGGCATAGGAACTTTGGATCTTATTTTCTGATAAGGAACGAATATTAATGGCAGCAGATCTGGCTAATTCCTGAACAATAGAAACAGAATTATCCTGACTATTGTTATCAACTAATAAATATTCTACTTGATCTGCCGGATAGGTTTGCGATCGCAAACATTCAATTAAATCCGGCAAATCCGTCTCGCCATTATAAACCGGGATCACAACAGAAAGGTTAAACATGAGCGCGCAAAAAACCTAGAAAAAATTGTATCCCAGTCCAAGGGTAATTAACACTAAGATAGCATTAATTAAATAGAAACTCCCGACCACTTGGGTTTCTTGCCATCCTGATAATTCTAAATGGTGATGTAAAGGCGCCATTTTGAACAGACGTTTTCCCACACCCTCGGAGTTTTTCGTAGCTTTATAATAGCTAACTTGAGCAATCACAGACAGGGTTTCCACAAAGAAAATTCCACTAATAATTAATAACACCCATAAACTATTAGTTAATAGGGCTACCGTTGCTAAACCGCCCCCCAAGGCCAAAGCTCCCGTATCTCCCATAAACACTTTTGCCGGGTTGCGATTGTGGGTGACAAATCCTAAACAACTGCCACTCATACAGGCACAAAAAGTGGTTAATTCCGGTGCAGTCGGGGCGATATAGGCTCCTAAACCGAGAAATGCGATCGCACCTAATCCGCCCATTAACCCATCAACACCATCGGTTAAATTGGTAGCATTACTTTCAGCTACTTGGACAAAAATTGCTAAGGGCCAGAATAATAATCCCAAGGGAATTGCTAATCCTAAAGGTAAAGCAATGGTGCTTAAAGTTGAAGATTGAGTTACGGCTAACCACAGACAAAATAGCGTCGCAAAACTCATTTGCAACGCCAACTTCATTCGAGGAGAAATTCCCTTATTTGATTTACGTCTTAAAATCTGCCAATCATCTAACCAACCAATAAATCCATAGGCTAAGGTCAGGGCAGAAACCGCGATGACATTGGGATTAAATTGAGTTAAAATTAAACCGATCGCCACTCCCACGGGAACAAAAAATATCCCTCCCATGGTTGGAGTTCCAGCTTTTTGTAAATGGGCTTGGGGGCCATCTTCTCGGATAAATTGTCCGGCTTTAATCTTGACTAAAAGCGGAATTGCCCAATATCCTAAGATAGAAACGGCGATCGCACAAATCAAAGCGGGTAAAAATAACGCTCCTTGAACTTGAAATAAATTATGGTTCACCCCGTCTAAACTGAAGGCGAACACACTCAAGCCTAAACTCAGGAAAAACAATAGGGTTTGTCCAGACCCATTGAATGATTTAACCGAATAAAGTTTGCTATCCACAAAAATTTTTAATCCTCAACACCACACCATCAAAATCCTGAAAATCGCTAGTTTCCTAGCGTCTATTTCTAGCCTTCTATCTCGTCATCATCATCATCATCCTCATAGGTGGAGTCATCGACGGAAATCAGATCGGCGATTTCTTCTTCTTCCTCCAAGTAGTCAATGGTTGTAGTGCTGACGGTATCTCGCTCGATTAGACGTCCGGTGGACTCCAACCAAGCAATTAGTGAAATTTCTTGTTTGGAAGGAATCACATCAGCAGGTTCATGGGCGGGAATTTCTCGTAAGGACGGATTAAGCATTTTTAGTTTCCGGTGTCAAATGAAATTGAGTTAGAGTTAATTTAATTTTACACAATCATTGGTTATGGACAGTATCATATTTTTTAAATCGATCTTGAGTCTTATAGATATGAAAAATCTAACCAATAATTGATTAAACATAAGATAAAACTATGATTAACTCCAAAAAAGCCCTGTTGTTAGAAATGATTGCCGGGAAGAATCGCGGTCTCCTCGCCACCCCAGGAGATAAAGCGGCTATTTTATCCGCCATTACTCAACTGGAAGAATTTAATCCCCACCCCCGACCCTTAGAAGTTCCTCAACTCTTAGAGGGAAATTGGCGCTTATTGTATACCAGTAGCGATGAATTATTGGGCATTGGTCGGTTTCCCTTACTGCAATTAGGACAAATTTATCAATGTATTCGGGTGGGCGATCGCAAAGTTTATAATATTGCAGAAGTTCAAAGTTTACCATTCTTAGAAGGATTAGTTAGTGTTGCGGCCGAATTTGAACCCGTTTCAGAAAAACGAGTTAATGTTAAATTTAATCGATTTATTATTGGTTCTCAAAGGTTGATTGGGTATGAATCTCCTGATAGTTTAATTGGGGATATTGAAAAAGGGAAAAAGTTTATTGCCATTGATTTTAGTTTACAAGCGCGAGATCAAAAAGGCTGGTTAGATATTACCTATTTAGATGAAGATTTAAGAATCGGACGGGGAAATATCGGGAGTGTATTTGTATTAACAAAAGTTGTTTGATTTAATTCCAGGTTTATTAAATTTTTAACCTAAAGATGGCATATCCACCGACAGATAGAAGCCATTTTTAACCTTTTTATCTTGAATTTCTAAGTATTTTATAGCTTGATTAGATCCTCACTGCTTGTTAAATGTTGAAGATAGGGTTTAGTCGGTGTCATTTGGCTTTTCTCCAAATATAAGTCAAGGGATAAGTGTAATATTAATAATATCATAAAATAGAGCGATCGTCAAACCTCAATAACAGTTAAACTGGCAGGTTTTGGGAATAAAAGTTTATAATTAATAGATATCACTTAACTTTTAATCCCCTACCCCATAATGATATTAAAATACAATCCTGGTCTTTGTTTACCTTCTGCGGAAGATTTGCCCGATTCTGATGATACCCCTGTGGATAACGAACTGCAAGATTTAGTTCCGGGACTATTAAAAATCCTCCTTGCTTCTATTTGGTCTGAACGCATGGATTGGTTTTTTGGGGTGGATATGGGAATTTATTATGATCCTGAACAACCTGCTATTGTTCCCGATGGTTTTTTAAGTGTGGGAGTTCCTCGAATTATTGATGAAGATTTACGCTTGAGTTATGTACTTTGGGAAGAACAAGAAGTTCCCATTTTAATCATTGAGGTTGTATCCCATAAACGCCGAGGAGAATATACGAAAAAGAAACAATTTTATGCAGAAATGGGGGCTTTATATTATGTGGTTTATAATCCCCTACGGAAACGCAAACCGCCTTTAGAAGTTTATAAACTAGAAAAGGGTGAATATAAATTACAACCTGGGGAACAGGTTTGGCTGCCGGAATTACAATTAGGAATTGGTCGAGAACGGGGAACCCATGTAGGAATTACTAGAGATTGGTTATATTGGTATAATCAACAGGGAAACCGTTATTTAACTACCGAAGAACGTCTGCAACAATCTCAAGAACAAACCAGTTTAGCCGAACAAAAAATACAACAACTGGAAGAACAGTTACGACGTTTAGGTATTAATCCCGATCAACTGAATTAATATTAATTGGGGGTAATTATTACGCATAAAATCATTGTAGAGACGTACCATGGTACGTCTCTACAATAATTGGAAAACTTTTTCAGGGGTGGCGATCGCTGATCCACATCAAAAGTTAAAATAGGACAGTTGTGCTAAATGGGATGTGAGTGACCTACCTCGGATGCAGTAGATAGGAAATTGGGCTACAACTGTTTCACCCGTCTACTGTTGAACGATTAAAGTCTATTTGAACATCAAAGCGATCAAATCCAAACCCAGAATATGATAGAACGGTATACTTTGCCCGAAATGGGCAATTTGTGGACAGAGACTTACAAGCTACAAACTTGGTTACAAGTGGAAATAGCCGTCTGTGAGGCCCAGGCGGAGTTAGGATATATTCCATCGGAAGCCGTTGAGGAAATTAAGGCTAAGGCGAATTTTGATATCAAGCGGGTGCTGGAAATTGAGGCAGAAGTCCGCCATGACATGATTGCCTTTTTAACCAATGTCAACGAATATGTCGGGGATGCCGGACGCTACATTCATTTAGGCTTAACCAGTTCCGATGTCCTAGATACGGCCCTAGCCTTGCAGTTAGTGGCCAGTGTGGATGTATTATTGGAACGCACCGAAGCCTTAAGTCAGGCGATTCGTTACCAAGCGCAACAACATCGAGATACCGTAATGATCGGCAGATCCCATGGAATTCATGCCGAACCGATTACTTTTGGGTTTAAATTAGCCGGATGGTTAGCGGAAGTTTATCGCAACCGAGAACGTTTAGTCCGTCTGCGTCAAACCGTGGCCGTGGGTAAAGTCTCTGGGGCCGTGGGAACCTATGCTAATGTTGATCCCAGGATAGAAGCGATCGCCTGTCAAAAATTAGGACTCGAACCCGATACCGCTTCCACCCAAGTAATTTCCCGGGATATTCATGCGGAATATGTGCAAACTTTGGCATTATTCGCCGCTAGTATTGAACGGTTTGCCGTGGAAATTCGTAACCTGCAACGCACCGATGTTTTAGAAGTAGAAGAATTTTTTGCTAAAGGTCAAAAAGGTTCTTCTGCCATGCCCCATAAACGCAACCCGATTCGTAGTGAACGCCTAACTGGAATGGCGCGAATTATTCGGGGAAATGCCGTGGCTGCCCTAGAAAATGTTGCCCTCTGGCATGAACGGGATATTTCCCATAGTTGCGTGGAACGAATGATCTTACCCGATTCTTCAACGGTGGCTCATTTTATGTTAGTGGAACTCACGGATTTAGTTAAGAATCTGTTAGTTTACCCCGAAAACATGAAGCGCAATATGAACCTTTATGGCGGTGTAGTCTTTAGTCAACGGGTGCTATTAACCTTAGTTGAAAAAGGGATTAACCGGGAAGAAGCCTATAAAATTGTGCAATCTTGCGCCCACACCGCCTGGAATCAAACCGATGGAGATTTTCAAGCGTTAATTCGGGAAAATGAACAAGTCAAAGCTCAATTATCCCCTGGAGAAATAGATGCTTGTTTTGATCCCAAACATCACTTAAAAAATCTCGATCAAGTTTACCAACGGTTAGATATATAAAAAAAACCGGGTTTTTAAACCTAATTCATCCTAGGGGCGAGGCGCGCCTCTCCCCTACAGGATTTTGCCCTAAATCAACCCGGTTTCTAACTAATGACATCACCATCATTTTAACCCTATGCTTTCTCAACTAATGATCCGATTATTTTTATTTTTATTCTTAATTTTTGGTATTAACTGTAATCCTGTTCATGCTCAAAATTCAGCCCCTGCTGCTGCTCCACCTCCGTTAGTAATTCAAGACTATAATCAAGTTCCCAATTCCGATAAATTAGTTGATATTAGAAACATTAACCCGAATATTCGTCATGATATTCGCTACGCCACAACCAACAATTTTTTAAACAAAAAACTCTATGCGGTTCCCCGTTGTTTGTTACGTTCTGATGTAGCCCAACGCCTATCAAGAGTACAACAGGATTTAGAAGAAATGGGGTTAGGATTAAAAGTCTATGACTGTTATCGCCCCCTGTCTGTAACTCGTCAAATGTGGGCAATTTTACCCGATACTCGTTATGTAGCAAACCCCGTCAGAGGGTCTCGCCATAACCGAGGGGCGGCGGTTGATTTAACCCTAGTTGATTTACGCACCGGGGTAGAGTTAGAAATGCCAACAGCCTTTGATGATTTTACCAATAAAGCCGCTAGAGATTACACCGGAAATTCTCCCCAAGTGCGTCGAAATAGTGACTTACTCGCAGCTAAAATGAAACAACAAGGATTTATTTCCTTAATTACAGAATGGTGGCATTTTGATGCACCAGGATGGGATAAATACGGTCTTTTAGATGTACCTTTGCAAAATATTCGTTAATCTTGAATTCCTCGCCATTCTCCTTGTAAAGTAAACGCCGACCAATAGTAAGGAGGTATCCATTCTGAATCGTTTTGCATTTTAATTTGAGCTTGTCTTAAAGCCGCCACAGGAGATAATCCCTCCTTTAACATTCCCTGATAAAACTTAACCATTAATTCGGCGGTTGCTTGATCATCAACTTTCCATAAACTTACCACTACTCGATTCGCTCCCGCATACATAAATCCCCGGGTTAAACCTACTAATCCTTCCCCTTTGATCTCCTGACCTAATCCGGTTTCACAGGCACTTAATACGACTAATTCTACTGGTAAATTCAAGTTAAAAATATCATAAAGTCGTAAAAATCCATTCTGAGATTCTCCGGTTTGATTCACTAAAGAAAAAACCAAACCGGATAATTGTGGATTTTCACTATTGAGCAAACCATGGGTGGCAAAATGCACAAAACGGTATTGACTTAATTGAAGATCAATCGCAGTTTCTCGACTAGCATTAAAGCCGATTTCTTGTAAACTATATTCTTCAGGAACTAAGGCTAAAATTTGAGTTGCTTCTTCCTGGGTAAAGGGTAAACGATCAAATAAAATTCCCGATTCCCGGGCGGAACGTTCTAAATCAGGAGGAAGGGCTTTAATACCTTGAAAAACAACGGATTTTAAGCGATCATCCGTGGAAGCAAAGACCGGATCAGCTAACACCGCTAGGATTTTTTCTGGGGGTTTCCGACTCTGATTTTCTCGGCGCATAATCCCTAAAACCGAAGCCGAAGGTAAGGTTAATAATTCATGATTAATAATTAAAGGAATCGCCTCCCTATCTCCGTTTCCCGGTTCAGGAAGGGCGGCAAAAGGAACATATTGTAAGGCTCCATCGGCGACAATTAATAATCGTTTATCTTTTAAGGATGGAATCAACGGGAAAGCAATTTCAGTCAGGGCTTTTCCGGTTTCTTCATAGAGCGATCGCCGTATCCGTTTACTCGGAGAAAGTAAATTATCTCTAAAGGTTTTAACGGCTGTTTTAAAGGTAGCTTCTGGGGGTAATTCATAACTTTGGATTGAGTCAGGAGTCACCGCCCATAAATAACTACGTTCTTTCCCGAGGGAATATTCTAATAAAACCGTCTGGTTATCTAATAATTTTTGAATTTCAGCTAAAGTTAAAGGTTGGGGTTGAGTTAGGGCGGCATAATGGGGATTATTAATCCGAATGGTATCTAAAACTTGGCTATATTGTTGAATTAAAGTTGCAATTTCTTGGTTAAGTTGCTGTTTTTGTTCATTGGTATGGGACTGGCTTAAAAGTTTAACTCGCTGTTCTTCTAAAGTCGATAATTTTTGTTTTAAGGTTTGTTTTTGAGTTAACAGTTTTGGGTCAATTCCAGAGGTAACTTCTCCTTGAGCTTGCGCTAAAATATCTAATAAAGATCGAGCTTTCGCCCGTTCACTAATTTCTAGGGCTTTTCCATCCCATCCTTGATTCGGTTGTTGTTGATTCAGTTGCATTAACAACTCAATATAGAATTGGTAATAATCCTGTTTAGAGGCTAAAAAAGAAGCTCTTAAATCTTGATTATTAATCTTAGTTCGTAAATCTTCAATCAGGGTTAAAGCCGTTTCAATTTCAGCGATCGCTGCTTCAAATTTTCCCTGTTTTCGTTCAACTGTTGCTATTCGATATCGAGATAGGGCTTCTTTTGGGCGATCGCCAACTTCTTGACGAATTTTTAAAGATTGATGATATAATTCTAAGGATTTATCTAACTTATTTTGTTGAAAATAAATAAACCCGATATTATTTAAGGTACTAGCTTCTCCCGTGCGATCGCCTATTTTTTGCCACAAACTCAAGGCTTGATTATAGGTTTCTAAAGCTGAATCTAATCGATTCAAATTTGCATAAACAAATCCAATATTATTTAAGGTGGCTCCCTTGCCCTTCTGCACATTAACCGCCGCCCTATCCCCAAATTTATTAATTACTTCCTCCCATAAACCCAGGGCTTGTTGATAATGCTGGAGGGAGATTTCCAACTGATTTAACTCCGATTCTACCTGAGCTATATTATTTAAAATTGCCGCCACATTAGTCGGGTTTCCCAAGGTTTTAACTATAACCAAAGCTTGATTATAATAATTTAGAGCTTGTGGAAGTTCACCTAAATTAAAATAAATTAAAGCAATCTCATTCAAGGTGGCAACTTCTCCGGTTTTAAAATTAACGGTTTGCCATAAAGGAAAGGTTTGATTTAGAGTATCTAAGGCTTTTTGATATTCCCCTAATTGATGATAAATTTTAGCAATAGAAGTTAAGGTTGTGGCTTCGGTTTGTTGATCTGCTAAGGTTTGAGTTAAAACCAATAATTGATTATAACAATTAATCGCCTTGGGATATTCTCCCAAACTACTATAAACAGAACATAAAAAATTTCGAGTTATCGATTCCTGTTGGGGATTATTTGCTTCTTTCCATAGACGTAATCCTTCTTCCCACTGTTGAATTGCCCCCCGAAACCCCGCTACCGTCCCTTCTCCATAACGTTTCATTCCTTGATTAAAAATATCTTCTGCCTTAGAATTAGAGTTAAGCACTTCTGTGGATTGTTTTTCCTGGGCGATCGCCAAGGAAACAGATCCAGAAACAAAAAAAGACCCCAGCATCAGGAGGCAAAACCCAACCCTAAAAAATTTATTTCTGCGTCTATTACTGTGTATCATGATTCAATTCCTGCTACAACTCAAATCTTGAGGATGAGGTGATCAAAGGTTGACGATTAATTATACAGATTATTTTAACCTGATCCGTGTTCAAGAGTTTCTGATCGTTGAAAGTTTCTCATTTTCTGCTTAACCTATGTTCACTATTCCTATTTTTTTGAGATCAATTCTTGAGTTCCAACCTTTTCGGGCTTGGAAGCAAATTCTAATCGGTTTCAGCACCGGATTTTTCCTGATTTTGAGTATGGGACTGTTTCAACAACCTACTATTGCTCAAACTAATCTTGCCATCATTCAAGAAATTATTGATGGTGATCAAGTCTTTATTCAAGAAAATCAAGCTAAGGTAGAAGACCAAGCGGAATTTGGGCAAATTGTTGCGACTAAAGACTCTCGCGCTGGAGTTATATTTAATCAGGGGGCGTCGGGACGGATGGATAAAAATTCCCAGATTACCGTCGGTCAATGTGTGGAAATTCGACAGGGACAAATATTAGTAAGTGGCCCCGTTAATGGATGTATTGCGGGGCTGACAGTTGGTGTTCAAGGAACTATTTATATCCTAGAAAGCACCGACGGAAACACGGGTAATATTAAAGTTTTAGAAGGGACTGTAGAAGTTACTCCCGCCGATGGAAGTGGAGAACCGATTAAAATAACTGAAGGAGAAAAATTACCTATTTTAAAAGGAATTTTAAGTCAAGTTATTCCTATGACCTTGGAAGAAATTTCCTCTATTTTATTAGGTGAATTATTTAATGGTTTTAATATTCCCGTTACTCCCGAAGGAGCATTATCTTCTGTATGTTCTCGTCTTTTACCTGGGTTTACTTGTTCTAAAAATGGTATTCCTACCCCAGCAATTCCCACTCCCCCAATTCCCACTCCGCCAGTTTCTGCTCCCATTCCGCGTTTGCCCTTCTAAAGGATTAATAATTAATAGGTAAGGGGCAAAATTAATGTTTCAATTTTGACGGATTTTTGATTAAATGATAGAATCTATAACTGTAAACAATTGTGCCAAAAGATATGACCCAATCTAATCCAAAAGATAGTCTAATTATGACTGAATCTACCCATCCCTACGCTAATTTAATCACGGAATTATACCAACAGGCGATTCAATATCAAGAAAGAGAGAATTTTAACGAAGCGATCGCCTGTTACCAAAAAATAATTGATCTTGAGCCTAAATTCCTCCAAGGATATCAAAAAATTGGCAATCTTTCCCTCAAAACCCAAGAATTTGAACAAGCGATTACAGCCTATCAAAATGTTATTCAATTAAGTCCTAATGACTTTTGGGCTTATAATAATTTAGGAGAAGCCTTAATTAAATTACAGCGTTGGGAAGCCGCTATTCCGATTTATGAAAAAGCGATTCAACTCGACCCCAATTGTTTTTGGGGTTATAATGGTTTAGGAGAATGTTTAACCCAAACTCACCAATTAGAAAAAGCGGTTCCAATTTATCAAAAAGCCATTGAATTAGACCCGAATTTTTGGGGAGTTTATCAAAAATTAGCAGAAGCCTTAACTACCTTAGAAAAATGGGAAGCTGTTATTCCTATTTATCGTCGTGCGATTGAATTAAAACCCGACTTTTTTTGGTCGTATGCTAGTTTAGGAAAAGTATTAATTCATTTAGAAAAATGGGAAGAAGCCATTCCCATTTGTCAAGAGGCAATTTCTATTGATCCGAATTTCTTTTGGTCTTATATTAATTTAGCTGACTCCCTATTTAATTTAGAAAGATGGCAAGAAGCCATTGAAGTCTATACCACAGCTAATCAAATTAAATCCGATTTCTTCTGGTCTTATAAAAATTTAGGTGATGGGTTGATTAAATTGCAACAATGGCAAGAGGCTATTTCAGTTTATCAACAAGCTTTAGAACTCAATTCCACCGAACCTTCCTGCTATTATAACTTAGGTTTAGCCTATCTAAATTTACAACAAAAATCCGAGGCTATTAATTGTTTTAATACCGCTTTAAAACTGAATCCAGATTATAGTTTAGCTCAACAAAAATTAGATGAAATTATTAATATTAATTCCACCCTATCCCCTCATCTACTCGAGCCTATTGATTGGTTAAAATATTATCCAAAATCGGGACAGGCTCCCTCCTACTGTGTACCTAAACCCAATATTTTAGGCAAAAATCCCCAAACTGGAAAATGGCAATTTCCCGTTCCTCCTCAAGATTTAAGGTTAGTTTTTGTAGAGAATGAGGAATATTATCTCAACTCGGGAAAAACGCAAGTTCAAGTTATGTTAAATGTATTGCGAGAGTGTGGATATTTCCTAAAAACTGGCAGCCGGATTTTAGACTTTGGTTGTGCCTCGGGACGCATTCTGCGAGAGTTAGCTGATTTATCTGATATTTGTGAAATTTGGGGAACCGATATTAGTGCGGATTGTATTGCCTGGTGTCAACAAAATATGAGTCCCCCCTTTCATTTTTTTGTCGGGACAACCCTACCCCATTTACCCTTTGAAGACCGCTATTTTGATTTAATTTATGCGGGTTCAGTCTTTACCCATATTGATGATTTAGCCGATGCTTGGCTATTAGAACTGCGTCGGATTTTAAAACCTGGGGGACTAGCTTTTATTACGATTCAAGAACAGTATATTTTTGATAAAATTAAAGAATTTCCTGAACTTTGGTTGTCTAATAATAATGTCTGGCTCCCCGAACAAAAACAGGCTTGTATTCAAAACTATTTTGAATATATCAATCAAGATTTTTCCATGTTCACCCTAGGACGGGATACCCGGTCTCTGGTTTTCTATGATGTAAATTCTTTCCGCGAAAAATGGAAAACCTTTTTCCAAGTTTTAGCGGTTAAACAAGAGGCTTATTATTGGCAAACGGGAATATTATTAAAGCGCCTGTGATTTATAGTAGGGGTAATTCATAAATTACCCCTCCAATTAAAGCACCGATAGAAGCATCAGGAATTAAACTCATGGTTTTAGTATTGATCAAGGTTAGAGTTTCGTTTTAATTCCGTAGTTTCTTTAATCTTAATTATATCTATTCTTTCCAAGAGGCAACTTTTGAAGTAATTAAACCGTCTTACAGGAATGAATCCCCGGAATTTACCAATTTGGTCTGGAAATTCACCCCAATGGGATATAAATTTTTGTTCTGCGATGGTGCATCATGATGATCATTATAATGGATATTAAAGAGGCATAATCTCATGGTTATCAAGTCTGTTGGTTTTTTAAGTCTGGTTTTAGGGATTCTGTTACCCACCGCACCTAGTTTAGCAATCACTACTTCACGCATAGGGATACAACCTTCGGTGAATGCTCCCATGCAAATCAGCTTACAATTTCCCCCGGCCCCCAAAGGAGAAGGGCCAGTGAGCACGGCTGGGGGAGGAACCCGGGGAGGTGAGACTCTTGCTGCTAGTCAATGTGGAATTGGCAATACAAAAATGACTGCTTTAGTCCCGAGTCAGAAAACTTTAACGGTTTCTGCCCATCCCACCTTCTTTATTTATGTTCCTGAATCTAAGGTAAAAACCGGTGAATTTGTTCTGATTAATCAACAAGGAAAAGATGTTTATAATACCGTAGTTCAACTCCCGGTAAAACCCAGTATTCTCCAGATTCAACTGCCGAAAACTGTCGCCCTAGAAACGGGAAGTCAATATAAATGGATCTTTTCTATTACCTGTGAAACGGACGGACAAGAATTTATCGATACCTTAAAGGTTTCTATTCAGCGAAATCAACTGAATGTCCCCCTAAAAAATGCCATTGAAAAAGCTAAAACTCCCTTAAAAAAAGCGGAAATTTATGCCCGAGAAAACCTCTGGCAAGATACCTTAATGATCATGGCCCAGATGCGAGATTCTCAACCAGAATTATGGAAAGAACTGCTCACATCCATTAAAATTAATCAACAAATTGCAGAAGCTCCTTTTGCACCAGAAACAACAGTGATTAATTCTGATCATCAATCTACGCCCTAGAAAGGTAAAGCATATATTCTAAAATAAGTTGCATGAGGGCAAAAATTAAACAATTAGTCTGGGAGTGGCGTGGCGTTTGGATTACAACCCCAGTTATGGCAGGTCTGGTAATCCTGCTGCGTTTTTCTGGGGTTTTACAATCCTGGGAATGGGCGGTTTATGACCAATATATGCGTCTGCGTCCCCTAGAAACTAAGGATCAGAGAATTGCGATTGTCGGGTTAGATGAAGCGGATATGAAATATATCGGTCAGGGTTATGTTCCTGACCAGATTTATGCTGAATTAATCGAGAAATTAGTTGCCATGAAACCGACGGTGATTGGGTTAGATATTTACCGAGATTTACCTTTTGAACCCGGTCATCAACAGTTAATTAAACTATTAGCAGAAACTCCTAATTTAATCGGAATTGAAAAAGTAGTTGGGGATGAATCCTTAGAGTCCGTGGCCGCGCCTCCAATTTTGAAAGCAAAAAATCGAGTGGCGGCAAATGATTTAATTTTAGATGAAGATAATATTATTCGCCGGGCGTTATTAGTTGTTAATAATGATCAACAACAACCAGTATATAGTTTGGGGTTGTTTTTAGCAATGTTTTATTTAGATGCTCAAGGAGTGGCCCCAGAAATAGTACCCGGTACTAATAATTGGTGGAAATTTAATCAGACTGTTTTTAGACCCTTGGCTAAAAATGATGGGGGCTATGTGCGGGCTGATACTGGGGGCTATCAAATCTTTTTAAATTATCGAGGATATAACCGTAGTTTTGAAATTGTTTCTTTTCGAGATATTTTAACTAATAAATTACCGCAAGATTGGGGAAAAAATCGAATTATTTTAATTGGTTCGGTCGGAGAAAGTTTCAAGGATTTAATGTCAACTCCCTATACTTTGTCGGCGAATCAACGCATGGCTGGGGTAGAAGTTCATGCCCATATTACCAGTCAAATTATTAGTACGGCTTTAGATAATCGTCCTTTAATTAAAACCTTATCCGATCCTTTAGAATGGGTTTGGATATTGATTTGGTCGGGAACAGGAGCGATTTTAACTTGGAAATTTCGAGCAACGGCTAAAGTACAATTATTAATTATTCGCCAGGTGGCAATTTCGATTTTAGCTACGGGAATTTTACTCGGAAGTACCTATTTTTTGTTTATTCAAGGGTGGTGGGTTCCGGTGGTTCCTCCTTTTTTGGCGTTGGCGGGTTCGGCGATCGCAATTACGGCTTATATTGCTCGTTCTGCTGCGGATATTAGAAATATTTTCGGACGTTATTTAACTGCTGAAATTGTCTCTAATTTATTAGAAAGACCTGAAGGTTTAAAACTTGGAGGAGAGCGCCGAAAAATTACGATTTTAACCTCGGATTTACGCGGCTTTACGGCCATGAGTGAACGGTTAACCCCGGAGGAAGTCGTTAGAATTTTAAACTTTTATTTGTCCTGTATGGCCGATGTGATTACGGTCTATCAAGGAACCATTGATGAGTTTATGGGGGATGGAATTTTAGTTTTATTTGGTGCTCCGACTTTACGGGAAGATGATGCTCAACGGGCGATTGCTTGCGCGGTGGGTATGCAATTAGCAATGCAGAAGGTAAATGAACAATTACAAAAGTGGGATTTATCGGTTTTAGATATGGGAATTGGGATTAATACCGGGGAAGTTGTGGTGGGAAATATTGGTTCAGAAAAACGCACAAAATACGGGGTTGTGGGGAATCAAGTTAATTTAACCTATCGAATTGAATCCTATACAACCGGAGGACAAATCTTTATTTCTGAAATGACTTTAAATCAAGCTGGTCGCGATTTAATTAAAATTGAAAATCAGAAATTAGTTCAACCCAAGGGTGTGAAAAAACCGATTACTATTTATGAAGTGGGAGGAATTGCAGGTAAATATAATCTGTATATTTCTAAACAAGAACAGCATTTTTATCAGATTCCAACTCCGATATTATTACAATATTTTATTTTGGATGGAAAACATATTGGTGATAGTATTTTGATGGCTAGTTTAGTCGAATTATCGGAAAAAGGTGGTCTAATTGTTACTGAGGCGAATAATAATCTGATTCCTGGTGCTTTAGCGAATTTAAAACTTAATCTGAAATTAGAAACAGACCAATGGAGTGATGATATTTATGCGAAAGTTTTAGAAAAATCGGCGACAACCGGAGCTTTTTATGTTGGGTTTACGGCTAAACCTCCAGAGATTGAAAAATATTTCAATCAACTTTATAAAAATATTAAGGTATAGTAGAGATAATTCATGAATAGGACTTACGCATGGGGCCCGAGAAACCGGGTTTTTTAGATAATATTTGGGTCACAACAAAGTATTTTCGGAAAAAAACCCGGTTTCTTTGGTTGGGTGCGTAAGTCCTGATGAATTAACCCTACTACCCTAAACACAATTCTAATCGGGATTTGATAATATAATTTTTGAAGGGAAATTACTCCCAGTATAAATAGTTAAGGTAATAATTTGATTGTCGATTAGGTGGGTTTGATTTAGAGGTTTTTGGGTTCCTGAGTTGACGGGATAGGCTGGAAAACAAGCTCCACTAATACTTAAACGTAAACAATGATTTTGAGGGATTCTAATACAAGTGGCTTGTAGTTTTATTGAGTATAAATTTATATTTTTATGTTGAATAAAATCATTGTTTGTGTTATAATTATTATCAATCTTTCGATAGCCTTGACTAAAATTATTAACACTACCATCGGGTTTAACTTCTGATAACACCGCAGATAAATCAAAACTCGGTCTGTCCGCGCTGCAATAAATTTCTACGGTTAAATCTCCAGCTAAATATAAATCTTGACTCAAGGGTTCCGAGGTATAGGTAACAATATCACTGCGACAGTCTAAGCTAGAACGGTCAAAGGAACCCGTAGGATAAATTGCATGACCTCCGAGGGCGGGAACCGGGCGCCAAGGGTCATGGACAAAGACATCTTCTTGAGAATTTTCAGGACAATTTAATGTTAAGATTCCAGCATCTTCTCGTAAATTAGCGAGTCCATTAGTTGATAAATAATAAATCGGGGCGGGCGATGACGGCCATTGTTTAAATTCTCGCCAAACTTGAGTTCCCATCTCGAATAAACAAACCTGATTTTGATTAAAAATTGGGTTTTCTTTACCTTTTAAAAAAGTATCAAACCATTGAATTTGCAGACTATCAATAAAGCTAGATGCGGTTAACCCATAATTCACCGACCCCACTTTTCGCCCCCAAGGAAGATGGGCCCAGGGGCCGATAATTAAATATTGGGGTGAGGAGGCGCGCTTCACCATTTCTTGATAAAAATTAATTGTTCCTCTTAAATACGTATCAAACCATCCCCCAATATGTAGCATCGGTAAGTCTAAATTGTCTAATTTTGGGGATAGATTTTGCCAATATTCATCGGGTTGATCATGGGCTAACCATTCATGATAAAATGAATCTGAATCATGAATTTTTAACACATCTGGACTAGCAGGAATAGGATCAAAAAAGGGTAAATTGCGAGAGGCTTGATACAAAGAATTATAGGCTATTTCATCCTTATTTAATCGGGCTGTTTCGGCAGAAATTTGCATCGCCCATCCCAGGTTAGCAGATAAACAAAAAGCCCCGCCTTCATAGGCCCAATCTCCGTATAAATCATAACTCATCATCGCCGGACAAATGGTTTTTAAGGCTTTGGGATGGTTAGAAGCGGCGTAAACTTGAGTTAATCCTTGATAGGAAAATCCATACATTCCCACCTGACCGTTACTATTAGGAAAATTAGCAACCCAATTAATAGTATCTAACCCGTCTTCTGTTTCATGGGTAAAAAGTTTAAATTTCCCTTGAGAAGTTCCCCGTCCTCTCACATCTTGAATTACTACAATATAACCCTGTTGAGCATACCATTTAGGATGGGCATAAACAACGGTCGAAGCGATCGCTCTCCCATAGGGTTGTCGCATTAATAAAACCGGTAATTTTTCCTCCGTATCGGGTCGATAAATATCCGCATCTAGTCGAATTCCATCCCGGGTAATTAAAGAGGCTGTTTCTTGAATAATCATTTTTTTCAGTTATCAGTAAACAGTTATCAGTTATCAGTTTAAGAAATAAAATTAAGATTTTCACTAATAACTGATTATTTTGATGTTTCTTGGACAATATCTTTTAAATCAAAAGCAGCATCGCTGAGTTTTTGAATCCCTAGCTTAATTTGACCCATACCCAGACTGGTATCCTGAGCATTTTTATTCAGATTATTCATCGCTACTACAACCTGTTGAATGGCTACGGCTTGTTGCTTAGAATTTAATGAAATTTGTTGAGAACTTTGAACAATATTACTCAGTTCTAGGGACATATTCCGAAAGGAGGAAGCGGTTTGTTGGGCTAAATCAACGGTATTTTCTACACTCTTAATTCCGGCTTCGGTAACGGCTCCAGTTGAATTATTAGACTGTTTAATTCCCAGGACTAAATTATTAATTTGATGGGCGGATTTTTGGCTTTCATCAGCTAACTTCCTAATCTCTGAAGCCACGACGGAAAACCCTTTTCCATATTCTCCGGCTCTCACGGCTTCTACGGCGGCATTTAGGGCTAACATATTAGTTTGATTGGCTAAATCTCCCACCACTTGAGAGATACTTCCAATTTGATTAGTTTGTTCACTTAAACGTAAAATTTGTTCGGCAATTGCTTCAACTTTTTCTTTCATTTGGTTCATTTCTACCAAAGTTTGTTGTACCAGTTCATTGCCATTATCTGCTAGGTTTAAAACTTGTTTGGCTCCTAATGTAGAAGTTTCCGCCTGTTCGCTGGCCTGTTTTGCTGAAAATTCTAATTCATCCATAGTGCGGGTGGTTTCATTCACCGAACTTGCTTGACTGCTGATAATTTTTTCCTGTTGGTCAACGGCTACATTAATTTCCAAGGAGGAATTATTAATGGCATCAATGGCTTGAGTAATTTTACGACTGACTAAGGAAGAAATTAACCAAGCAATCGTAAAAGCGGTTAAAATTGAAAGAATTGAACCAAAGATTAAAAGATTAATTGCATTTTGTAGGGTATTTCTGGCTTGCTGATTTTCCGTATTCAGCCTTTGAATTTCCGTGGTATTAAATTCAGAGTTAAGGGTTAAAAAGTTAGCAAGTAATTCCTTTCCTAAACCCTCTTTAAAAAGCTCAATACTTTCTTTTTTCTTTCCCTGTTCTAATAGGCTAACCACCTGATTTTGATATATATTATGATCCTGTGCGATTTTTTTCATTTGTTCAAATCTTTGCCGTTGCTCGGGAACAGTAATCACACTATCCAGACTGGTACTAGCTTCTTGAAATCTTTGCCAGTTTTGAGCATATAATTGTAAAAACTCTGGATCTTCGCTGATCAAATAGGCTCGACTATTGGCAACCATGTTACTACCTGCTAACACGATGCTATCGGTTACAATAATTGTTTTTTGAACTTTCTCAACTTGATCAAATGCCTCAAATACCTTGCTAGAATTGATATAAACAATATAGGTAGAACCTGCAAACATAAAAACCGGAATAGCATACCCAAATAGCATTTGAGTTCTGAGTTTAAATTGACTCAATAAATGCTTTTTATCACCAGAATTTCGCTTAAAACTACTCGCCATGTTCTCAACTCCTAATTGTTAATTAATTTCCGATGATTTTGAGAATAACTTGATTCAGGATAGATGATTGTATTGCTGAAATTAGCAACTTAACTTGATAGTCCCTAGGATATTTGATAATTGGTATCATACAACACTGCATTATTTTGCCTCTTTTGTCTGGTTCAGATTTGGGGTTTGGAGTTAAAAAAATTTAGTTATCTAGGTACGAATTAACTCCGAAGGCAAGACTTGGTTTAATTTTCCACTTCGATATCCTTCCAAATCCAAAGTAACATAAATAAAACCAAATTCTTGAAAAGTTTGTACTAATTTAGGTAATTCAGTCATCAATACAAAGTCTTGAATTTGTTCGGGGGATAATTCTATCCGGGCCGTATCTCCTTCCGAACGAACTCGTAGATTTTTCCAGCCTAATTTTCTTAAATAAACTTCGGCTCTGCCCACCCGTTGTAATTTAGGAATTGTGATTTCTTCCGTATAGGGAAACCGTGAACTTAAGCAGGGTTGGGCTGGTTTATCCCAAGCAGTTAAACCCAGATATTTAGCAATTTCTCTAACTTCGGCTTTAGTAACTCCTAATTCAGCTAAAGGTGAACGCACACCTCGTTCTTTTGCCGCTTGAATTCCGGGGCGATAGTCCCCTAAATCATCGGCATTAACTCCATCAACAATATAAAGATAACCCCAGGTTTGAGCTAAGGGTTTAAGACTATCATGGAGTTCACTTTTACAAAAATAGCACCGATTTACCGGGTTTGATGTATAGTTAGGATTAGCCATTTCTTGGGTTTGAATTTCTTGATGTTTAATCCCAATTTCGGCGGCTTGAATTCGAGCATCTTCTAAGTCTTCGGGTAACAAGGAAGGAGAAACAGCCGTTACTGCTAAAGCCTGATCTCCTAATACATCATAGGCAATTTTAGCAACTAGGGTACTGTCTATTCCTCCCGAATAGGCAATTAGAGCTCGTTCCATTTCTTGAAATAGGGCTTGGAGTTGTTGTAATTTTTCTGCGACTATCATGGTGTAGATTAAACCTAATTCTCTAATTTAACTAAAATTCTCTCTGCCCAAAAATTGCAATAGACAGGGATAACAGAATAACCATATAAAGGATAGCATAAATCCCATTAGTTATTAATAATGAAGATGGGGGGAGATAACCATAAACCGCTTCATTTTTTAAATCCAGTCGTGCTAAGTCGGGTAAAATCATGTAAGTGGTTTTCATGATCTGTTCTAAGATGGGGTTTTCGCTGATTTTTCCTAATGCAAGTAAGTCACGACTTAGACTTCCCATCCCATACACACCCAGGGTTAATAAACTGGCGAGTAGGGAACTGGTAAACACTCCTAATAAAATCCCAACTGCTGCAATTAAAGACAGTTGCAGCCACATAAATACAAAAGCAATACTAAGACTGGTAAAAGGATAGGAAATTTGATTTAAACTGAGAATACTAAAAAATAATAGGGTCATAACTAAGATTAAAACTGCAATAAAAGCCGAGATTCCAAAATGTTTTCCGATAATCATTTCCGCCGGACTAACGGGTTTAGAAACTAACAGATAAACGGTTTTTTTATCGATTTCTTTATTAATTAAATTAGCACTAACAAAAACTGTAATTAGTAAGCTTAATAAACTAATCATAGCGATGCCAAAATCTAGGGTAATTTTGTTTTCCAGTCCGGCGGAAACCTCTGGAAGTAAACGAATTGAACCCATTAAAAACAGTACAAAAATACCGATAATATAAAGAATGCGATCGCGAACAACTTCTAAAAAAACGTTGCTGGCAATGGTAAAAACTCTGTTAAAATTCATTTTAATTTTCCGGTTGGTATTATAATAAGGGTTGCTAGAGTATTAGCAGTTTCGTGATTTTTGGTTCCTTTCTAGGAAGGAATAGAATGGAAACACTGGATTCATTTTAACAGAATTTGGCTGTAAAGTCTCTGGTGTAGGAAGAATATTAGGAACGGTTTGTAACCATTTTTCTGCTCGTAAAGAAAACTCGATCCAGCAATAAAGATTAATATGAATCAGAAAAACAATCAGAAAACCCATCCGAACTAAAGGAGGGGAAGACTGAATTTTAAATTTATCTCGAATAAATTCCAGAATAAAGATTAAACAAGCTGCGATAATCGGCCAGACTTTTATCGCAAAATCCGGTCTATTAATCCCGGTTTTTTGATGAATTATTAAACATAATAAACCCGCCGTAATCCAAGGACTTAAAGCAATTTCCCCAATGATAAAGGGAGGTTCACTCGTTCTAATGCCAATAGCAATTGCTAGTATTAATAGACTTAAAAGTGCCAAATCATTCCTGACATAATCATTGTTAACTGCCAAAACAGATGCTATCCAAATAGCAATACTAATTAATAAAAATGTTCTCCAATCTAGGGGATGATTAGGTTTGATGGCATTTAAAAAATTAACTATTTTTTTCATTTTATTTAAAAAGAAATAATGTAAATACCAAGAATAAAAACAAAGAATAACTTAGGGTATGGGCTACTAATATCACTCTAAAATCCTTGTATTGTTCTGACATTTTAATTCGTTCTTCTGCATTGCCTGAAAACACCTTGCTAATTTTAGATAAGTCTCTAGTAGATAGGAATTGTAAGGTTTCAAAACCTATCCATTTAATTAGGAGTAAAAAAGTAAAATTAAAAGCTGTCAATAAAAATACAATAAAAGAGGTACTTTTAATTTGTTGAAATAGCAAATAATTAATTAATTCTTCTCGAGCTTTTGAGGGAAATATTAATTCTGCATTTAAAAAAATAATCCACTCACAGGCACTTGCCAATAAATTGAGAGCCATTGTATACTGCACACTCAATTTTGGAGATATATTAAAACTTTTTTTAAAAATCCAAGCCTCAATAGTCATGGAAATCAAAAGCCGAATAACCCTTAATAAAATAACCCTTAATATAGTCTTGATTGGCATATATGGGTGATGGGGGATGGGGAAAAACTAGATATAATCAATAATTAATGGTTAGATTTTAGAAATTCTTGAACTACCTCTTGATATTGTCGTTTTTTGCCATCAACTTGATAATTTAATGATCGCATTTTCTCGGCCGAAATTTTACCCGATAACTGTTTTAGCACTTCATCTAATTGGGGATATTGGTTGAGGGTTTCCTGGCGAATAATCGGGGCTGCTTCATAGGGTGGAAAATATTTTTTATCATCTTCTAAGATTACTAAACCTAGGACATCAATTAAAGCATCTGTTGTGGAACCTGCGACTAAATCTACCTGTTTTTGGGCGAGTGCTTGATAAATCAAACCCAAATCCATAGCTTTCACCGGCTCAGAAAATTTAAGATTATAAACCTTAGTTAAGCCAGCTAATCCATCTTCTCGTTCTCCAAATTCATATCCCGCACCGAAGCGAATTTTAGGACTATCAGGAACTAAATCAGAAAATTTTTTCCAGTTAAATTGTTTAGCATCATCCTGGCGTACCACCATAGCAAAGCTATTATTAAATCCCAAGGGAGGCATCCAAATCAGATTATATTTTTGAGCATAATCGGATTTTAACTGATTAAAAACCGCTTCAGGATCACTAATCGGTTTTTGTTTCAAAATATTAGCAAATGCCGTTCCCGTATATTCCACATATAAATCCACCTGACCTGCAACTAGAGCCTGGTGGCAAAGTTCCCCGGCTAAATTAAATCGTCGTTTGACCTGAATATCCGTTTGGTTTTCGATTTTTTGTGCTAGAATTTCCCCTAAAATCAATTGTTCGGTAAAATTTTTAGCACAAATCACAATTTCAGGAGAGCGAGAAACACAACTACTTAAACTGGCTAGAATTGCCAACCCTAACCCGAAAAATGTAACAATTTTTTTTCCTCGCCTTCTCAGGATTTGGTCACGGGATAGGGTTTTTGGGGAAAATTCTATTTCCTCGCCGATAGGATATTCAGGTTGAATACTTGAGTTAACTGGAGGTTGCATAAATTTTAATTAAAGCAATTGATTGATTAGTGTAACGTAAATCTGTTGATTAATTCCGATCTTCTATAGTGTTTATTGTTGACCCATAACTGATTAACTCTTACACTGAGAAATTATTCAAGACGCGCCTAGGTCTAGCCCACTGATAACTAATTACTGATATATGAATTATCCCATTCCCACCAGTCCCCAAGAAATGATGGCTCTGCGACAACAACCTGTTACCGATGAGTTAGTGGTAACGGCGCTCGCTGGAGTGGTTAAAATTGCACGTTCGCGTCAACAATCTTTAGAAGATCTTAAAGCTGAGGTTTTGGCTGATGATAGTCTGCTTAACCGAGAGCAACGGGTTTGGTTAAGTGAATTAGTTACCCATGCTTGGCAATCTTTACCTTAGCAAAAAATTTAGGTTTTTTAGGGGAATAAGTAATAAAAATAATTAATTATTTTACCATTGAGGATGGGAGAAAAATAGAGTTTCTGCGGCGGCTGCGTCCAAAGGTTTAGCGAATAGATACCCCTGAGCTAATTCGCAGCCTAAAAGTCGAAGTAGGGATAATTGTTCTTGGGTTTCAATACCTTCAGCTACCACACTCATCCCCAAATGATGGGCGAGGTTAAGAATCGCTTGAACTACTTCTAAATTTTTTCCCATAGAATCTAAGTTACTAATAAAAGAACGATCAATTTTAATAATATCTAAGGGAAATTGGTGTAAATAACTCAAGGAAGAATATCCAGTCCCAAAGTCATCTAAACTTAACTGAATTTTGCGAGCTTTGAGTTGTTCAAATAATTCGGAGGCTAATTTGGGATTATCCATAAGGGCACTTTCTGTAATTTCTAATTTTAAATTTTTACTATCTAATTTTAAACTTTCAAGAATTTGATCAATTTTTTCAATTAAATTATCTTGAGAAAACTGTTTAACAGATAAATTGACACTCATGGTAGTCTCAAAAACTTCCCCTCGTTGAATAGATTTTTCTTGCCATAATTTGAGTTGACGACAGGAATTTTCTAATACCCAAAATCCCAGGGGAACAATTAAACCAGTGGCTTCAGCAACGGGAATAAAATTATCCGGTGAAACTAAGCCCCGTTGCGGATGTTTCCAACGTACTAAGGCTTCAAAACTACTAATTCTTCCCGTTGATAAGCAAATAATCGGCTGATAATAAACAATAAATTCTTGACGTTCAATAGCCCGGCGCAGGTCATTTTCTAATTGTAAACGAGTTAAAGCACGGGTGTGCATCTCTCGATTAAATACCTGATAACGGGCTTTTCCTAAAGTTTTAGCCTGATACATTGCCGTATCTGCATCCCTGAGCAAATGTTCTGGTTCTTCATATTCATAATTTCCTAAAACAATCCCAATACTGGTATTAATAAAAACTTCATGTTGATTCAGTAAAAAAGGTTTCATTAAAGCTTGTTGAATCGTTTCCGCTAATTGGGTGGCTTCATCCACCGATTCAATCTTTTCTAAAAGAATAGTAAATTCATCACCTTCAAATCGAGCCAAAGTATAATTAGGATTAATACAATTAGCTAATCTTTGCGCCACCGCTTTTAATAGTTGATCTCCGGCTAAATGTCCTAAAGAATCATTAACAACTTTAAAATCATCGCAATCGAGAAATAATACGGCAAACTGAGCACTAAGATGGGTATGGGTATAGGCTAAAACTGCCATTAATCTTTCCATAAAAAACACTCGATTCGGTAAACCCGTGAGCGCGTCATGGGAAGCCATGTGTAACAATCGCAAATTCGCCCGTTCTAGTTCCTTAGTTCGTTCTTTGACCCGTTGTTCTAGTTCCGTATTTAATTGTTGAATTTGTAATTTTGCCGCTTGTAAATTTAGTTGATTTTTGATTCTGGCTAAAACTTCTCGAATTTCAAAAGGTTTAGTAATATAGTCCAAACCGCCCACTTCAAAGGCTTGAATTTTATCAAAAACTTCATTTAATGCGCTTAAAAAAATTACCGGAATATCTCGGGTTCGTTCTGAAGATTTCAACTGTTTACAAACTTCATAGCCACTCATTTGAGGCATCCGAATATCTAATAAAATTAAATCCGGTGGGTCAGCAATTGCCCCCATAATCGCAGCCGAACCATTAATTACGCAGCGCACATCATACCCCTGTTCTGTTAACATCGCTGACAACAGATATAAATTATCAGGCGTATCATCGACAATCAAAATATTTTTTAGTGGGTGATCTGGTTGAGCGTGATTCATCGGAAAAAACTATAAATACAGGAGAAAATGAGTGGTTAGTGCTGGTTGAGTTAAAGTTTAGCGCAAAAGTTCTTCAATCATCTGATTAGCTTGTCTGCCATAGCTCCCTCCAAATAAGTTAAAATGATTTAAGATGTGGTAAAGATTATAAAGTATTTTACGTCGCTGATAACCTGAATCTATCGGAAAGATAGTCTGATAACCTTGATAAAAACGAGGCGGGAACCCTCCAAATAATTCTGTCATGGCTAGATCAACTTCTCGATCGCCAAAATAACTAGCGGGATCAAAAATTACTGGTTCTCCTGCTGAAGAAATTGCCGCATTTCCTCCCCATAAATCTCCATGAACTAAGGAAGGTTTAGGATCATAATCTGCTAACAAATCCGGTATTTTTTTAAGTAATTTTTCTTCCTGTTCAAAATAGCCTCCTCGCCGTTTAGCCAGTTGCAATTGATAGCCAATTCGATGTTCTTGCCAAAATTCAACCCAATTATTTTTCCAGGTATTAATTTGAGGTGTGGAACCAATTGTATTATTAATTTCCCAGCCAAAATTTTTAAACCCAGGATAATCCTGGGCGGGTGTCCAGCGATGGAGTAACCCTAAGTTTTTTCCCATTTCTTCCCAGGCGGAAGGGTCATTTTTCCCGGCTAAATTTAGCCATTCTAAGACTAAATAAGCGGAATTTCCCAACCCTCCCCAACAAATAACTTGAGGAACTCTAATTGTCTGGGTTTGCCAAATTTGTTCAACCCCTAAAGCCTCGGCTTCAAACATTGCTAGTTGACTAATTTGATTAAGTTTAATAAAATAGTGACGAGAACCTTGGCTAATCTGATATCCTTGATTGATACAGCCTCCACCCACGGCATGGCGATCGCAAATTTTAAAGGGTTCTCCCGTAGCTTGACTAATTTGTTCAGCAATTTGATCCCACATCATATCTAAAAATTTTTTAAGATTTAGTGATTTTTCTGGTTTGATTGTATCAAATTAAAATCATCATAATATTACAATAATTAATCGGATTCATCCAAGAATAAATCATCAATCCTTAAAAACTGAGTTTCTGGTTAGGCAAAAACCAGATAAAAACGCTAATATTAAGATATGTAAAGCTATCTTCCACAAATCCATTCAATTATGCACATCTTTGGACTTGGTAAAAAACTCAAAATGCCTGCGGCTGCCGACGCCTTACCCGGACGGAAACAAGCCATGTCCGTACCCGATAAACACTATGTTAATGGTAATCCCCTGAAACCTCCCTTCCCCCCAGGGTTAGAAATGGCAATGTTTGGGATGGGTTGTTTTTGGGGTGCAGAACGTCGGTTTTGGCAGCAGGAAGGGGTGTTTAGTACCTCCGTGGGCTACAGTGCCGGATTTACTCCCAACCCCACCTATGAGGAAGTTTGTAGCGGGCTAACGGGACATAATGAAGTTGTGTTAGTGGTTTATGATCCGAAAATTATTAGTTATGAACAATTGCTGAAAGTCTTTTGGGAAAGCCATAACCCGACCCAGGGAATGCGCCAGGGTAACGATGCTGGGACACAATACCGTTCAGGAATTTATGTTTATTCTGAGCGACAACGGGAATTAGCTGAAGCCTCCCGGGACACCTATCAAATCGCCCTCAAACAAGGGGGTTATGAAACGATAACTACAGAAATTCTCCCAGCACCGGAATATTATTACGCTGAAAGTTATCATCAACAATACTTAGCTAAAAACCCCAATGGCTACTGCGGTTTAGGGGGAACTAAAATCAGTTATCAGTAATCAGTAATCAGTTATCAGTTTAAGAGTTATCAGTTTCAGAGTTATCAGTTTCAGAGTTAATCATTTTTTAGTTTTTACTTAACAATGTGAACTACTAAATACTAACTATTGACTGATAACTCCTACACTGATAACTGATAATGCGGATACTTGATGACTGATTACTTATTCTTTTTCCAATCAGCGATCGCTTTTTGAGCCGCGTCATAGGCCGATGTATTTTCAGGAACTAACTTAGCCGCTTCAATAGCATTAACATATTGCTTTTTCTGAGCACGGGATTGAGCAATTTCCCAGATTTGATTTCCCCATTGACTGATTAACTGTTGAGCCTCGGAATATCCAGGTTGATCCGCCGGAATTTTTTGGACAAGACCAATCGCATTACTATAGGATGAAGCCTGACCGGGCTTAATTAAAGCCTTAGCTTGGCTGAGAATTGCTTGATTATTGTTGAGGATTTTTAACTGAGCTTCCCACTCCTCAAGTTGTTTTTGCCCCTGTTGATAAATCTCAGGATTAGCGTCAGGAAGCAACTTAATCGCATCCACTGCTCCTTGTAAATTTTGACTTAGAGCGCGTCCTTGGGCAATCACCAGGATCATTTTACTCCACTGTTCAATATCTCCTTGGGCTTGCTTGTACTCAGGATCAGACGCCGGAATTTGTTGAATGATGGCGATCGCTTTACTAAAATCAGAAGCGGAAGCATCTTTTAACAGGAGTTTCGATTCATCTAACAATTGAGCCGGACTCGCAGGAGTTGGAGTCGGGGGTGTGGTTTCCGGTTTGGTTGTCGCGGGCACTGGTTTGGGAGTTTTAACCACCGTTGAAGTCTCAACGGCAGACTTAGCGGTATTTTGACCTAAAAATATCGGTTTATTAGTCAAAAATACACCCAGTAACAGCACCAGCGCAGTTGCTCCACTCCAAAGAATTAACCGTTGTAAAAATGAACTTTCTGTCATAGTGTCCTCTGTTGAACTTACAGGCGGTTGGGAGTTGATCGGAATTACAGAAGCTGGAGAATTTTGGGGTAAATTCCCTGGCCCGACGGCTTCGCCCGGCTCAGAAATCCGATTTCCATTTCCTGCACCCGAGGTGGGGGAGAATTTTAGAGGATCTTCAGATATAGGAGCCGCCCCATTTTGATGAGATTCTACAGTTGCCATATTTATTTCTTTAATACCGTTAGAAAAATTAATCGCCACCTGACGACTTTCAGGTAAAAGCACCTGTGATCGTTTAGAGGCTGGATAAACAGCAAATACAGGTTGTTGTCGGGGTCTTAAATGTTGTTCGGTCACTTCTGGTAAACGTTTTTCCAGTCCCTGAATTAACGAGTCTAGGGTTAAACCCTGTCGGGCTTTCAACCCTTCCAATAGCACCGCCGTAAAGAATCCTTGACGCAGTGCCGAAGTTTCCCGGGATAACTGTTCGGGCTGACAAGATAAAATCGTCGGAATTTGTAATTTTCGAGCGATTTCAGCCGTTTGAGTACCCACACTTTCCCCGGCGTGCGCCCCCTGAGCGCGGTTAATATCCAGCAATACCAAAATTTTATCCGTTGGTGCGGCTTTAAAATAGTTAAACAACGTTTGAACCGGAATTCCCGTTGTTTCTAACTGGGCCGGGTTACCATCAATCGGTAATAAGTAATCCTGTCCATCCTTAGCAAACCCGTGGCCGCTAAAGAAAAACCAGAGAACATCTTCATTACCTAGTTGCTCTTTACATAAGGAATCCACCCAATCTAAAACATTTTTCTGATCAGGATAGGTGGACATCTTCGAGATTTGGGGGGACTTATCGGTGAGTAATAAACTCTGATCCCGGGGAAACCCAGCCACATCAACTAAATATTCATAAATAGCTTCTGCATCCTTTTGGGCATAGTTTAAAGGTTGCAGATATTGGTATTGATTAATGCCAATGGCAATACAAATACGTTTCATCGCTTATGTATAAATTCCTAGTTTAGCTATATTCAACTTAAAACCTTCGATGATCATAACAGACCCAGCCCCAGTCTTCCCTCAACTTGATTGGGGGACGGAAAAATCAATCAGCCAAAATTTCCGATCCCCGCTCGCTGAAATGGTGTAGATTTTCCTATCCCTCGGTGAATCCCCAAAAAATGTAACACTTCAAAGCCAAGAATCGAGTTAAATTAGATACAACAGGTGCATGGAAATCCAACGGACTCAGAAGCCGGGAATTAATCCCGGTGTAGCCCAGTATTGTCTCCCTTATGCTTAATCTGAGTCGAGAAATTTGATCCTAATTTTAAACCCCGTCGATTAAAAAGGAGTATGCAGCTAATGGCTTCAAGCGCCGCCCCTCAACAGTCTGTTGAGTATCAATCACAACTCAAAATAAGTAATCCTAAAGCCCATAATCATTATCGATTTCAAGATTTTTTCAGCTTTGATCCGTCCCTGGGTACGGTCACGGACTGGAATCAAATGCGAAATATTTTTACCAGTGAAGATTTTATCATCGGTTTGGTCGAAGGATTAGAGGAAGAAGTCGGTAGCGCCTCCTCGGTGATCATGTATACCATTGGCAAGGAATGGGGCGTTAAGGATGCTGCCTTTTTTGAAAAGTGGTATGAAGCTGAATTTGGTCAAAGTATTCGACAGTCTAACCTGATGTTTCTCTTAGAAACTTGGTGGTGGCCCTTCACCGCCCAGGGTTGGGGACGCTGGGAAGTGGACATGAGCGATCGCAAACATGGCTGTATCTTTATTAACCTATTTGACTCGGCCGTTGCCCGGACATTAGGAGATGTGGGAAAACCCGTCTGTCATATCTATGCTGGATTATTTGCCGGATTTTTTAGTAATTTAGTCAAAAAAAGCCTAAGTTGTATTGAGCTGCAATGTTATTCCATGGGAGAAACCTATTGTAAGTTTCTTTTGGGAAACCCAGACCGGATCGATGCTGCGGGTTTTTGGTTGAATGAAGGTGCTACCGCCCGGGATATTCAACGAAAATTACAGGATGGAGTGGTGCTGCGATGAAAAATCAGCAGGGTTGGCTCAGTGAGTCTGTTCAGGACTTTTTCAGCAACTTAAACTGGTTAGGTACACCCATCAGGGTAGAAAAGAGTTATCCGACTGCTTCATCACAGTCCAATTTAACCCTATCCGTCGCTGATTTTTTTCAACGGATTGATTGGGAAGGAGTTCCCCAGGTCGGAGCTATGCCGATTGTGCCTGCTGCGGCTTCTAATACCCCGGATCAACTTGATGTCACCATCGACGATTTAATGGGTTTATTTTAAATCAGTTATCAGTTAACAGTTAACAGTTATCAGTTAAGAAGTTTACAGTTAATTTATTAACTCCTCAACTGATGACTGATTACTGTTCACTGATGACTGATGACTGATGACTGTTCACTGATAACTGATTACCATGCAAACCGAATTAAATGAATTATTAGTCAAGGCGGAAAATCGTTATCTTCAAACCGAAGAATTGCTAGGTTTTAAGAGCTATTCAGAAACCTTAGCTCAACGATTAAAAATTTATGAATTTCTTCGGGATCGAGAAGTGATTATTTTTCAGCCCATTGCTGATCAAATTTCTGTTATATTTCCCCAGGAAAAACAAGAGCGTTTAGAACAGGTTTTACAACAATGGATTCTGATTTTGCGCCATAGTGCGATGGCAATGTTATTAAATGATTCAGAATACCTTCAACGACGAGTAATTGATTGGCTATCGGGTATAGTTGAAGCCCATAATAGTCAAGTCATTGATACTCAAGTCTACCAGTTGCTCAATACCCGTTTAAATGAATTACTCTCAGCAAAGGCAATGGTTTTTATCCAACCCTTCCTAGAACAAGTTAAAAGTTACTTGCTAAAACCTTGAATCAAAAAGAGTTAATCAATTCTGATTAGCACTTTTATGGAAACCATTGTCAAAAAACATCTGTTCATTACAACCGTTACCGGTTAACTATCAACCGTCAATATAACCTGCTTAAATTATGATTGAAATTAACAATTTACTCACCAAACCTCAACTTCCGGGTAACTATTTCGCCTATGATGCCTATGTGAAAGGAGATCTGGAATTAGGGTTACTAGAAAATCGCCTAGGAGGTCGTCTACTGAGTCTTCCCTCAACCTTCCTAGAAGCAATTTATACCGGATTAGAACAAGAAACAGGTCAAGCCGCCCGCTTAGTCTTATTTAATTGTGGTCGCTGGTGGGGAAAGAATTTTTATGTCCGTTTTTGTGAAGAAATCAGCGAATATTATGACAAAACCGTGGCGCAAATGGAAATGATCGAATTCATTCAATGTTTACAACAATGTTGGAAAACCCATGGTTGGGGAACTTTTGATTTAGATTCCCAATATATTAATACTGGAGTTTTAATTCTGATTACTAAAAACTCTCCCTTTCCTAGTGTAGCCAAAGGGTGGAACCGACCGGTTTGTTTCTTGGAAGCTGGAATTTTTAGCTCCTTTTTTAGTCGGTTAACTGGACGAGATCTCCATTGTATTCAAACAACCTGTGAGTCAATGGGTGCAGATTCTAACCAATTTATTCTCGGTTTGAGTAATCGTTTACAATCAGTTGAAGCTTTAGTTGATCAAGGGAAAGATCATGACACTATTCTGAAAGCACTGGTATGAAATATTAATCGGTCATCCTGATCAGATCCTTTGTTTTCTTGCTCAGTCTCTACACCGATTAATGATTAAAGCAAGTTATAAAAATATTAAAAGGAGATTGTTTGGGTTCATTGGAGACTGTCAACTTAGGTTTAACCCATGGATGCGATTGAACTACTGAGTCGATATGGAGATGGAGAACGGGATTTTAAGGGCCTGAGTCTGCGAGGTATGATTCTGAGTACCCATTCTTATCAGGCTAATGCTGCAACAACAATGGGTTTAACTAATCTTCGAGAGCCCCAAAATCGACCTCATCTCATTGGTGCAGATTTAAGCAATGCTGATTTAAGCGAAGCCCATCTCTGTCTGGTTAATCTTAGTAAGGCCAATTTAACCGGAGCCAATCTAACCGGGGCTAACCTCAGTGGAGCTAGTCTGAGTGGGACTATTTTAACTGGGGCTAATTTGAGTCGGGTTAACCTTGAAGGAGCTCACCTGAATTGGGCTAATTTACAAGAAGCCGATCTTAACCATTGTAATCTCAAAAGTGCTGATTTTAGTTCGGCAATTCTCATAGAAGCGATTTTGACTCAAGCTTCTTTAGTTAAAGCCTATTTAATTAAGGCAAATCTTCGCCAAGCTATCTTGAAAAACACGGATTTGACCCAGGCTAATTTGAAAGATGTGGACTTATCCGAGGCAGATTTGAGTCAAGCTATCATTGTCCGAGCTAATTTAAGTGGTGCGAATTTGAAGGGGGCTGATTTAACCAAAGCCCAGATGTTAAAAACCAATTTAAGACACGCTGATTTAACCGATGCTTTTCTTAATTCTGCGACTTTATTAGAAGCTGATCTGAATGAAGCTAACTTAACTCGTGCTAATCTGAGTAAAGCTAATTTGAGCAAAACTTATCTGAGGAATGTCTGTTTAAATGGTGCTCATTTAAGTGGAATTAATTTAAGTGGGGCGGATTTGGGTGGAATTGATTTAAGACAAAAGTTATTAACGGCAATTAATTTAGCCGGAGCTTATTTAAGCGAAGCTAATTTAGCAGGAGCGTTACTGATGGATGCTAACTTAAGTGCTAGTAATTTAAGTTCTGCTAACCTGAGTAAATCTTGTCTAATTAATGCCGATTTAAGAAATACTCATCTGGGTAATGCTAATTTAACAGATGCGAATTTAATGGGAGCTAATTTGAGCGGGGCTGATTTAAGAGGAGCAATTTTAAAGGGGGCAATTTTAGCCAATGCTGAAATTAAGGGGGCTCAGTTAAAAGGGGCTACATTACCGAATGGCAAAGTTTATAATTCGTGAAAATCCCGGTATTTACTACATTCTTTTTTTACATAAAGTATTTGAATTCAGTTCAATTAGAGGTAAAAATAGATTATTTTCCTCTGGGGTTAAATAATTTTTAATTATATCGGCCATGGTTTGACAAGTTAATTGAGTTAGATCTTGAACTTTAAAGGCTTGTAAAATTGTTGAAAACCAAATTAATAGCCGTTGTTGCAAGTATTCAGGATCATCGATCAATAGCGCCATGGCTGAATAGCGTAAAACTCTGATTGTATCTGAACGCCATTTTGATTTTAAATTAACTGAACCTTGGATAAAGATATTCGGGTTGATTTTTTCCAAATTCTCTTGAATTTGATTCATAATCACCGATTCATTTTTTTGAATTTTTTGATAGGCACTGATCCGATATTTAAACGTCTGGAAATAGAATTTTAAAAAAGCTAGTTCTTCTGGTGTTGCATAACGACCATCAACTTCAACACTCAACCGTTCTAAATTAGTAAACATAAATCAATTATGGCAGGCAACAGGATTGAAACAATCTGATTCTTAACTTTTAACTCTTATACTGATAACTGTTGACTGATAACTGATAACTGATTACTGGTCATCTTTCGCATTTCGAGTTCGAGCCAGATATTCGCCCACTTGTAAACGAGTTTCTTTCAATTGATTTAGAATTGATCGAGTAATCAGTTTTCCAGTTTCTACGACCACTTCTCCGGTAATCGGATGCAGCAGTTCCTGTTCGGCTCGTCGCCCGACTAAAGACTCTATATCTTCGATGGCATCAATATACATCCCAGAGGGTAATTCAACAACAATACCCTCTCCAAGAACATGAGCTTGACACGCTAAACGGGAATTTGGTTTAGCCGTTGTGATCACTTCTAGGGTTCTTTGTTCACGACGGCTGACTTTAGATAAACCATCCATGCCATCTTTAATAAAAACATGGCAAGTGGCACACATTCCCCGCCCCCCGCATTCTTTCAGAACATGAAGTTCCTTGGTCATTAATGCTGAGAGCAAATTAGAATTAGTCTTAACTGCCATTTCTTCGGCAATCGGTTCGAGTCGTAGTATTTTAGCCATTTGTCGTAAAAATTAGATTAGAGAATCAGTAGATCAAAAAAATATAGATTGCACAACTGAACCGTTAGATTTAAGACCACACAGACATTAACCCCTAATTATCGCAGCAAGATTGCAAATTTAGACTTTACCGACTATGAAGTTGAGCATTTGGCTCTTGCACCCAAATTGCATAACCTTTTGGAGTTTTTGTAATTACGGTGCTATCTCCCACCTTTCCTAGTTTAGCAACGATTTCTAAGGTTTTATCGGCAGCCTCTACCGCCTTAAAAAAACTATAATATTCCCCGTCAACACAAACCGCACCTACTGGTTTGTCCAAATCCGGTACTTTGATTTGACAAGTGCGATACTGGTTTTGAGATTGGATGATTTTAGTCGGGGCTGTCCCCGTGGTTTGTGTTGTAGAGTCTGGTTCAACTGAAAAAAACATAAACACCCTTAATGGTTAGATAATGGTAATTTGTTAGTAACACCCATATTTTAGTTATACTCTAATACTATGGGATAGGGCGTTAACAAAGCGGTCTAAAACACACCATGCAGGCTTCTCGATACCGAATTTTGGGGTTAGTAGGACAAGGTCAGTTTGGTAAGGTTTATTGTGCCAGTGATCGCCGCACTGGACAACTGGTAGCTCTCAAAGAACTCAGTCATCAAAGCGCCCCTACTCACCAATTTTTGCAAGAACTATGGTTTATTATCAGTCTACAACATCCTAATATCGCTGCTTGTTTAGGTCTTGAACATATCCAGGCCGGACGGTATTTAGTCATGGAGTATTGTGAAGGGGGAACCCTTCGTCATCTTCTTGAACAACAAAATTCCCTACGTCTGCAAGAAGGATTAAACCTGATCATTGGGGTTTTAGAGGGTTTAGAATACGCCCATCAACGGGGTGTGATTCATTGTGACCTGAAACCTGAGAATATCCTACTTACCCTCAAACCTCAAGGGTGGCATTCAAAATTATCAGATTTTGGAATTGCTCGTCGTCTTCCTCTGGCTGGAAAACTTTCCTCTTCAGAAAAGCCATCGAATTTTACCGGCGGATCTCCTGCTTACATGGCTCCAGAAAGATTTTATGGTATTTATTCGCCCCGCTCAGATATTTATGCGGTGGGGATTATCTTGTTTGAACTTTTGGTAGGCGATCGCCCCTTTCATGGCTTACCCGGTGAGTTGATGTCAGCCCAATTAAATCAACGATTGCAGATGCCTTCAGAGATTCCTGAAGTCTTACAAACCGTGATTCAAAAAGCCTTAGAAAAACTCCCAGGCCGTCGCTACAAAACCGCAGCAGCCATGGCAGAAGCCTTGGGACAAGCCCTGGTTAATCCTCAAATTCAAAGTCTGCTTGACTCTATTATTCCTGGGAAATTTCCCGATTCCCCCACCGACAATAATTCCAAATTCTTAGAAGTTAATAGGTCTGATTTAACTAATATCTTTGATCACTCTATTTCTTTACCTGTCGGGGGAAATTCTCAATTTCCTCTAAATTGTATTACTAATTTTCCTTATCTTTATATGGGATTTGATCAATCTTTAAAAATTTGGTCTCCTCCCCATAATTTATCTAGTTCAGGTCAGGAAATTGATGTTTTTTATCAAGATATAATTCAATTCCCTGAAGCTATTTTGGCAATACAAACGATGGGTAATGGTTGTTGTATTATGACCAAAAATCGAATTTATCATTGCACCCCTTTCCAAAAAAATCCTCAATCCCTATTAAATTTAAGCGCGATTCAATCCTTACAATCCTATGATGATCAACAATCGCCTATTCATAATAATATTAGCTCAGAATCCGTAACTAATAGTGGGAAGCCAGGAGCATCTGAGGAATTCTTATATAGAGTTGCAATTGAACCCAATAGTCGCTATATGGCTTTAGCATTTTCGGGACAATTAAGATTTTATTTATTAACCGAAACACAGGGTTTTCCATCTCTAAAACCGATTAAAAAACTATCCGTTTCTGTTCCTCAAGTTCCCGAACTTATATTTTTAGATCGTAAACATTTACTCGGAGTTTGGCTAAACTTTAAACAAAAGCACTGCAATATGTTCCGGTTTTATACTCGCCGAGGAAACCCCGTGGGAAACCTGAAATTATCAATTCCTTTAAAACAACTAATTCCTACTACTCAACCTTACACTTTATTGGGCATTGGATGCGATGATCAGCCTCAGCTTGTCCTTTTACATTTAAAGCCTCTGGGCATTATTCGTATTCCCTTAAGCTCTGTTCCCACAATTGCTTGCGCTACCTCTTGGGGATATGTTATAGCGGATCAAGAGGGGAAATACACCTTCTTTAATTTAGAAGGAAAATTTTTAGGTAATTATCTTGGCCCTGTTAATCCTCAAGCCATGACTTCTTGGGGAAAAACAGGTTTAGCAATTCTGAGCACTCGCGAACCCCAGGGTCATCTACATTTTGTACAATCTATTAATCTTGAGTCAGACCTATGAATCACGATCCATTAATTGAGTCTGTAGAAATTACTATCAATCCTATCAAACAATCATCCATAAATCAACCCCAAAGTTTAGATGATTTTCTCGATCAAACCCTGATTAAATTTATTGACCCATTTCCGTTTGATTCTATTTCTCACTCTCCTGAAATTCCCGATGCTTTAGTTGAGGCTATGCAGGGGTTAATTCAAATTATTGCCCATTTGCGATCGCCTAATGGAGCCTGGCCGTCCCATTTACCCCAAACCCCTGAAAACCTAATTCCTTATGTTACAGAGGAAGCCTCTGAAGTCTTAGCAGCTTATCAAGCTTATTCTGTTTCTACATCGAAAATTTTACCAAATTCCTCAGATCAAAAACAACATAATATTCAACCTCCTGTTATTTTATTTCTTAATACATTAGTTCCTCAATTATTATGGAATTTAGTCCAAAGTAACAATCAGTTTATGCGACTTTTGACTGGTATTAATGCTGAGATTTTATTACCTAATCAAGATTGGACACCTGGGAAATTAAGATTGGTTGCTAGTTTAATGATTAAAACAGAAAGTATACAAACTTTAATTGATTTAGCCACGAGTTTTTTCCCGCCTCCCTTAATTACAACCGAAGCCTATATTCAATCTAATGATTGTTCATTCTGTCAGAATCCTTTAGAAGTTAAATCCTTATTACAACAAATTAACCATCACCTTGAAGATCATTTGAATCCAATTAATTTATTAATTCATTCCATCAAAACTGAACTGCTTTATCCTAAAAGTCAATGGGAGCAAAGCCAAATCACTATAGAAATGGGATTTCAATTTATTCCCGACCCAAAAACATCAGAGGTTAGCCCCTTTTATTATTCGTTAGAAAATGAACAAATAGAAGAAGATTTTTTTACCCATACACCTATTCAAGATGTTGAATATTCTATTTTAGCCTCCGTTTCTCAAGCGTCTTTATTAAAAACACAAATTCGACTCACAGACCCCCGTATTATTCAACCTTATATTCAAAGTCAAATCCAAAATTATGGGTTACACTGGCTGAATCAACAAAAACAATTTCATAATCTTAACCTTCAATCTAAAGATTCTGCTTTAATCGACTTAATTCAAATTGCCGATGAATTAGTTGATATTATTTACAATCCCCAATCTCCTTCCAGTCTGATTCGTCTTCAACCTGAAATTCCCTTGATTGAATTATCTCTAAGACTATTATGGCAAATGGTTAAAAGCAGTTATAATATTATGCAACTTATTAGTGGAATTAAAGCCAAAGTTTTACAACCTGGATTAGCTTGGCAAACCGGAAACTTGAGATTATTAGCCGTTTTAAATGCTGAATTTATTAACGATTCTTGGGAAGTAGATATCGCCAGTAGTCAACCTCTAAAATTTGAATTAAACCCGTTGATACCTAACTCTATTATTCAATCAGATTGCCATGAATGGTGTCGATTGCCTCAATCCCTAGAGTTTTTAAAACTGCAAATCATTGATTTATTAGAAACTGCTCCTGAACTTAAAAGCTGGATCAAAGGAGTTAAAATAGATTGGGGTAATTCTAGTGAAAATTTAGAATTATCTGTTTCTTGGCAATCTGGATTTGCTCAACTCAGTTTTGATTTTGAATGGATTCCCAATCATTAATTAGGCAATAATTAACTCTTAAACCAATAATTGAAATGTATACTTACGCTTTTTTTAAAACTCCCACATC
This sequence comes from Oscillatoriales cyanobacterium CG2_30_40_61, assembly GCA_001873365.1. Taxonomy (GTDB): domain Bacteria; phylum Cyanobacteriota; class Cyanobacteriia; order Cyanobacteriales; family Microcoleaceae; genus Planktothrix. The sequence continues at coordinate 1,033 of MNYZ01000007.1, read as the reverse complement.
ACCCCTGAAACTTCCCCCCGGGATTAAAGGTTCTTTAGAAATTATCAGTTTTTATGGGCTATCTGCTTTGGTAGAACCTAATTTAAAATCTCAAGACCTCCCAGATACCGATGAACAATTAATCCAAGCCATTTTAATTCATGACCAAATTATCTGTACCATTTTTGAGCAAACCATCCTCTTACCGCTACGCTTCGGAATTTGTTTTCAAACTGCCTCCTCCATTTCTGACCATCTAGCCCTACATCAACAGGACTACTTACAAAAATTAGAGCAATTTCAAGGAAAAGCCGAGTATTGCTTACAGGGAGTTCCCCTCGAACCCACCCCAAATACCCCAACTCAAACCCCACCCATAGACTCCTCCCCCCAGCGAGGTAGAGACTACTTCTTAGCCAAAAAACAACTACATCAGCGTCAACTAGAACATCAACACCAGCAAACCCAGGAATGGCAACAGCTAGTTAATACCATTAGCCAAAGCTATCCAGAAACCCGTTTTGCCGAGAGTCAACCCCATCGAGAACGCATCTATATATTGATTCCCCAAACCCAAGCCATCCAACTGCAAGAGCAACTCAACAAATGGCAAGCTCAATCCCTTCATTGGCAGTTAACCCTTGGGGACGCCATACCCCCCTACCATTTTCTCTAACCTTCCTGTTCCATGGAAAGTCCCAAACGACATTCTTTCATCCCCTTACTCTATATATTCAAGAAGATCGTCGGCTAGAAAGGCGATTCGGATTAGGAAAAAAACTTTTTTCAGAAAAAGCTTGACAAAGCTGGGGAGGTTAGATACATTGGTAAATGCGCTGGAGAAACGAAAGCGACGAAAGCGCGCCGAACCTAGAAAAAAGAATACGTTTGAAAGTCGAATTTACAAACTCCTAGTCAAAAAACTAAACGAGGAGTCAACTGTAAAGTTGATGACTCGAAAAATAACATGACTAATTAAATTAGTCAAGATCAGAGCTAACAGATTCTTCAAAATGGAGAGTTTGATCCTGGCTCAGGATGAACGCTGGCGGTC
>MNYZ01000042.1 GCA_001873365.1 Oscillatoriales cyanobacterium CG2_30_40_61 | reverse complement strand
GGGAGGCAGGGGGAGCAGGGGGAGCAGGGGGAGCAGGGGGAGCACCGGGAGGCAGGGGGAGCAGGGGGAGCAGGGGGAGCAGGGGGAGCACCGGGAGGCAGGGGAGGCAGGGGAGGGAAACTCTTTCTATTACCCATAACCCATAACCCATAACCCATAACCCATTACCATTCCCATTCGTAATTCGTAATTCGTAATTCGTAATTCTCCATTACCTGAACTTGAGATTAACTTAACTTTTAACCAAGTGTTATGGGGATTTTTCCACGTCCGGCCTATGCAAAAACCGCTTTACTGTTGGTGAATCCCCACGCCCGCAAAGCCCAAAAGAATTTGTCCCAGTTGGTTTATCAGCTTCAGGCTTTGGGTTTTGATATTATTCAAGAATCCCCTGAACATCCCGAGGAGTTTACAGCGACGATTCAACGGTATCGAGAGCAAGTGGATTTTGTGATTGTAGCGGGGGGGGATGGAACTTTGAATGCGGCGGTGGATGGACTGGTAGAAACCAATTTACCCCTGGCCATAATCCCCCTGGGGACTGCCAATGATTTAGCCCGAACTTTAGGGATTCCTACGACCTTGAGCGGAGCGTGTCAAGTGATTGCCCAAGGACACCAACAAAAGATTGATTTAGGTTGGGTGAATGGGAAATACTTTTTTAATGTAGCTAGTTTAGGGTTGAGTGTGAGTATTACGAATAAACTCACGAAACAGTCAAAACAACGCTGGGGGGTGTTAGCCTATGTGTGGGCAGCGATTCAGGTAACGCTGAAGGCTCGACCTTTTCATGCCTTAATTGAAAGGGACGGTCAAAGAGAGCGGGTAAAAACCTTACAAATTGCCGTGGGGAATGGTAAATATTATGGGGGCGGAATGCCCATCGCCCACGATGCCGCCATTGATGATCAACGCTTAGATCTTTATAGTTTAGAAATCCAACATTGGTGGCAAGTGCTGTTTGTCTGGTTGACCTTGAGAACCGGAAAACATCGCCAACAATTAGGGGTTAGGGCAGTCCATGGTTCGGAATTCGCCATCTATACCCGTAAACCTTATCCGATTAATACGGATGGGGAAATTACGGCTTGGACACCAGCCCAGTTTCGGGTAATTCCCCAAATTTTAACGGTTTTGGTTCCCAAACCCTGATAGAACGCGAAAAATCAATATAAAAAGACTTAAATCTTAACTCTATATCCAGGCATTTGTCAATATTTAATGCAAAGGATTAAAAAAGTTATAGTTCTTGTGACGTCTTGTATGTTTTTTTCTCCAATTTGGGAAAACTCGGTTATTCTTGAAATTTGAAGAAAGTAAAGAAAGTATTAAGCCTTCTCCTAAATGGCGGGGGAACTTTCTAACCCGTTCAGAAAAACACTGTTATTTTCTGTATAAAAACAGACAAAACTGCATCCATCGGAGATTTTATGACTCCTACAATGCTTCGTCAACTTTGGTCACTGGTAGAAACCACTCAAGCATCCACTTTGGTTGATCTTGATGATGCGAGTCTTGTCCAGTGTTTAGTCAAACAGTTCAAAAAACAAGTAGCAATTAACGCAAAAGAGGCCGATCTATTAAGGGATTATATCTGCTCTCGGATTGCTTTAATTCGAGATATGGCAGAAACTCGCTTATCTTGATATGCTTAGGCTTCACCCCCATCTGTCCGATATTTTCCGACTCTATGGAGGTATAACTGTGGGGACATTTTTATCAAAAAGCCACAGGGAAAATTCTCAGATTAAGGTAAGATTAAAGCGTTTGAGGTCGCTCCTTGAGAGTTAATGACCTCAACACCTTTTTTGTTAACGGCCTAACTCATACACGAGTAATATAAAACTATGCACAAATGCGGTTCTTTGCTAGTAGCAACCCTACTGTTAGTTGCACCCCTAACAGCCTGTGAATCCTCGAATCCTACTAGCACTGGTACAACTTCGTCTGGGGGAAGCTCAATTAATAGTCGCCTTGATACTATCAAGCAGCGAGGAAAACTAATCTGTGGAGTTGATGGCAAAATCCCCGGATTCAGCTTTGTAGATGAAAGTGGTCAATATTCGGGCTTGGATGTGGATATCTGTAAAGCAGTCGCCGCTGCGGTTTTCGCCGATCCTAATGCCGTTGAATATCGCAATTTGGATTCTACAGAACGATTTGAAGCTTTAAAATCGGGGGAGGTCGATATACTCTCCCGAAATACCACTTGGACGATTAGCCGTGATACCTCCGTTGGCCTAGAATTCGCCCCGACTACATTTTTTGATGGTCAAGGAATAATGGTTCGTCGAGATAGTGGGATTACTAAAGTAGAAGATTTAGCAGGCAAAGCCATTTGTGTTGAGGCGGGAACAACTACCGAACTTAACTTAACCGATGCTCTACGCCAAAAAAATATCAAGGCTGAAACCGTTACTTTTCAGCAGGCTGACCCGGCCTATGCAGCTTACGCGGAAGGTCGATGTCAAGGCATGACCTCGGATAAATCCCAACTGGTGGCCCGTCGCAGTACCCTCCCCAATCCCGACGAGCATATTCTTTTGGATGTTACGATGTCTAAGGAACCCCTCGGCCCGGTAACAGTTAATAATGATTCCGCTTGGTTTGATGTGGTGAAATGGACTACTTATGCTTTGATTGAGGCGGAAGAATTAGGAATTAATCAAGGGAATGTGGATCAACTCAAAACCAGTGAAAATCCCAATATTAAAAGATTTTTAGGAACAGAAGGTGACCTGGGTAAAGGTGCTGGATTAAGTAATGATTTTGCGGCTAATGCGGTTAAAGCTGTTGGTAATTATGGTGAAGTTTACGAACGTAACTTAGGTCAAGGTTCACAATTTAAACTCCCCCGGGGACAAAATGCCCTATGGACAAATGGGGGTTTGATGTATTCTCCTCCTTTACGTTAAAGTCAGTTATCAAGTATCCCCATTATCAGTGTCATGTAGAGACGTACCATGGTACGTCTCTACAATAATAACTAATAAGTGATTAACGATATTATGACTAACGCAGATCAAAAAATTCCGCTTTGGCGAGATGACCGATTTTGGCGAATTGCTTTACAGGTTTTAGTGATTGTAATTGTGGTTAGTGTATTTGCTGTTTTGGGAGGAAACCTAAATCGCAGTCTCAGACAAACTGGAAGTAGTTTTGGCTTTAGTTTTTTGAGAACTTCGGCGGGATTTAATATTCTTGATAGTTTAATTCCCTATACTCCTACTGATCCTTATATTCGGGTTTTATTTGCAGGGTTATTAAATTCTCTGCGGGTAATGTTTTTTGGGATTATTCTGACAACTTTATTGGGAATTACTGTTGGTGTTGCCCGTTTTTCTAATAATTGGCTTTTGCGTCAGTTATCGTTTATTTATGTGGAAATTGTTCGTAATACTCCATTATTATTACAGTTGGTTTTTTGGTATGGGGTTTTTGTGCAGTTGCCTCAAATCAAAGAAAGTGTCAGTTTTTTTAATACGGTTTTTTTGTCTAAGCAAGGAATTTTTATGCCTTGGCCGTCGGGAATACAAGGAATAATTGGATTTGGGGTTTTATTAATTTGTGCGATCGCAGCCTTCATTATATCAAAAAAACGAACAAAAGTTATGATCGAAAGGGGAGAATCTGGACAACCTCAATTGATCACTTTGGGAATTATTGGTATTATTGCTTTATTCATATTAACTATCGGATTAAATTGGCAAACTCCCATATTTAATCCCACAACTAATAATATGGAAGGAGGATTAAGACTAACCATTGAATTTACCACCCTGTTAGTTAGTTTAGTAGTTTATACGGCGGCCTATATTGCCGAAATTGTCCGGGCGGGGATTCAATCTGTTCCTAAAGGTCAATGGGAAGCGGCAAAATCCTTGGGTTTACAATCGGGTTTAGTCATGCAGTTAGTGGTATTTCCTCAAGCCCTGCGGGTGATTATTCCACCTTTAAATAGTCAATATTTAAACTTAGCAAAAAACTCCAGTTTGGCGATCGCCGTTGCCTATGCAGATATCTATAATGTTGCTACAACCACCTTTAATCAAACCGGACGCGCCATTGAAGTCATGTTGATTATTATGGGAACTTACCTCACCATTAATTTATTAATTTCTTTAGGAATGAACCAATTAAACCGCAGTGTTCAGTTACAAGAAAGATAAATTAAGGCTCAAAAAAATCATCTTCAATTTTCTTTTGAATATAACACTGATTCAGAATATTTTTGATATGATTAACTACATTATTAGTCTGTTCTAACATCGCTAAATGTCCACAATTGTCAATTTCAATCACATTATTATCCCCCTGACGAAATAGCCAATGAAAGCTGGCTAAATGGCGAACATATTGGGGCTCCATAATTAAATCCTGACATCCCGCCAGAAAATAAACGGGTTGGCTAAGTCGAGAAACCACCTGGGGTAAACGATGAACTTCCGCTTCCGTGGTGGAGTCTAATAACGCCCCTAATGCAGCTTCAGGACAAGCGATGACAAAATCGATTAATCTTTGGCGTCCCCACCGTTGGCTGATAGGACAGGCGACCTGGGCGCGGGTAAAGATTAAATCCAACAGAGGTAAATAACATAACCATCGGGGGCGGAATTTAACAATTTTTTCTCCCACCGAGCGAAATTTCTCAAATTCTTCTTTTAGGTAAATTCCCCCGCCAGCGTTGACACAGATAACTCCTTTCACCTGTTTCGGGAGTTTATCTGCTGCTAAAAGGGCAATAGTCCCGCCCAGGGAATGACCAACTAACCAGACATTTTCAATATTCAGGGTTTGTAATAGCATCCCTAAATCTTCGGCATAGGAAATCGGGGTATAGATGGCGTTTGATTGATTTCCCGCCGATAATTGAGAATTGCCAAATCCCCGTAAATCGTAGGATAAACATTGATATTCGGGCGCTAACAGGTCAATCACGGGTTGCCAATAGTGACGACTCAGTAGCCACCCATGAATAAACACCAGTACGTCACCCGATGATGTTGGTGGCGTCAATTCGTAACTGTGTTTAACTCCCTGGATATCGATAGTAGCCATGATCCTATCGTATCCTGAAATGTGCTTTTTTCCTTTGCCTCTTACCTGTTACGAGCGCCAATAAATCAATGCTCAAACCTAGAGGTTACAACCTTTTCTTCCGATGTTCCCCAGAATCTCAGGATCTCCAGACAGTGAGCGGATCAAATTTTCGTGATCATATGTAAACAAAAATGGATTCTGGGAGATTTTTGATTTGTCGTCCAACCCAGGCAAATTTATCTGAACTACCCACACTTGACAGCACGAGTAAGTGTGGGCTTCCAACCTCAACGGGGATAGCGTCTGAACAAACAAAAGTTTCAGCAGACGACTAACATCCCCTCAGTGTAGCAATAGAGCTAATTCCTAACTAGAAACCTGGTTTCTTAGTTGAAATATCTGTACTGGCTTTAGTGCCAGAAACCGGGTTTCTGTAGTATTTTTTTTAAACTAACATAAACCTGGCTTTAGAAACCGGGTTTCTTGTACTTGAAAAATACAAACCACGGTCAGGACAAATACCCCTTTGCTTCTTAATTAGCTTAGAGACCCTGTTAGGAATCCCTGGATATTCTCCACCTCCTCATTTACTCCAATAAATCCAGACTCCATTAAACAGACTAGCCTCACCCTTAACCTTTATCTGCCTTACAATTGGCGTACTGCCATGAGTAATTAATTTTAATCCATTTTCAGCACTCAAACACCAATTTTTATCACCTACCGTTCGCCAATATTTGTCCTTATTCATATTCCCTTTTCCCCTCGTCCAATACCAACCACAACAACCAAAACTTTTAGCCAAAGCGACTTGCCGTTCCGTCCTTAGATATATGCCATACTTGTATGCTTAAAACATTGTCGCTTTCAACTCTTTGATATAATCTAACATATAATCGTTAATTTTGTCAGATTTGAACGAACAAAATTAACCTAGGGGAGTCCATGTATCCCACGCTGATTTCTAGTTATTTTTTGTTTTGTGAAATTCAGCGTAGGACTTATCGCCCCCCCAAACCCCCACAAACAGTTAAAATTGAACCATGAATAGCTCCCTCAGTAAAGCCGTCTTATTTGTAGACGGCTATAACATAATTGGAATCTGGCCCCTATTGCGACAGAAACGCGATGTTGACGACATGGAAACGGCGCGTAGACACTTGATTGAGACTTTAGTGGACTATAGCGCCTTTGAGGGAATTGATGCCCGACTGGTATTTGATGCTCACTATCAAAATACCCCCGGCGTTAGCGAAACTATTACCCGCAATGTGTCGATTCATTATACCGGTTTTGGGCAAACCGCAGATACCTATATTGAAAAACTCTGTGCTTCTTTAGGTCGTCAACTCCGCTTATCCCGACGTCGGTTAATTGTGGCTACCTCAGACCGCGCCCAACAGTTGACCGTCGCCGGCTATGGGGCCGAGTGGATGTCCGCCGAACAGTTGGCGGAAGCCGTCGAAGCTACCACCCAGCGTCGTCAGCGTCGTCATCAACCCCGGAAGCCATCATCGAGCCGTTTTTTGGCTCATTCCTTGGACGCCGAGGCTCAAAACCGTCTAGCTCGGTTAAGAATGGGGTTGTAATTACGCTATCAAGGAGGTTTCAGCTTTTGCAACAACAGTCAAAAAAAATTTTTTCAAAAAAGCTTGCAAAAATTCAGGATCTAGCGCTACTATTAGTAACTGTGGCTAAGAGAGAGACACAACTTTCCTCGGTAGCTCAGTGGTAGAGCGGTCGGCTGTTAACCGATTGGTCGTAGGTTCGAATCCCACCCGAGGAGTTTAACTAAATATTATTTTAATTTCAGGTTAGATTATAACCTCATCTGAACTTTGAAACCAATATCCTACATTTCTATTGAGAAAGGTAGGATATTGTTTTGTATATACTCAAAACCATTGAATCTGATATCGATGATCTTACCCTTATTTCTGAGTTTAACCCTATTTGCTCAAGCCGCCCCTGCGATGAATGAAATTGTGCAACCCCAGCAGGTGCGACCCTTACCGGGAAAATTAGATCAAATTCCTGTGTTTAATAGTAACAGTCCCGAACTAATTTTAAACGAAGGAATTTTACTATCTACGTTTCCAAAAACTAATAAAAAACAACCGGAAGCCCACTTAAATTTTCCCTTCAAAGGCAAATTTGATATTTTTGCCCATCATGTTGCTAAACCACCGCAAGAAAATGATTTAAGAACCCTGTATTTAGGAATATTAGCCTATAATCCGGGTAATAAACACATTACTATTAATATTTTAGCAGCAGCCAGTTATTTAAGTCAACCTGATGCGCCTTTTATTCCCCTGGATGCGGTTTTAGATAATTCAGCAGGTAATATTTTTGCTGGGCCAGGAAGTCGGGTAATGAATGATATTTTACGGGGAAAACGACAACCTGAATTTTGGGAAAAAATTATAATTCCGCCCCAAAGTAGTCGTCTATTATTAAATGCTCCAATTCCAGTTAAAAATTTAGAACCTCCTTTAAATGGTCGGTCTACTTTAATGCGTTTAGAGAGTGATGGGGAGGTTTATATTGCTAGTTTGGCTAAGTATGCAACGATGCAACCAAATAGAACAGAAATTGCACCGACTATCACAGAATGGGAACAATTATTACAGCAAGGAATGTTAGTTACACCCAGAGATCGTACGCCCACTCCTCCTAATACCAATCCTGAGCAAATCATTTATGGACGGGTTGCTGGAGTGGCATTAGGTTCCCGTTGGAATGCTAATATTGTTGATCCAAATAGTGCTATTTTAACAATTCCCAAATCTGGAGAAGCCTTTTCTTATCCGATTTCAACTTTACCCAGAGGACAGTTAGGAACAAATCAAATTCAAAGTTCTCCTTTAGTGGTTAGATATCCCGATACTGCCTATCAAGCCCATGGCAATTATGGGATAGAATATAACTTAATTTTACCACTTTATAACCCCAAAAGTCAACCCCAAAAAGTTATTTTAACCTTACAAACTCCCATCAAAGAAGAAAAATTATCTCAATCTGGATTAAGGTTTTTTGACCCTCCCGCACCTCAAGTTTTCTTCCGAGGTACTGTTAGATTGAGTCTTGGAGATGATCAAGGAAAATCGCAAACTCGCTATGTTCATTTAGTTCAAAGACGGGGACAACAGGGAGAAGCGTTAGTAGAATTAACCCTAAAACCCGAAGAAACTCGACCGATAAAAGTTGATTTTCTCTATCCCCCAGATGCGTCTCCTCCTCAAGTATTAACGGTGAAAACATTACCATTAAAATAATAGATTTTAGTTTTTATTTAACCACAAAGATACAAAGACACAAAGAATTTATAAACACTAATTTTGGAGGTTTATTTTATGTCTCAAAGCGATGTACCTAAACCTAAACCGCCTGTGGATAAACCACCGCCACCGCCCCCAAAACCGCCGGATTGGGGGACATTAGGATGGTTAATCGTTGCATTATTTTTATTCATTATTGCTATAGGAAATGCTTCGGGATTTGGAGATGATAAAAACCGGCCTTCCCCTCCTAATTTTGATCAAACGGAAGGGGAACAGTAGGGGGCTATAATTACTATAAATAATTTGGTTGTTGTGCGTTAGTACCTCTACTAAGAGTGCTAACGCACAACAACAACTAAACATGATTAACCAATTGTTAGGGCTAAATCCGTAGGTGATGTGATGACTATTGCGGTTTGGACAACACTCGGCTGGACGTTTTTAACAACTCCTAAAATTCCTGAATTTGCAACTCGAATAATGGTGTCATTCCCCGAGGATGTAAAACTTAAATTAGCCAGAGGAATTGTATCAATGATGTGAATTTTATCGCCTTCTGTTACATTGAAATCCGTAATAATATCGGCTAAATTGATATCAGAAACCGTGGCGGCTTCATCCCCTCGTAATAGGAAAATATCAGCCGCCGCACCTCCGGTTAAAGTATCTGTTCCTAAATCTCCAATTAGAAAATCATTACCATCATTACCATTTAAACTATCATTACCTTGTCCACCTCGAATAAAGTCGGAACCAGCACCTCCAAAGATGGTATCACTCCCCCGATTTCCATTCAGAATATCATTGCCCTGTCCGCCAGTAATACTATCATTATCTTTTCCTCCTAAAATATAATCATTGCCGTCATTTCCATCCAGAGAATCGTTACCTTGATTACCATTAATTACATCATTTCCGATGGAACCTGTAACCCGATCATTTCCGCCTCCAGCTAATAATCCGCGATGATTATTTTGGGTAATATCAGGGGTCATGGTTATAACATTATCTGCATCTAAATTACGAGTATAGGCATAAATTAAAGGCAAACTAGCACGATTGATGGTATTAATAAATCCATTCAATATATTAACATCTGAAATAATTCCAGAAACTCGACTGGGAATAATTCCATCGACAACAGCCGCATCCCAAATTACATTACCTACTCGAATTTGATTAACAACATCAAAGCCTTGAGTTACTGTGCCAAAAACCGCATAATTGCCATCCAAATTTGTGGAATTATCCGCTAAATTAAAATAGAATTGGGATGAGGCGGTATCGGTTCCCGAAGACCGCGCCATGGCAATAGAACCGACGATATTACTTAACACCGGAGGAACGGTAATTCCTGCTTGTTGAAAGGTTTGACTGTAGAGGGGTTCTGTGGCGCCTTGGGGTTTAATTTCTAAGGGAATATTTCGGACTTGACCTGTAGCTGGGTCAATAAAACCTCCAGTTCCTAACACATTAGGATCAATATTAGGATCTTTACTTTGGGGGTCGCCTCCTTGAGCTACAAAGGGATTAGGGTCAAGAACAACGCGATGAAATCGGGTGTTATTATAAACATTTCGTTCAACTAAATCAACGAAATTTCCGGCGGTTATCGGAGCATTTGCACCATCAACTTGAATGGTAATTGGTAATCCTTCAACTACCATAATCACGGTAGCAGCACTGGTTAATTTTGGTAGATCAGCCATAATAAAATAATGTGTTAGATTGTATGAAATGAGGTAAAATAAACCTAATTGTCATCTTTATATTTTACAATAAAGATGACAATTAGGAGCGGATATTGCCAATATTTAGACACCCAACCTCAAATTTAAGTTCCTGTTACTTCTGAAATTGTGTAAACTGGATAAAAAGTTGTAATTATCCTCAATAATCATGTCCCGTCGTTTATTTCTGAGTTTTCTCTTATCTTTGGGTTTAGCTGTATTTAGCTTTAACCTAAATTCACCCGCTTGGGCGTTAGGGGGAAAACTGCCCAGTTTGAACCAGCCCGCCCCTAATTTTACCTTACCAACTAATAGTGGAGAGGGAAAAATTTCTTTATCTGATTATCAAGGAAAATGGGTTGTTCTCTATTTTTATCCTAAAGATTTTACCTCTGGATGTACCTTAGAAGCCCGTCGTTTTCAACAGGATTTACCAAAATATTTAGCTAAAAATACTAAAATTTTAGGGGTGAGTGCGGATGATATTCAATCCCATGCTGAGTTTTGTGATTCGGAAGGTTTAAAATTTCCCCTGCTGGCTGATGTTGATGGAAATGTTAGTAAATCCTATGGCTCATGGATTAATTTTATCTCCATGCGTCATACTTTTATTATCGATTCTGATGGAATTTTAAGGGAAATATTTCTAGGGGTTAATCCGGCTATTCATAGTCAGGAAGTGTTAGCCCGTTTGGATGAATTGCAAGAAACCAGTTAGTTAAAATTGAACATTAAAAAGGGAAGGTTGAAATTACCCTCCCTTTTTTAAAATTACTTTTTTCTTAAACCGGGTTTAATCCTAACATTGCCTTTAAGGTAAAAAAGGTAAAGGCAAAAACACTGAATAGTAAAATTACTAATGCAGTTGCAGTTACCGGGCGATTTAACAGGGGTTTTAGACGTTCAAATAGGAAAAAGAAAATTCCTAGGGTAAAGGTAATAAAATAACGGGGATAGCGAGAAACGTTTTGAAAAAATTCTTGCATTGTCGTGGTTGGGATTGATTTCAGATTCAAGATTTTCTTAGTTTAACAGATTTTGTGATTATTTTTAAGATAAGCGATCGCCAGGTTCTGAATTTAATTTATTTCTTGTTTTTATAGAAGATCAGGGATACAATAAAAAACTAATTATACCCCAGATCAAGTTTATGGATATTTTAATTGTTGAGGATGAACCCGAAATTGCCCGTTTAATTCAGCATACCTTAGAAGCGGAAGGATTTTCTTGCCAAATTTCTAATAATGGTTTAGCCGCCCTACAAAAATTTCAGGAATTACAACCGGATTTAATTATTTTAGATTTAATGATTCCGGGTTTAGATGGGTTAGAGGTCTGTGCTAGAATCCGTCAAAAACCCGGGCAAAAAGACCCTTATATTTTAATGTTAACCGCCAAAGGTGAAGAACTAGATCGGATTATTGGTTTATCTACGGGCGCGGATGATTATTTTGTTAAACCTTTTAGTCCTAGAGAATTAGTGGCTAGAGTTAGAGCGTTATTAAGACGGAGTTTGCGCCAAGGGGGTCAACCGAGTCAAGTTTATCAAACCGCGCATTTTTTAGTGGATTTAGACCAAAGAATCGCCAGCTATCAATTAGAATCAGGGGAGACAGAAACCCTGGATTTAACCACCTTAGAATTTAATTTATTATCAACTTTTCTGAGTTATCCGGGTCGGGTTTGGAGTCGTACCCAACTAATAGATAAACTTTGGGGAGATGACTTTTTTGGTGATGAGAGGGTTGTGGATACCCATGTTGCTAGACTGCGGAAAAAAATTGAACCTGACCCCTCCCATCCCACTTTTATTAAAACTGTTACGGGAGTGGGATACAAATTTGAAGATGCTGTTATGAGGGAATAAGTAGTGGGTAATGGGTAATGGGTAATGGGTGATGGGTGATGGGTAATAGGGAATATTGCTATATTTTTACTCAAAATTTAGGGAGTTAAGGTAAAATAGATTAACTGTATTAATAATGTTATCACAATGAGTAAATCAAAACCCCTGACAGACCTAGAATTAATTGATTGTGCGAAAGCTAATGCTAAACAAGGTGTTGAAAATGCGGCTAAACTATCGGGTTATGGGGATGATGTAGATAAATTTATGGACGCACTGCAAACAGCTTGTCATAGAATTGGAGTTAATATTGATTCTTTATCGGATTTAGTTAAAGAGCAGCAGCAAATTCGACAAATACCGGGGTTAGATATTGCTCCAGATTCAGAATCAAGTTTATAAAGTGATCAGCATTTAAACGCGATAATACCTGTTACAATCTCTATTTTTGAGCCTATAACCAAAATTGCTTATCCCCCTGTGATGAACTGGGAGAAATTCCCTGTAAACGTCGATAAGCGATCCGGTCAGAACCAAAAAGGGGAACTGGTAAACGGGGTTCTTTTAATGCACCATGATGCAGTAATGTTAGTTTCAATGTTGCTTCTACTAAATCTTCAAGTGAAATCGGTTCAGCATGATTAGGATCAGGAATAACTCTTAAACGCAAAGGAAAAGGTACACCCATATTTTCAGATTTTAATTGTGTTGTAACTAAAATAACTTCAGACGAAGATAAACGAAGTGATAATCCTCTTGTCGGTGCTTTTAAAATTTGTTGAGAAATGTTATAAAGTCTAGGAACTCCTGTTTTAATACATTCTACTAGGATAAATTTAGAACGAATGGCTTTAGCCCTTTCCTGTAAATGTTTAACTTCATTTCCTCGAAACAAACCATCCCGATAAATCAATACAGTTTTTTCTCGTAAATCTGCAAAAGGTAATAACTTTTCTAAAGTTTGTTTATCAATTTCTTCACCCTCTGTTAACGCATCTTCCAAACCATAGCGGATAAATTCTCCCCGCTGATTATATAGACGAACACTAGCACAAACATTTAAGCTTCCTATTCCTTTCTTTTTCGGTTTTCTGGAAATATCTAAACCGATAAAATAATCTGCTATTTTTAAAGGTTCAGCAAGAATAAATGGCAAATTTCCTAATTTTGCTAAGATTCCAGGGATAACTTGATTGAGAATATTTGCATAATTAGCAGGATCTTTGATAGTGTTCTCATAAACCACTTGACTTGCTAATCCTCGACGTAGAATCCTTGAGGAAATAAAACTATATAAGCTGCCCTCCTCACTATTATCAGTATGGCGATCAGTTTGAGGAAGAAATGTTAAAATAATATCAGGTTTAATAGCCAATAATTCATCAAGAGCTTCTTCTACTACTGCTTTTGCTTCTGAATCACTTAATCCTTCAATTGAAATAGATCTAACTCGATCCTGCTCAACTTTATTGGTGTTTGGATTGATCAAATTAAGGGTATTAAATTGATACTGTTTAAGTCTGGTTTGGATTTTTTCTAAAAACTCAGAACTGACTTTAAATTCACCAATCTTTAAAATATTAATTCTAATTGCTCTTGACGGATTATTGTAATCTTCATGACGACGAAAAACTCCATTTTTAAGTCCATTTAGAATAGCGCTTCTTTTACCTCGAATGCCATTACCAAATAACAGTGGAGTATCTTCAATATTAAAGTTAGGCAAGCTGAAACTTGCGGGATGAGAAAAGCTATTAACACTTTTCTCAATTGTAAATCCATAATCAGCTAAAGATTCTTGTGCAGTCTGCTTATAAGAGTTTAAATATTCTTGACGCTTTTGATATTTAATTTTAGTTTGTGTCAGTAAATCCCCATGTTTTATCTCAAATAAATGAGAATTTTCTTCTGTAATACAAGGACAAAGTGCTGCCATTGCATAATGATACTCTTGAGATTTTTTGCTAAACTGGACAGCAATTACAGGTTGATCATCTGGTGCATCATCAATTGCAGTGGCACTTACTGAAGCAGGTTTATGTTTTAATAGTTCTTCTCTATTTTCTCCTATAGTTCCCCTCAAGCCTACAATTGTACAACTATTATCATTTTCCCGTTCTCGAACTTTTAATCCGATCAAGATTTCTTCTGGTTTATGACGATAAGGATGATTTTCATAGTAGTTTACTAAAGTTCCTTGATAAGAAAAATGGCTTTTGGGAGTTAGTGCCAAAGCCGGGTATAGAAAATTATTTAATTCTATTGTTTCCGCCCAAAACTTGGCTTTTCGTTTAACTTCAACTTGATTTTTAGACCAAACAGTTTCAGCAGAAAAAGCTTTCCCTTTTTGTAATGCTCTGACTGCTAGTTGAGCTAATATAGAAGGGGTAGGTTTAGGTTCCATTACTGATTGAATTGAATAAATGCGATCGCCTATATCATCTTTCAATTCTTCCGAAATTTCTCTCAAACCTTCTCGCCATTTGTCTTGTCCGTATCGTTCCTCATTCTGTTTTGTTAAAATCCAAAAATATCCGGCTTCCCAAATCACGATTCTATCCTGAAATTTTTGGCTTAAATGCCAACTTATTTTATTTCCTAGTTTTCGATCAACTTCGGGAGATAATCGAAAGGCATCAAGATTAGGATTAGCAATCGTAAGGGGAAAAATTTCACTTAAAAAATAAGTAGGCGTTGTAGTGGATTGGGGAGTAGATAAAGTGGTGTTTGTCATTATGCAGCAACCTCTGAACAAGAAGAAAATTTACAAATTGAGTTAAACGGACAATGATGGCAGTTAACTCCTGGATTAGGAGGAAAAATACTCTCAAAATTAGAACGGTTAAACCGATACTGTTTTAATTCTTTTTGAAGACGTTGGGCAACTATAGCCATTTCGATTTCAAAGGCTTTGAGAGTCTCTTTACTGGCAGAAATAGGTTTTGATTGTTCACATTTTTCTAAATTATAGAAAGATGCGATCGCCGGTTTATCTGGATATAAATAACTATCGGCTAGTAAATAAAGATAGGCTTGCCTTAAGTCATTATTAGAGCGACCTGTTTTAAAGTCTAAAATATGTAAGGTTCCATCTGCTTCTTCAAAAATACAATCAATAGCGGCAAAGAAGTTAAATGAATAATTCCCATGCTTTATCAAAATAGGTGGGGGGAAACCTTCATCCCCTCGGTTTAGCTGAATAATTTCTTTACCAACAAGGATGGGATTTTGGTAATAGTTGTTCAGGATCGTTTTAACTCGTTCGTGAACTAGGTTAGATTCTTGATTCAGTTTGAGAATTTCAGCAATTTGATCAACTCCATCAACACTAGACAACAGTTGTGGGTTCTGATGAAATTCATAAATCCCTTGTTGCGCTAAGAGTCCAATTCTTTGCGGTGTAGTATCTTGTTTGAGTAAAGGTTCAATTCCCGGTTCTCGTTTTTTCGCCCTAGAAAAACCCCGTTTCATATCGCAGTGAAATTGCTCTTGGCCGATGGGTGGCTCAAATTCAAGCCAAATTCTATAACTGGCATAGGGACGCCATACTTTGTTCATAGGTTTCACCCTCCATGTCGAGGATACTAAGGAATAAGGGTCTACCGACGGATTAGCAAGGTTGATAGGGGTTTGGGGGTTGTTTTTTCCCGGTTGTGCTTAGACATTTAATTGGTTCTCTTGATATGTTGTCTAAATTGGTCAACTTGAGCAACAAATTCAGATTAACCCCTATTGAAGATAAAGTCAATATAGAGTAAAATTTTTTCATAATGAGGGATTCTAGCCGTGAGCGAGACGTTTGGTAAGCTGATTCGTCAAGCCCGAAAACAGAAAGAATATAGTCAGCGTGAACTAGCGAAGATGATTAAGGTTGACTACACCTATTTATCTAAACTAGAGAATGACCACGCTGGCTATCCTCCCAGTGAGGATGTGATTGAGGCATTAGCCCATCATTTAGATTTGATGGATCGGATTAACGACCTCAAACGGCTTGCAGGGCGAATTACGCCAGAAGATGCTCAGGCATTTGAAGAATTGGTCAGAAAGTATCAACAAATGCCTGCTTTGCTGCGACGGATGCGAGATGAACCAGAATTTGCTCAAAAAATCCTGCGGGAAACCACACAATCAAAGGGTGAGGAGTAGTTCAGTTGAGTGTTATTAAACCTTATCGACACCTATCAAAACAGGAAATTGAAGCTCAAGCTCTTAGTGTTATTAAGTGGGTACAGGAAAAACGGACACGCCCTCTTAAATGGCCACTGGATGCAGGCTATATTGCTGAAGCGTTAGGATTAGATATGGATTGTGGCAATATTCCTGCTGATCAACAAGGGGAAATTGCCGCGATGATTCTACCGACTCAACGAAAAATTATTTTAAATGAGAGGAGCCTAGCAATGCCTAAAGGATTTGAAGAATCCTGTATTTCTCATGAAATTGGGCATTGGCAACTTCATATTGATCACAATCAATTGAATCAACAGGAAGTTCCTTTTCTATGTCGTGCGATTAATAATGTACAGGGAATTGAATGGCAAGCTCAGTATTTTGCTAGTTGCTTGCTAATGCCACGTTTTAAATTGGAAGAATTTAAAAAAGGGCGAAATTTAACGAAGTGGCCACATTTGTATGCTCTGGCAGAAGACTTAGGTGTTACTATCAGTAACTTAACCTATCGTTTACAACAACTAGAATGGATTAAGATTCCCAAGGGTACAAAAGAGATTTACCGAGGAGATGCCTATCCTGGATAACTGATTTATGGAATCTAAGAGGATAAGTTTTCTTGACGATGACAGGTTACGCACCTTGAAAAATTTTATTTGGATTAATTCATTTTAGGATGAGCTTTGCCCATCCTACTATTTTAATTCATTATAAGCCGAATAAACTGCTTTTACATTATACCAATTGAGAAATATTCGAGCAATTTCTAAGGCTAATTGTGATTTTCCTTGATTAATTAAATATTGTAAAAACCCCGCCATTGTTTTTTCGTTTAAACGTCCTCCCAAAGATAATAAACCCCATAATATTTTATGTAATATTGTCATTTGAATCATCATTTTAACTTCAAAATATGGATGTTTTTGATAAAATAAAACCCCCATTCTTCCTCGTTGAATTTCTCGATCTATTAATTTTGGTAATTGTTCCAAACTAAACGCCGGATGCCAATGATAACCCACGGCATGGGGACATTTAATTAATGTTAAACCTAATTTTTTTAACCTAACTCCTAATTCTAAATCTTCCCAGCCATATTGTTGAAATTGAGGATCAAATAATCCTGCTTCTATTAACCAATGACGAGCGATCGCTACATTTCCCGTCGCAAAATAAGCCGCCGAAAAATCAGTAATTTTATAAGGTTCAGAAGTAGGATTTTCAAAATTACAAGTATTAATTACCCGACCATAGGTAAAAACTTGATCTGAAGTTTGATATCCCTTAACTAAACTATCAGCATGGGATTGTAAAAACGTTTCTGTTACGACTAAATCACTATCAATAAAAATAATAGTATCCCCCAGAGCTTTTTCTATCCCTAAATTTCTGGCTGCGGCTGGCCCTTGATGGGATTGACAAAATAGCCGAACATGGGGAAATTCTAACTGATTTTCCTCCAACCAATTTAAGGTTCCATCCGTTGAACCATCATCAACTAAAACTACCTCATAGTTAGTAATAGTAGGATCATATTGTTGCTGTTCTAACGCTTTTAAACACTTTTGTAAAATCGCTAAACGATTATAGGTAGGAATGACAATAGTTAAAAACACAGTTTTTCTAACCTGAAACTTAAATCACTATTATTATCAACGACTGACCGGAAAAAAATCCAGTCCCCTCCCCCTCAAAATGGCCCCAACTCAAATATATAGAATTCCTGACATCAAAAGGGTATCAAAGGCAGGATAATGTAACATTTGGTTACTTGAGGAGAACATATTAATCATGGGTCGCGCTGAAAAAGTTGTGCTTGCTTATTCTGGTGGGGTGGATACCTCCGTTTGTATCCCCTACTTGAAAAATGAATTTGGTGTCAAAGAAGTAATTACCCTGGCCGTAGACCTGGGACAAGGGGATGAATTAGGGCCTGTTCAAAAAAAAGCCTTGGACTCTGGAGCCGTCGAGTCCCTGGTGATTAATGTTCAGGATAGATTTGTCAAAGAATATGCGTTTCCGGCCATTCAAGCCAATGCTTTGTATGAAAACCGTTATCCCCTCGCCACGGCCTTAGCCCGTCCGTTAATTGCCAAAACCCTAGTGGAAGTGGCTGAAAAATACGGGGCGGACGCTATTGCTCACGGTTGTACCGGAAAAGGTAACGACCAAGTGCGGTTTGACGTCTCCATTGGCGCGCTCAACCCGAAATTGAAAATTCTGGCCCCCGCCCGGGAATGGGGGATGAGTCGGGAAGAAACCATTGCTTACGGAGAAAAATTCGGCATTGCTTCCCCGGTGAAAAAATCCTCTCCCTATAGTTTAGATAGAAATTTGTTAGGGATTGCGATTGAAGCTGGGCCATTAGAAGATCCTTGGACGGAGCCCCTGGAAGAAGTCTATGCGATCACTAAACCGATTTCTGAGACTCCTAACGAACCTGAATATATTGAAATTGGGTTTGAAAACGGAGTTCCAGTGAGTTTGAATGGAGAGACGATGGACGGTGTTCAGTTAATTGGCAAATTAAATGAAATTGCCGGAAATCATGGGGTTGGACGCCTGGACATGATTGAAAACCGTTTAGTCGGGATTAAATCAAGGGAAATTTATGAATCTCCGGCGATGATTGTGTTAATTAATGCTCACCGAGATTTAGAAAGTTTGACCTTAACGGCCGATGTGACTCGTTATAAACGGGGCATTGAAGAAACCTATAGTCAGTTGGTTTATAATGGCCTCTGGTATAGTCCGTTAAAAGCGGCTTTAGATGCCTTTATCCAACAAACTCAAGAACGGGTTTCAGGTGTGGTGCGAATCAAATTGTTTAAGGGAAATGCCACAATTGTCGGCCGGAAATCTGCCAATTCCCTCTATAGTTTGGACTTAGCAACCTATGGCTCTGAAGACGTTTTTGATCACAAAGCGGCGGAAGGGTTTATCTATGTTTGGGGTTTACCCACTCGTGTTTGGTCTGAGAAAATAAGAGACTAAGAATCGGATTAGAAATCAAATTCATCCCAGGGGTGAGGCGCGCTTCGCCCCTAAACAGAAATATCGGTATTTTTTAAGATTAATAATCTTGATCATGTTTTTGTAAAATCTATTTAGGATTGCTATAGCAACTTAATTGGGAACAAAGAATAGCAATAGAAAGTCTATTCCCTGTTAAAGAAGTAGCATCTATAGTTAATACCCTAATTTCCCTGAATACTTCTATATATTTAAGACACGAACGCACTTAATCCTTAATATTAATACTACAAATTTTTAAAATTTCCGCTTCTTTGGCTGTTTTTGAACAACTCCAAAAATTTCAGTCAAAAGATCCGGAAATCTATGGGAAGTTAAGGGATATCTATGCAGAACAGGAGCAATCAAGAGTGCCTTAATTTAATCCTTCGTATTCTGTCAAGTAATAATTATGATGATTCAGCAACAACCCCCAAGTCTTTCTGATCGTCCCCAGGTGTCTTCTATCGTTAAAAGTCGTCGATCTGTTTCTCCGGCCGAACCGCCCTATCGGTTGGCCCAGGCTTTAGTGGAGCACCGAAAATGGGAAGAAGCGATCGCCGCTTATCAACGGACTTTGAGCATAGCACCGAATTGGGTTGAGGTGCAACGGGAGTTAGGGGATTTGTTTCTGAAGTTGGAACGCTGGGATGAGGCCGTTGAGGTTTATAAAACAGCAATTAGTTTGCGGTCGGATATAGCTGAAGTTTATCATAATTTAGGGGATGCCTTACTGAAATTGCAGCGATGGGAAGATGCGGTTGCGGCTTATCAGAAAGCGATTGAATTGAATCCTGAGTTTTCTTGGTCTTATAATAATTTAGGAGATAGCTTGCGGGAGTTGCAACGCTGGGACGAGGCGGCGCAAGCTTATGGGAAGGCGATCAAATTACAACCAGATTTTGCTTTATCTCATCATAATTTAGGGGATGTTTTAGTTAAAATAGAAGATTGGGAAGGGGCGATCGCAGCTTATCAAAAAGCGATTGATTTAGATCCTAATTTTGTTTGGTCTTACTATAATTTGGCTGAGATTTATGTAAAATTAGATCAATGGGATGAAGCAGTTAAAGCTTATCGTCAAGTCTTAAAGATTAAACCTGATTTAACAGAAGTAGAAGAAAAATTAAATCAGGCGTTGCATCAGCAAGTTAAAACCAGATTAGAAACAGCATTAAGTTATTATCGGAAGGCGATCGAAAATAATCCAACGGATATTGAAAGTTATCAAAAGGCATTAGAAATTAAGCCAGATGATGTTGATTTGTATGTGGGACTGGGGAATGCTTGGATTGCTAAAGGTGAAGAAGAAAAGGCGATCGCTGTATATCAAAGTGCAATCCAAATCAATCCTGGTTTGAGTGAAGCTAAGTTTAAATTAGAACAAGTTCTAAAGCCAACTACATCCCAAAAACCTCTAACAAACTTTGATCAAGAACAGATTAAAGATGAGCCAATAACTACAAATATTACCCAAGTTACATCTAATGTAACCGTAAATATTCAGACTACAGATGTTCGTTTAATTGCTTTTTATCTTCCACAGTATCACCCAATCCCAGAAAATGATGAGTGGTGGGGCAAAGGTTTTACAGAATGGACAAATGTAACCAAAGCGCAACCTTTATTTGAAGGACACTATCAACCTAAATTACCCGCCGATTTAGGATTCTACGATTTGCGTGTGCCAGAAGTGCGAGATGCTCAAGCTAGATTGGCTAAAAAATATGGTATCTATGGCTTTTGCTATTATTATTATTGGTTTGCTGGTAAACGGCTTCTTCATGCACCATTAGATGAAGTTTTAGTGAGTAAAAAACCAGATTTTCCCTTTTGCTTATGTTGGGCAAATGAAAACTGGACTCGTCGTTGGGATGGCTTAGACAATGAAATTTTAATCGCTCAAGAACATTCTTTTGAAAATAATCAGGCTTTTGCCGAAAGCTTAGTACATTTTATGAAAGATGAGCGATATATCAGAGTTAATGGTAAACCTCTAGTATTAATTTATCGAGCTAATATTCTGCCAGATATTGAGGAAACGGTTAAATTATGGCGCGAGGTTTGGCGCGAAAATGATATAGGTGAAGTTTATCTATGTGGATGTTTAGGTTTTGGACAGCAAGCATCAGAAATAATTTCTTGGGGTTTTGATGCAGGAGTTCAGTTTCCGCCCTATGGAATCGGTTTTAAATCAATAGATCCCGCTACTTTAGGCACTAATGATTACGAAGGTCAGATCTATGACTTTAGAGCCGTAGTAGAAAATTCATTAAGAAATAAATTACCCTCAGAAAGAGAATTTTTCTCTGTAATTACATCTTGGGATAATACAGCACGGCGGGGAAAAAAAAGTCATATATTACTACATAGTAATCCTGAAATTTACGAATTATGGTTGCGTGGAGTTATTGAAAAAACTCAACAAATCTATACTGGAGATGAACAATTAGTCTTTATTAATGCTTGGAATGAATGGGCAGAAGGTACTTACTTAGAACCTGATGTCAAATATGGACATGGCTACTTATCGGCTACTTCTAAAGTTTTGAATGAGGCTTACAGTTTACAGACAGCGATCAATCTACTACGTTATTTACCTATCCATACAGAAGCACATTTACATCATTTAGTCAAAGAGCTTCAGCTTAGAATTGAATTACTGCAAAGAAGTATAGAATTATTGATTAAAGAAGTAGAAGCAAATCAAAATCAAATAGTTTACTCATTATTAATCAATAATATTGGCTTAAAAGATAACGATAAGAATAGGATTTATTTTGATGCCCCTTTGATAAATACTGAAGTTCAGCAAGATCAATATTTATCAATTTCAGGTTGGTGTTTTAATATTTTGGGTACAAAAGTAACAAAACTAAAGATATGTCAACCCGATCATATTGTGTTAGCAAATATACCAATAAAAAATGATCGCCCTGATATTGGTCAAGTTTTTCCAGAATGTAAGCAATTAGATGTTGGTTTTGCAGATCGGATAAAAGCCGAAGATCTGTTAGTCGTTGATAAAAAGGATTACAAATTAGAAATTTATTCGTTTTTAGAAAATGATGAAGCTATCGAAAGTGCTGTAATTGATATAAGTGTCAAAAAGGAAGAATTCCAAAGAAAATTAAGTGGGAAAATAAAAACAAAAATCAAATGGTATTATCATCAAAAAAAAGCAGTTAATGGTATAATAATCGAACTTAGACATGGCAAAATCTCAACAAAGATTGATTTTGAATGTTTGTTGTATGAATTGGAAGAAATTGTCGCTCAATGGCAAACAATGTCCTCAAATTTGAGTGGGTATCTTACCTCTAAGAATGAATGATCAAATAAAATAAAAATATTGCTTGTTTGTACTCAATTAGTTACTTTAATTACTGTAAACATTTTCACTATGGATGGTGATAAATTATGCCCAACTTAAATTCAAAACCATTAGTATCAGTTGTCATTCCCTACTATCAGCATAAACAGTACATTGAGGCTTGTATTGAAACAATTGTTGCTCAAACTTATGACAATATAGAATTAATAATAATTGATGATTGTTCCCCCGATGGTTCAGGTGAATACGTTGAGAAAATTCTTAAAAATAAAGCCTGGATCGATAGATTTTCTAAAAGAATAAGCTTTACTTATTTCAAAAAAAATCAAGGTGCTCATGCCTCTATAAATTATGGTATCAATAAATCAAAAGGCGAAATTATTACCATTGTTAATTCCGACGACCTCTATCATCCTGAGCGTTTAAACATTATGGTTGATGCCATGCAAAAAGAACAAAAATACTTTGCTTTCAGTGGCGTATTATACATTAATGATAATAACCAAGATGTCAGTAAAACTGATGGCTGGGCGATGGCTTATGCTGAAATTCAAGATAAGGTTAAAGATTTTCCCACATTAGGCTTTGCCTGTCTTCTTTCTATAGCAGTCCTAAATCATTATCAAGAGCATGATATAATGATATACACTACTTGATTATGACAATAAAAATTATGAATGACTTACAACAGGCAGAAAAAGAGCGGAACAAAGAAATAGCTGAATTAGAAATTTTAATTGAGAGTAATCTTTCGGCAAGAGAACTAAAACGAGCAATAGCTGTCAGGATGGCGCTCACCGGTAAAATTTACCGTGAAATCAGCCAAATTTTAGGTGTAAGCGAATTTTTTGTTGGGCATTGGAAAAAAGTTTTTAAAGGCAAAGGAATCGCTGGATTAAAACTAGGAT
>MNYZ01000089.1 GCA_001873365.1 Oscillatoriales cyanobacterium CG2_30_40_61 | reverse complement strand
AAGTTATTGTTGATGAAACTACTACTGAAGTAGAAACAGAATCAGAAGTTATTGTTGATGAAACTACTACTGAAGTAGAAACAGAATCAGAAGTTATTGTTGCTGAAACTACTACTGAAGTAGAAACATCACCGGAAGTTATTGTTGATGAAACTACTACTGAAGTAGAAACATCACCGGAAGTTATTGTTGATGAAACTACTACTGAAGTAGAAACATCACCGGAAGTTATTGTTGCTGAAACTAACCCAGAATTAGAAACCCAGCTAGAAGTTATTGTTGCTGAAACTACTACTGAAGTAGAAACAGAATCAGAAGTTATTGTTGCTGAAACTACTACTGAAGTAGAAACAGAATCAGAAGTTATTGTTGCTGAAACTAACCCAGAATTAGAAACCCAGCTAGAAGTTATTGTTGCTGAAGACAATCAAGATTTAATTGAAGAAATAGAACCCATTGTTATAGGAAGTGAACAAAATGATACATTAACCGAAGTAGAAACCCCTGAATATCCGACGGAAACTATTAATAATCCCGAAGAAATATCTAGCAACAATAATCCGATTGTACCGCTTAATATTACTGAGGATAACAGTGAAATAATAGAAAGCGAAATCACGCCAATTGTTCCACAAGAACCGAATAACCCATTAGTAGATCGACTAGAAAATCTTACCCAACAATTACGCCATCAAACTGTATCGGAGCAACCCGTTAATCAAACACTGATTACTCGCTTAGAACAATTAACCACCCAACTGCAAAACAAACCCTCTACTAGCATCAATTCTACCGCCTTACAATTAATCGAAAAACTAGAGGCAAAATTAGGAACTCAACCCCCAATTCCTACAACCGTCGAACCCCCTGTACAATTTCAATTTGCTCCAGAAAAGCAACCCTTAGTTGGAGTAATTGATACCGGATTTAGTGGGGATAATCCTGATATTGACTATACTCAAATTACCTGGGGAAGCGATAAAGTTGATGGCGATACTGACCCCACCTTAGCGGCGGGAATAGGTAACGAACATGGGACTCATGTATTAGGAATTATTGCCGCCCAACAAAATAACGGTATTGGCATTGATGGGATTAATGATAACGCTCCGATTTGGGCTGGACGGGCTATTGGTTCAGGAAAATGGGCGGAATCTTTAGTCGAATTTGTGGATGCCGCCAAAGCATCAGGACAACCGAATGCTGTGGTTAATTTGAGCTTAGATTTAACCCAAATTAACCCCGATGGAAGTGTAACTACTCGTTATGAATTAACCCCACAAGAACGGGCCGCTATTGAATATGCGCGGCAGAATGGGGTATTAATTGTAGCTGCGTCGGGTAATGATGGCAGTGTGATGTCAGTTTTGGGACAAGCTTCCCAGGAATTTGACAATATTATTACCGTTGGGGCGGCGCAACGAATTAATGATCAAATTGCCCTTTCTAAAGCTTATAATCGCGCGGACTATTCCAGTTACGGTCGCGGATTAGATATCATGGCTGACGGGGGGACAGTGGAAAATCCAGTGTTGTCCACTACTGGCGATGGAGTTGGTACGATGGCGGGGACTTCGGTGGCGACGGCAAAAGTCACGGGTGCTATTTCGCAAGTTTGGGCGGCAAATCCTGAGTTAAGTTATCGTCAGGTGATTGAAATATTGAAACAAACCGCAACGGATTTAGGTGAGCCTAACTGGGATGGAGAAACCGGAGCCGGGTTAATCAATATCGCAGCAGCAGTGAGTTTGGCGAAGGTGACAACAGGAAAAGAGTATGACGTATTGGCGACCCTAATTCCTAATACTTGGGGCGGTGAAGGGAAGGTAACGCCGGAAGAGCGGGCTGTCAATATTGTTGATGAAAGCTTTAGTGCTTGGGTGGTGTCGTCGAATGGGATTAATCTTCGCAATAGTCCAAATACGAGCGATCGCAGTAATTATGTTGTCAATGCTGGTGATACTCTAACTTTTGATGGTTGGACTTACGGCGAAACTCTCAATGATTTGACCACACAGGAAGCGGATGCTTTATGGTATCGCTTCCGATATAACGGCGGTACTTATTGGGTTCCGAGTGCTTGGACGGGGGGCTACCCTGGAAGTCGCCCGCCTTTATTGCCTCCTGCACAACCGCCCGCGCAGCAATATCAACAACCGCCAGTTTCACAGCAACCGACCAATAATACGGTTTATTTGTCAACGGATGCGGGAGAGATTTTGCAGGTTGATGAGAGTACGGGTGCTTCCCATAAAATATACCAGGGTCGTGCTTTCACTGATTTGGCAGTTGCTCCCAATGGTAAGCTTTACGGCTGTACTTTCTTTGACGGTTTGTATGAGATAAATCCCTCTACGGGTGCGGAACGGTATGTCGGGCCTTTGGCGGGAGGGACTCTCAATTCTCTGACGTTCTCGACCGATGGCCGACTCTACGGGGCTGATCAGGGAAATGGTAATTTGTTTCAGATTTCGCCTGATAATGGTCAGATGAATTTGATTGGCAATTTGGGCGGGCCTAGTAGTGGAGATTTGGTTTTCAACGGGGCTAATGAGATTTTAGCGACAGTGGGGAGTCCTTATACTTCAAGCGATCGCCTAGTTGTTTTCAATTTGGCGACGGGTACTTCCCGCAATGTAGGCGATTTGGGTTTACGGGAAGTGTACGGTCTGACGTTGGAAAATGGGCAACTGAGGGCTTATACTTCCGATCGCCGGAAGATTGCGATCGATATGAATACGGGTGCAACAAGCGTGATCGGAAATGTTTCTAGCCAGGGTTTGATTTGGGGGGCTGGGGATATTCCTGAGAGTTTACCAAGTGCTACAGATAATGTGCGTCAGAAATTTTTGTATGCTGCTAGTTTGTATCCGCAAGTGGGGAATGCCATTACTGGTGTGCAGGATCAGGGGGGTGGTGTTTTCCGTCAGGAGTTTGAACGGGCGATTATGATCTGGAATGGTCAGCAAGTGACGGTTTATGAGACAAATGGCTCGACATCTTCGACAACTTCCCCGTCTTCTACGCCTCAAGTCAATAATCCTTCTGGCTTCAATCCTGTTGTTTTCACTCGCTCGGTTGGAGTTGATACTAATTACGGAATCAAACTGAGAACTGATACTAACCTAAATGCTCGTGGTGAAGGTGTTACCCATGATTCTCAGATCGAGTTTGATGGCTGGAAGTATGGGGAACCAGTGCAGGATCAGACTGTGGCAAATGGTCAGATGGATGCACTCTGGTATCGGATTAAGGGTACTAACTACTGGATTCCTAGTGCTTTTATGATTGGCTATCCGCCTGGTAATCCTGCTGTTTTACCTGGTGGAAGTAACGGTAATACTGGTGGTAATAATAATAATACCTTACCAGTTCAACCCGCAGATTTTACCAAGGCACTTGCCTTTGTGCGTCGTTGGGAAGGCGGATATGTCAATCACCCCAACGATCCGGGCGGTGCGACAAATAAAGGAATCACTCAGAATACTTACAACAGTTATCGAGCAAGTAAGGGGCTTTCTACGCAAGATGTTCGTGGGATTACGGATGGGGAAGTCCAAGATATCTATTACACAAATTACTGGATAGCATCTGGTAGCAACCAACTTACCTCGCGGTTGGCGATGGTTAATTTCGACACGGCTGTAAATATGGGGGTTGGCGCTGCAAGTAAACTTCTACAGCAAGCGCGTCAGTCTTCAAACGGGGATGAAATGAGTGTAGTCAGGCGGTATCTTGACTTGCGGGAGGCGGAGTATCGTGCGATCGTTGCAAGTAAACCAAGTATGGGGGTGTTTCTGAATGGCTGGCTGAACCGACTGAATAGTCTGCGTGCAGAAGTAGGGGCAACGGGTAGCAGTAGCAACAATAACAATGGCGGTAACAGCAATAACGGCAATAACAATAACAACAACCAGCAAACTCAACCAAGCGAAAGTGATATAGGTGAGAAGCTCCGTCTCAGCCTTAAAGGTTATTTTAATGGATTAGCATCATTTGCAGAATCAACCAAAGATGCTGGACCATACCTATCGGCTAGTCAGAAGTTGTTAGCATCAGTCCAAGAAATGTTGGGAGTTGGTGTCAAGGAAATAGAAAGTTTACCCGTTTACAAACAATTAGAGAGTCTCGGAATCAAGGGTGCTGATTGGGTAAAGCCAGAGCTTGAGAAATTTTATAATTTTCTCAAGCCGAAGGTTAATGAAATTGCCAGCAAGATTGGACAGTCACTTTCGGTTTTTCTTAGGAAAGCTGCTGATGTTGTTGATGAGGTAATGTTCAAAATTTTGAGTATTCTCCCGGTCGAAGAGCAATTAGACTTGCTGATCGCATTGGATAAGTTATCCAAAAAGCCATCAGCTATTTTTGAAAGCATCAAGAATTTTGATATCGACGAGGCTTGGGAAAAATTAAAAAAAGCATTTAGTAAGGTAGGAGGACTTTTTGAGGCTTTATTTGAGAAGCTGCCTATAAATTTGAAGGGAGTTATGGGTAAAGTTACAGGATTTATGAAACAAGGACCCAACCTTATTAAGGCTGTTGGATATGCTCTTGATGGAAATCAAATCTTTTTTGGTGATGGAAATATAGAGCTTGTTGATAGTGGAATACCTAAAGGGATTCTGAAAGTTATAGGGTCTACTATAGGCTCTGCTCTTTTAGGTGGTTTAGTTCAAGTACCTGCTTCTGGTGTTCCAGGAATAGGAAACGCGATATTAGGCGCTCTAGCCGCCTTTGCAGGTGCTTGGGCAGGAGACATACTTGGAGGCTGGCTATGGGATATACTGGAATCTGGCTTCAAGTTAGTGGTTAAAGGGTTTCAGGACTTACTGGAAGCAACTGTGAAAGCTGCTCAAGATGCTGCGAAAAAATTTGAAGACTTTAAAAATTCCTGGGAGTATAAAATTCTTCAATTCTATAACTTCATCACTGGTAAAATCACAGTATATGCAGCAGAGGCTGAAAATCGAGAACAAGAGGCTAAGATAGTGGCTCAGTTGTGGCGCGAACAGTTTGGTACAAAATATGACTGGCAACTATCTGATGCAGCCCGTTCTTACTTATACTAAATGTAACTGAGATAAGGCTGGATATCGCTCTTTTTGATTATGGAGAGCGCGATCGCTCTTTCGGGATAGGGAGTGCGATCGCACTTTTAGGGTAGAGAGTGAGATCGCTCTACTTTTACCTCACATATTGCTCAAATTAGTTGTTTTTCCTCATCATTTCTTCTCACAAAATCGGAGGGTTTTTATCATGGAAAACTTGCTTATTGTCAATCGTTTCATCCCTAAATCTGCCACAAGATTAACAGCAGGTTTAGCCAGCACTGCGATGCGACGCTTTTTATGTATTTCTTTTTCTCAAATCAGAGCGATCATACTCCACTCTTATCCCCCCCTTTTTAAGGGGGGTTAGGGGGGATCAAACCCAACAACTCGCCACAAACCTCCTCAAAACTTTGCAACACCTCAACATTCGTAAACCTGACAACTTTCAATCCATATCCTTCTAAAATAGCCGTTCTTTCAGCATCATATTGTTTACCCTGTTCCGTAAAATGACTATCCCCATCTATCTCAATGACCAATTTCAAACCTGCACAATAAAAATCTACAATAAAATTATCAATGGGTCTTTGTCTCAACACCCGAAACGGAAAATGTCTCAAAAAATCTTGCCAAAGTTTACGTTCTGCTGGGGTGGCATTTTGTCGCAGTTGTTGAGCAATGGGTGTGAGTTTAGAATTATAAGGAAGATGGAAGTTAGAGTTATTGAATCTGGGCATGATCCCCCCTAGCCCCCCTTGGGAAGGGGGGGACAAGATGTTAGTAGGAATTA
>MNYZ01000066.1 GCA_001873365.1 Oscillatoriales cyanobacterium CG2_30_40_61 | reverse complement strand
GCAGGGGGGCAGGGGAGTAGGGGGGCAGGGAACACCGGATAATATTTCTGGCTGTTTGATATCGGTATTAAAATCTTACAATCTGTTTAGGATTGCTATATAATCCCTTGACACTCCCGGTGCCTAAAGGCGTGGGGATTCTTGGTTCAGCGAAACCACTTAATCAAAGTACCTTGCAGTCCTTTAACCAGAGGTGGGATTCTCCCCAAGCGTAAATTCGGGTATGCCCTACCCTATTCGCATTCCTGCGAGTTCTTTTTTAACTTGAAACAAATTTATTTCAAAAAAAACTGGTTGCCTAGCTCCCATGAATCTTTTACCCACTGCTGGGGGGAAACTAGAACTGTGCAGTAGAACCCTATAGATTCACTTGTCAAGGTTCAGCGTTTTGCCGCTAAGCATACCAGGTTTTTATACAGGTTGCTTACCTTTTCCTGTGACCGAAAATGGTAGCACAATCAGACGTTAACGAGCAACCTAATATAAAGCCGTCCTAGATGGTTACTGAGCCTGTCGAAGTAACGACGGGGTTTTAAACCCATTTTTTCGATAAAAAAACTAGGGTTCAAAATAGCCAAAAATGGGATAAATCACCGCGTTGAACGTAGCAATATTAATCTCGATACATTTTTCAAAATTGGAAGTTTTACAAAAAACGTATGTTTCCTTTTCGTCAGAAAGGACACCGGCGACTGGCCGTGTTTCGTCTCGGTGTCCTTAGCTGGTTCGCTCCTCACACGCTTGTTACTCTATCCAAACCCCATCACATTTGTCAACACCTAAAATATTTTTTTTTCTGATTTCAGGGTTTTAGGGCGTAAAATCAGGGTTTCGGGCTGACGAATTCTGACTGGAGTTTGGTAAAATTGACCACGATTGCGTAACGGTATCAAAGTCCACAAAAACTTAGCACAGAAATTGAGAGAATAATTGGTTGATTGAGTAACCAATAATTCAGTGATTGATATTCTCTGGCTGCTGGTCTGTTCGGGCTTAGTATTTTTGATGCAGCCCGGATTTATGTGTTTAGAATCGGGTTTGACCCGTTCCAAGAATAGTATTAATGTTGCCGTCAAAAATTTTGCCGACTTTGGGATTTCCGTAGCCCTATTTTGGGCCTTTGGCTATGCCATTATGTTTAGCAGGGCGGCCATGGGCGGGATTGACCCCCAGGCTTTCTTTTTTGATACCACCTCGAATCCGGGGCAAGCCGCATTTTTTCTGTTTGAAGCTATGTTTTGCAGTACCGCCACAACAATCGTTTCAGGGGCATCGGCGGAACGGATGAAGTTTGGAGCTTATTTATTAGTCGCGGCCTTAACTTCGGGGATAATTTACCCCGTTTTTGGCCATTGGGCCTGGAATGGGATTGAAACCAACGATTTAATCGGGTGGTTAGGAAAAATTGGATTTGTGGATTTTGCCGGGTCTACCATCGTTCACAGTATGGGCGGATGGGTTTCCCTGGCGGTGCTGTTGGTAATTGGCCCCCGGTTGGGGCGTTTTACCCTGGATAAATCCCCCCAACCCATGCGCGGCTCTAACCTACAGTTATCCGTATTGGGGGCGATGTTGCTGTGGTTAGGGTGGTTAGGGTTTAACGGTGGGAGCTATTTACATTTAGATATTCGAGTCGCCACGGTGATTGTCAATACCATCCTGGCCGGGACGTCGGGAATGTTGGTCGGGGCGGTCTTAGGGTGGGTGTTGCATCGCCGACCGGAGGTGGAACTGATTATTAATGGTTCCTTGGCGGGTTTAGTCGCCATTACCGCGTCTTCCCATATAATTTCGACCTCCATGGCTCCCTTGATTGGTGGGGTGGGTGCGGCTGTGATGGTGTTAGTCTCTGTCAACTTGCAACGGTGGGGTATTGATGATGCTGTTGATGCGATTGCGGTTCATGCGGGTGGTGGAGTTTGGGGAACCCTGGCCGTGGGTCTGTTTGGAAATCTCCATCTGCTCAATACCGGGTTATCCCGCAGTCAACAATTGCTGGTTCAAGTTTTGGGGATTGGAGTTTCTTTTATTTGGGGATTTGGCTTAACTTGGTTGATTCTATCGATTATCAATCATTACTTTCCATTACGGGTTTCTCTGGAGGCAGAAACAACCGGATTAAATATTTCCGAACATGGAGCCAAAACCGAAATTTATGATTTATTTGAAGTCATGGAATATCAAGCCCGTACCCAGGATTTTAAACGACGGGTTCCCCAAAATCAATTTACTGAAGTTGGTCAAATTGGCTATCGTTATAACCAAGTGATGCAGGCTTTAGAAGATTCCTTAAACCAAACCGAGGCAATTATTGAAAATGCCACGGATGCCATGATTACTTTTGCTAATCCTTCGGGGGAAATTTTAAGGGCTAATTCTAGTGCGGAAGCCATCTTTGGCTATTCGGCGACGGAATTAATTGGCACTTCGATTTTACAGTTATTTGAATGGCCGACTTCCCAGATTCAAGAGCAGCAAACCCTATTAGAAAAATGGCTATTACAGGGACGGCAAGCCGTTGTTGGTCGTCGGGCTAATGGTTCTTGTTTTCCCCTAGAAGCCACGATTAATCAAGCCAAATTCGGCTATCAATCGTTTTATTTAGGAAGTTTTCGGGATTTATCCGCCCATAAACGGGCAGAGGAAGCCCTACAGCAAGCCGAAGAACGGTTAAAAACTTCTCTGGAATTAAAACGAAAAAATGATGAACTTAAAAACACTCTGAAAGAACTTAAAAAGACTCAAATCAAACTGATTCAAAGTGAAAAAATGTCGAGTTTAGGTCAGTTAGTGGCGGGAATTGCCCATGAAATTAATAATCCGGTTAATTTTGTTTATGGTAATTTGATTCATGCCACTAATTATACCCGAGATGTGCTGAATTTATTAGATATTTATCAAAAAGAATATACTAATCCTAGTGTTAGGATTCAGCAAGAGATTGAATCGGTTGATTTAGAATTTCTCAAGGAAGATTTTCCTAAGATTGTCGAATCAATGCAAGTCGGGGCTGACCGAATTAGGGATATTGTGCGTTCATTACGAACCTTTTCTCGCCATGATGAAGCTGAATTAAAACAGGTGAGTCTTCATGATGGATTAGAAAGTACCTTGATGATTCTGAAAACCAAACTAAAACCCCAGGGGAAATTAACTGGAATTGAATTGATTAAGGAATATGGGAATATTCCCTTAATTGAATGTTATCCTGGGCCAATGAATCAGGTATTTATGAATCTGATTAGTAATGCCATTGATGCCCTCCATAATTCGATGATGCAGGATAAGTTTTCTCTGGTATCCTGTGATAAGTCTAAGATTCAACCTCAAATTTCGATTAGAACTCTATTGGTGAATCAGCAACAAATTATTATCGAAATTGCCGATAATGGTTTGGGGATTCCTAAAGAGATTCGGTCTAAGCTATTTGACCCATTTTTTACTACTAAACCCGTGGGAAAAGGGACAGGTTTAGGGTTATCAATTAGCTATCAAATTATTGTTGAACACCATAAAGGTCGAATCTGGTGCGAGTCGGAATTGGGAGAATACACTAAATTTTTGATCGAAATTCCGGTCAAACAAACCCTGGAGTCTAAGGTTCATAAAACCAGTGAACAGCTTTTGACCATTGACAGTTGACCCAGAACTGAACCCTGCCCCATAATCGAAAACCACTCAAATTTCTGTATTGCTTAATACAGAAATTTGGTTAATAATCCATCAAAAATTGTTAGCACTTTAGCTAAAGATTAAGCATCAGCTTGATGGACAATCTCTCTCAGATAACGTTGAACGTAAAACACAAAAAACCCTGATTAATCTTTAGCCGATTTTTCATATAGCAATCCGCGCCGAGGTTGTAACATTCTAATACTGATATGAAACAGTCAGAAGTATTATCCGGTGTTCGAGTGTTCCGGTGTTCCCTTTGGTTCAGGAATTTTGAACACAACTCAAATAGGATTGCTATACCTCAATAGATGTGTGCAATTGGTTTCTTCTGCGAATATCAATTCATAAACCCAACATGATGTTTATCTCCAAAAAAACTACCTATCCAGAAAACCGACGACACAAAAATGTGAGTCGTTTCACCGCTAAAATCAATACGGCAATTTCAAAATTACAGAATTCTCGATGGCTGTCTCCGACTTGGTTAGCCTGTATTCCCTTAACAGCGATTATTGTTGGAGTTTGGAGTTTTGCCGCCGTTGCTCAAACGGATGCTCCTCCCCTGACGGCGGAAATGGTTCAGGGTTATTTAAACATTGCCTGGGTTTTAATTGCCTCGATTCTGGTAATTTTTATGAACGCAGGTTTCTGTATGTTAGAAACGGGCTTCTGTCGCCAGAAAAATGCTGTTAACGTTTTGGCTAAAAACTTAATTGTTTTTGCCTTAGCTACCCTAATTTTTTGGAGTTTTGGATTCTCCTTTATGTTTGGGGGGGAAAACCCTTGGATTGGCGGAGGCGGTTATTTCCTGACCGGACAGCCGGAAACCTATGGTTTAAGCCCCTTTCCGGCGGGATTACCCGTGGCTTTATTATTCCTGTTCCAAGTTGCCTTCGCGGGAACCGCGGCCACGATTGTCTCCGGTGCTGTGGCAGAACGGATTGAATTTATTGCCTTTTTACTTTTCAGTTTACTTTTAGTTGGGATTGCCTACCCAATTACAGGTCACTGGGTTTGGGATGCTTCCGGCTGGTTAGCTCAAGCTGGATTCAAGGATTTTGCTGGTTCCACCGTTGTTCACTCCGTTGGCGGTTGGGCTGCATTAATGGGGGCTGCTTTCCTCGGGCCCCGTTTGGGAAGATATGGAGCCGATGGACAATCTCGTGCTATTCCGGGTCACAACATGAGTATCGCTACCCTGGGATGTTTAATTTTGTGGATAGGCTGGTTTGGCTTTAACCCCGGTTCAACTTTAGCCGCTAATGAACAAATTCCTTACATTGCTGTTACCACCAACTTAGCCGCCGCCGCCGGGGCCGTAACCGCCACCGTCACTTCTTGGTTTAAGGATGGTAAACCCGATTTATCCATGATTATTAACGGGGTTTTAGCCGGTTTAGTCTCAATTACCGCCAGTTGTGATTCCGTTAGCTACCTCAGCGCCGTAATTATTGGGGCAATTGCTGGGGTGATAGTGGTCTATTCCGTGGGTTTCTTTGACAGCATCAAAATTGATGACCCCGTGGGTGCTACTTCTGTTCACTTGGTTTGTGGAGTTTTTGGAACCCTGGCGGCTGGGATTTTCGGCGGTGCTAATTTTGGTATCCAAATCCTGGGTATTCTTGCCATTGGTGGATTTACCGTGGCTCTGAGTACGATTTTCTGGTTAGCCATCAAAGCCACGGTCGGGTTACGGGTACATCCTGAACAGGAATTTGAAGGACTAGACATTGCCGAACACGGTATGGAAGCCTACGCCGGATTCCTCAAGGATGAAGTTGGCCCAGGATTAGGCAGTTCTGCCTCTAGCTTCCCCTCCGAAGGCGGTGCCTTCAAAACTCGTTATTAATTAATATTTGGTTAAGGGTTGAGGCTTGAGGGTTGAGGCTTGAGGGTTGAGGGTATTACTGCCTCCGGTGCCTCCGGTGCCTCCCCCTACCTCCCTCTGCTCCCCCTGCTCCC
>MNYZ01000040.1 GCA_001873365.1 Oscillatoriales cyanobacterium CG2_30_40_61 | reverse complement strand
AGAGAATTTTTATCAGAAATAAATGGTGATAAAGAACCTGATGATTTTTTAATTACTTGTATTTTATTTGCTCCTAATGCTCCGCAACAAAATCCGGTTGAAGATATTTGGTTACAAGCGAAAAACTTTTTGAGGAAGTATTGGTATTTATGCAGGTCGTTTAAGATTATCAAATTTTTGTTCGAGTTTTTTACTAAGGAACATAAATTTGATTTTCCCAAAATTCATCAGTATACTTATATATAGAAAATCATTTAGGATTGCTATAGTATTTAAAAATTATTGCCGCTCGCCAAAAACATCAATAATCAATACTTAATTTTATTAGGGGAAAAACGAACTTAGGAACTTTCTCAAATGTGGGAGGACTTACGCCTAAGCAAAGCTCAATTAGAATTTGATATCCTCCCGACACCAACGATGAATCTTATGGCGCGGGTCTTCTGGCTCCCATTTTTGATAAAATGACTGAAAAATCCATAATTTGACTTGACCCCGATAAAATTAGAGCCAAATTTGACTACAATTGGAGTCGAGTCTTGCTAATTCTGGGCAGGAAACTTGCAAATTAATTAAAGATGTGTGGGATTAGAGATGGTAACGGTTTGGATCGGAAATTTGGCTTGGGGAGTGGGTTCTATTGTCGGAGCAGAAATGGTAAGGGATCTTTATCATGTCGCGGCTCATATTTTCCCGCCCTTAATTCGTTTGCACAATTGGCATCATCGGGTATTCCGCCCCGATTTAACTCCCGTGAGTCAGGAAATTTATCGCCAAGCCCATTGGTATAATGATGTCCCAGAGGCGGGGGTGATGTTAAGTTTTAGTTTTATATTTTTGGCGATCGCCC
Source organism: Oscillatoriales cyanobacterium CG2_30_40_61 (assembly GCA_001873365.1). Taxonomy (GTDB): domain Bacteria; phylum Cyanobacteriota; class Cyanobacteriia; order Cyanobacteriales; family Microcoleaceae; genus Planktothrix. The sequence continues at coordinate 61,086 of MNYZ01000040.1, read as the reverse complement.
ATATTTACACCCCAGAAAACCAGGGATTTGCCCTTCTCGGTTGTCTTTATACCCTTAGTTTTCTATTCTCAGCCATTGCCCGAGGTTTGGGAATTCCCAAGGCGGATCAATTAACGGATTTAACCCATACTCCAGGGGAGTTTTCTAGTCCTCCTGCTCCTTGGATGGTAAATCGAACCTACCATTGGCGACATCATTTTGATAATCAAAATGCCTATTTTTGTGGAACCCTGACCCTATTAGATAAAATCATGGGAACGGCACTATCATTGAAGGGAAAAACCGTGGCTGTAACTGGGGCGTCAGGAGCCCTGGGACAAGCTCTTTTATTTCATCTCCATGCTAGGGGGGCAAAAGTTCTGGCTTTGACCTCCGGTGAGCAACCCTTGAGTTTAACGGTTGAGGGGGAAACAATTCCGATTAAAACCGTAACTTGGCAGGTGGGACAGGAACAACAATTAGGGGAGTTACTGCAAAAAGTAGATATTTTAATTATTAATCATGGGATTAATGTTCAGGGAATGAGAACGGAAAATGCGATCGCTCAATCATATCAGGTGAATACTTTTTCCGGTTGGCTTCTATTAGAATTGTTCCTGACTACGGTTAAAACTAATGCCGATATTGCTAAAAAAGAAGTTTGGGTGAACACATCGGAAGCGGAAGTTGGGCCAGCATTCAGTCCCCTCTACGAACTGAGTAAACGGACTTTAGGAGATTTAATTACTCTCCGTCGTTTGGATGCACCCTGCGTGATTCGGAAATTGATTTTGGGGCCGTTTAAGAGTAACTTAAATCCGATTGGGGTCATGGCTCCTAACTGGGTTGCTAAACAAGTGATTAAACAGGCTCAAGGAGATGTTCGGAATATTATTGTTACGATTAATCCCCTGACTTTTCTGGCTTTCCCGATTAAAGAATTTTGGGTTTCTACTTACTTCAAACTGTTTAGTCGTAAACCTGCTGCTCTAACCACCACTGTTCTCAATCGTGATTAGAAGTTAAAGAATGCTGGGATTTGTGGGGGAATTTTTCAGAAAATATCCTCCCTGGCTAGATGATTACAGGAATTTCTATTGATACTCCCATGAACAAAAGTTTTAGACTGATCAAAAAGTTCAAGATTCGGGGGAAAATAAACTTTTATAGAAATAGACTTCTGGCTATCGGAATTTTAGCGGTTAGTCTTCCCCTGATCTTTTATCTGCTTTATCCTCAATCCGGGTGGAGAGGAGATATTTTTGCTATTATTTTACTTGGTACAATTGTAAGTATTGGGTTATTATACCGACAGATTAACTCAATTAAACAATCTATTTTAACCGCAACAAAAACCCTAAATTTATATTTTGACCAAGGGGAAAACTTAAAACTCCCTCCTAGCAATTATTATGAAATTAATCAACTCTACAAAGCGATTCAATCGGGGATTCAACAGAGTGAACAAAAAATTTTAGACCTAGAAAATATTATTCTATCCCGTCAAGAAGACTCTCTACAAATTGTTCTGGAACGAGAAACCGCAGAAACCCATCTTCGCCAATGTTTAAGTATCGCAACCCGTCATCATTTGTCCCTGTGTGTGGCTTTGATTAGTGTTGAAGACATCAGGTTAACTGAAGACCCGGATTTTTTAGCAACTCCATCCCCGGAAATTCTAAATTTAATCCAGCAATTACAACAAATTTTAAGAGAAAGTGATTGGGTCGCCCATTGGAACAGTGATGAATTTTTGTTAGCTATTTTTTCGGAATTACCCGGAACAAAAATAGCACTGAATCGGATTTTAGAGCGTCTGGTTACTGAGCAAGAATCCCCGGAGAATAATCCATCTGGGTGTTCTATTTATATTGGATATACTCAATCCCAACCCAATGAACATTATCGTGCCTGTATTCAACGAACGAATCAAGCCTTACAACAGGCTAAAATCACAGGAGAACGTTGTGTTTATCTTTGAGGGAATAACACCCAACTCCCCCCGTAGTAAGCCCTTTAGGGCTCTCTAAGATGCGCCGCATCGCAACAACGGACGCCATATTTTAATTGTTCCGTCTTGACTCCCGCTAACTATTGTTTGATTATCGGGACTAATTGCAATGGAATAAATAATACCCGTATGTCCGGTTAAGGTACAAATTTCTTCTCCTGTTTCTATTTCCCATAGTTTAATGGTTTGGTCTGTACTCCCACTGACTAATATTTTATTATCTGAAGTAATAGCAAGAGAATACACACCGCCTGAATGTCCTTCTAAAGTTCTGATAATATTTCCTGTTCCCGGTTGCCAAATTTTAATCGTATTATCAGCACTTCCACTAACTAAAATTTGACCATCGACAGTAAAAGCAAGAGATAAAACATTATCTGAGTGTCCTTTAATTAAGCGCATGAGTTTTCTAGTCTGAATATTCCATATTGCTATACTGCTAAAATAGCTACTTGCTACAGTGTTACCAATAGGGGCGAAAATTATTGCTTGTTCGTCTTTTGTATCATTCCACTTATTTGTTACTAACAATGATTTTTTACCCAATGTTTGAAATATAATATAAATATTTTCATAAATTTTACGACCTCTTACTTCTTTATCATTAGTTAATAAGGCAAGATTGTTTTTATTATTAGATTGAATAGCTAATGCTGTAAAAATACCATTAAGACTTTTAGTTAAAATACTAATTTCTTCTCTAGTCCCTAAACTCCAAAGTCTCACCGTTTTATCATAACTTCCACTAACAATATTTTGACCATCAGAACTAATAGCAATTGCTCTGACTACCCCCGTATGTCCTATTAACGTTTTCTCTAATTCTCCTGTTTTCAAATTCCAAATTTTAATGGTTTCATCTTCACTACAACTCACAATATTTTTACCATCAGGAGTAATAGCAACTCCATAAATTACCCAAGTATGAGCAATTAATGTTTGAACACATTCCCACTTTTGAGCTTGATTTGTCAAAGGTAGTGCAGTTGTCTCGCTTGCTAATATTCCTAAATTATCACCTGCTAATACTTCCCCAAAATTAGATGAATAATTGTTTAAATCCGTTAAAATATCCCTAGCTGACTGATAGCGGCGTTTAATGGCACTTTCAATCATTTTATCCAAAATCAACCCTAACTCCTCAGTCACCGGATGTTTTAAATGTTCTCGCCAAACCCAGATACCCTCCTCATCATCAAATAAATCTATCGGTTCCACTTGGGTTAATAAATGCAGACAAGTTACCCCTAAACTATAAATATCACTGGCAAAAATACCCTTTCCCTTCGCCTGTTCGGGGGCAATATAATCAGAAGTACCGATAATTGTTCCGGTGACGGTAAATGCAGTTTTTTGGGTAAATTTAGCCGAACCAAAATCTACTAAAACAAACTTTCCGTTAGGACGACGAATAATATTAGCGGGTTTAATATCCCTGTGAATTACATTTTTATCATGGATAAAATCTAATAAAGGAAGTAAACAGATTAAAAGATATTGAATCTGAGTTTGATTAAATGCTCCTTCCTGAACTAAAATTTTCGCTAAATTTTCCCCTTCGATGAATTCTTGGATTAAATATTGTTGTTGATTAATCGTAATATAAGCTAAAAGCTCAGGAATATGAGAGTATTTACCTAATTCATCTAACCTAATTGCCTCCTGTGCAAATAATTCCGATGCTTTTTGCCAGGTATCAGCATCTTGAGATTGGGGAAAAAACTGTTTAATGACACAGCGCGGCTTAGAAGGTTTATCCTCATCCACGGCTAAAAATGTTTTACCAAATCCCCCTTGTCCAATGATATCAATAGCTTGATATCGATCTTTTAACCGTAGTTGATTCCCACAGGTTAAACAAAATTGACTCTGAGCGGGATTATAGGGTTGAGCACATTGGGGATTCAAACAATAGGCCATAAAAACATTTTTAGCATTCTAATCCAATTGTAAAGTGTTCCATCCCATCTGTAATCGCCCCTTAATTATCTTTCTCTCTTTCTTTGTGTCTTAGTGCCTTTGTGGTTATTTTAACACAACAATAGCTGGCAGCGACTTAAAAATAGCCATTGCCAGTCTAAAGTGTGTGTAGGTTTAAATTCAGTCTCAGGACTTAGTTAAAAACAATATCCCTGGGATTATTCTTCGTCGTCTCCAGCTTCAACTTGTTTGAGGTGAATATGCTTACGTCCGAGGGAAATTTCAAACTCATCGCCAGCCGTTAAATCCATTTGTTTTGTATAGGCTGCACCAATCAACAAGTTTCCATTTGATTGCACACTAATTCTATAACTAGCAGAGCGTCCACCCCGTCCGTTTCCTTGTTGTTTGCCATCTAACTCAATTCCCTCAGCATCAATTAAAGCATTGAGGAATTTCATCATGTTGACACGCTCAACATTATTCTTAGTCAGGGTGTAGTAACCACATTCTCTAGCTTTTTCTTCTTTGCTCAGATGTTCAAGTCCTTTGACTTTATCGAGTAAAGCTTCTCCGGTCAGAGGTTGAGGTTGGGGGTCAGAACTTTTCTTTTTAATCATTAACTGTGCCTGTAAATTTTTTACAAAAGGTCTTGACTTTTATCGTGGGTGGGTGATAGGACACCCAGATTGTTTAGCTAGATCCTTGCTTGAAAAACTATATTACACTAATTAACGAAATTATTCACCTATTTTTTAAATTTTTTATTGGATCTAATTCAAGTCAAGGAGTTGAGTGGAAGGGTGGGACATCAACAACTGAGGATCAAGTTCAGTTATCAGCTTGTCAGGAATAGTATGAATCCCTATTGCATCAACTCAAACTCCGGTTTAAAACCAAAACTCCCCTGTCCAGACTGATAAAAAGTTATCAACTCCAGACTCAACTCTTAAGGGGGGATCTTGCGGTGGTAAGAGTGAGAGTTGGGGGGAATTTCGTTTAGGTATGCTCAACTTGGTAGAATCACCTCAAGACCATCTTTACCCTTTCAAACTCCATTGCCAAGTTATCTATTTTATTACCCAGAATGAAGTTAACGACACGGGGACACTATAGCGTCAAAGCCTTGCTTGATCTATCCTTACAACGGGGCAACGGGCCGACTTCTGTAAATGCGATCGCACAGCGCCAAAATATTCCTGCACCCTATCTGGAAAAACTGCTGATCGAGATGCGACGATCGGGGTTAGTTGAATCAGTTCGAGGTGCTCAAGGCGGCTATCAATTGGCAAAATCTCCAGCCCAAATCTCCCTAGGACAGATATTAGAAGCAGTGGGAGAAACTATTGAACCTTTACCCCGCCATCAAGCGGATATTGAACAAGCAGAAGACTGGGTAACTTTTACCCTGTGGAATCGGTTACACCAAAAGCTGAAAGAGGCACTATATGGGATTTCCCTCGAAGATCTCTATTATGATGCTCGCAGTTTGCAAGCTGCCCAGGGGGAAGAAACAAGTTTTGTGGTTTAGGTAATTTTGAACCCCAGAAGTTGAGTTCAAGATTGATTGTCCTTTTCTATTTATTGATTGTCCATGACGGATTTTAATTCCCTGATCATTTTATTGATTGCGGCCGTAGCTGATTATCTGATTGGAGATCCCCAAAATTGGTTACATCCGGTGCAGGTGATGGGGTGGGTGATTACTTACTATACTCAAATTTTCTTTAAATACTTTCATCAACCGATAATTCTAAGGGTTGCCGGGGTATTTCTGACCCTAATTGTGGTATGGGGGAGTGCCTTGACCGTGGCGTTAATTAGAGATGGGATACAAACCCTAGTTATCAGATTTTCCGGGCCGGAAATTTTGACCATTGCTGTAGAAAGTATTCTCTTAGCCAGTTGTTTCGCGGGTCGAAGTTTAAGGGATTCCGCCGAGGATGTTCTCTATTGGATTGATCAAGGAGATTTAGTTACGGCTCGTCAACGATTAAGTCGTTATGTAGGTCGAGATACGGAAACCCTATCGGAGTCAGAAATCCTTAGAGCGGTTTTAGAAACCGTCACAGAAAATGCTACTGATGGTGTGATGGCTCCTTTATTTTATGCCTTAATTGGTGCGGTATTACCGGGGGTCGGTAGTGTCCCTCTTACTTTTGCCTACAAAGCCGCTAGTACCCTTGATTCTATGGTGGGTTATCGAGAGGCTCCCTATGGGGATATCGGATGGTTTAGTGCCAAATTAGAGGATATTTTAACCTGGCTTCCCTGTCGATTAACGGTGATCACGATTGCCATATTATCAGGAAAACCTGGTTATGTTTTAACTATTTGTCAACGGGATGCTGTTTTTGATCCAAGTCCGAATGCGGGATGGAGTGAATGTGCTTATGCAGCCGCCTTGGGGGTACAACTGGGGGGAGAAAATTCCTATCGGGGGGTGATTAAACACAAACCTTTCTTGGGAGATCCCCAACAACCGATTACATCTACTACCATTAAAAAAGCATTACAACTAACTCGATACAGTTTTTTAATCACGTTAGGATTATTTACGGGGGGATTTATCCTTTTCAACTGGGGGAACTAATCCCCAAGCTCTTAAAAAACTCAGGATTGTTAATTTTTTATCTAAAATGACAAAAGTTGTTGAAATTCTATCTGCTGCTGAAATCCGGCGAACCGTTACCCGAATTGCTTCCCAAATTGTGGAAAAATATGGGAATTTAGACAATATAGTTTTACTCGGAATTTACACCCGTGGGGTTCTGTTAGCGGAACTTTTGGCTGATCAAATTGAGGTTTTGGAACAGGTAAGGGTTCCTATGGGAGCCTTGGATATTACCTTTTATCGAGATGATTTAGATCAGGTAGGAATGCGAACCCCAGAAAAAACTAAGATTCCCTTTGACTTGAGCGGGAAAACCGTGGTTTTAGTTGATGATGTGATTTATAAAGGCAGAACAATTCGGGCGGCTCTCAACGCTGTGATTGATTATGGACGTCCTGAAACCATTGGGTTAGCGGTTCTGGTCGATCGCGGCCATCGCCAACTGCCGATTCATCCTGATTTTACGGGCAAAAAACTCCCCACCGCTAAGGAAGAACAGGTTAAGGTATATTTAGAAGATCTGGATGGACGGGATGCGGTGGAATTATTGTCTCCGATTTCTTAGATATAATTTGTTTTATAAAATAGTCGATTATCGCCGATAAGTTATGAATCATATCCGAGATTTGACCCCCTAAACCCCAAGTAGAGACGTTGCCTGCAACGTCTCTACATATATAGCAACACACATTTAGGATTGCTATATAATTAGGAACAACCCACGGATTTTAAGCTGGAGTAGCTTGCAACGATTTATCTATTGACATCCTCCCCGCCGTAAACGGACGGGGATTCCTCACACTGCCACCTTTTTAGGATGGTCGCCGAATGGGGTTGACGCTTCGCAGACTGTTGCTACTTTAAAAGCAGTCTTACACTATCTCCACGTCCGTTTTCAGTCTCGAAATGCCCTCCCGCGACTTCAGTTTAACCTCGTTGACTAAGTTAAACTTTTTGTTTAATTTGTTAATTAATGCGTTCAAGGTTGGATTTCCCATTGCCTTACATCCGCTTCCCCAGTTTCTAATCTCAACCCCACAGGACTTTCAACCTTGTTATTTATTTCGGAGTATCTTTGATTCGGGCGGGTCTTTTCACAACCGTTAATATGCTAACAGAAAACCACAGTAATTCGGTAGTTTTGTTATTTATCTTAATCAAAAGTCGTCCCCCATTTTCATGAGGGCAGGCCTAGAAGGACGAGGTTTTAAACCCATTTTTCTGATAAACGACGAATTGATGCTTTTTCAATGAATCCCACTAACACCCCATTCCGAATCACAGGAACTTCATTTAACTGTTGTTGTTCTAACAAATTTACCACTTCTAACAGGGATTGTTTAGCATCAATTATGGTTGTAAACTCCACGGGTTTCATTACGGTTTGAATCGGAGTTAAGGGCCATTGCGCGGTGGGAATAGGTTTGAGGTCATCTCCGCTAATTTGACCGACTAATTTTCCGGCTTCATTGGTAACTAAAAATTGTGGAATTGCCGGTTTCCCAATAATATAATCGTTGACAAAATTTCTTAATGAAATGTCTTGAGAAACCACGGAATTTTGATTAACTAAGGCATCTTCTGCCGTCAAGCCCGATAATTTATTCCGCAGTGTGGCATCTTTAGCTAAAACCCCAGCATTACTAAATACAAACCACCCAATTAAAATTGTCCAGAAATTAGGAGAGCCACCAGATAGGAATAGGGGTAAAAATCCTAATGAAATTCCAATTAAACCTAATCCTTGACCCGCCCGACTGGCAAAGACAGTCCCCTGATATTGATTCCCAGTAATTTTCCAAACCAAAGCCTTGAGAATATTCCCGCCATCAAGGGGTAAACCGGGAATTAAATTAAAGATTGCTAAGGCTAAATTAACATAGGCTAAGAGATCTATTAAAGCCGATAATGCCCCTGTTACTAGGATATAGGAGCCGATAAAATTCAACCCCAAAAATAACAATAAACTCACTAACGGCCCAGCAATGGCAATCCCAAAAGCCCCGGCGGGTGTTTTCGCTTCTTGGTCTAAACCTGCTAATCCACCAAACAAAAATAAGGTAATGGATTTAACTTGAATTCCTTGTTTAATCGCCACAAAACTATGTCCTAATTCATGGGCTAAAACCGAAGCAAATAGGAGTAATGCGGCTATTAATCCGAGAAATAATGACAGTCCTAAACCTAATTGTGGGAATTGATATCCCAAATTTCCCCCATAACTGAGGGTCATTAATCCCAGAATCAGAAACCAAGAAAGGTTAATATAAAATGGGATACCGAATAAATTACCGACGCGAATAGAGCCATTCATGTTGGCTACCTCTTATTAATTATCCAGAAGTAGATTCAACCTCTGGTCTTTCATAAACCTATTGTAACGAATTGTAAATAAACTCGGCAATCCCCTCTAGGTCGTATATACCAACCTATTAAGTACGGTTTTCCTCTGTCAGCAACTCAAATAAATAGTTTTCATGGTTGCCTATTTTACCATAAAAACGCCGTTTTTAAACTTGATAATAGGAGCGATACCACTCTACAAAGCGTTGGACTCCAACTTCAATAGAAGTATTAGGCCTAAAGTCTACATCTTGAATTAAAGCATCGACATCAGCATAGGTTATCGGCACGTCCCCGGGTTGCATGGGCATAAAGTTTTTAATTGCAGTTTTACCTAAGGCGGTTTCTAATACTTCAATCAAATGTAACAATTCAATCGGCTGATTATTCCCAATATTATACACTTTATAGGGTGCATTTGTATTGGGGTTTTCACCGGATTGGGGAATTCTATCTAATGTTCTAATTACTCCTTCTACGATATCATCAATATAGGTGAAATCCCGTTGCATTTTCCCATAATTAAAAACATTAATGGGTTTGTCTTCGAGAATGGCTTTTGTAAAAATAAACATCGCCATATCAGGACGATACCAAGGCCCATAAACGGTAAAAAATCGTAATCCTGTGGTGGGAATATTATATAAATGGCTATAGCTATGGGCGATTAATTCATTGGCTTTTTTGGTCGCCGCATATAAACTAACCGGGTAATCTACATTATCTTCTACTGAAAAGGGGATTTTTTTATTAGCGCCATAAACCGAACTCGAAGACGCATATACTAAATGTTGAATTTGGGAGTGACGACAGCCTTCTAAAATATTCAGAAAACCCACTAGGTTACTATCAAGATAGGCGTAGGGATTTTGTAAGGAATATCTTACCCCAGCTTGGGCGGCAAGATGGGCAACTCGTTCAAATTTTCCCTCGGTAAATAACTGATTCATGCCTTCGCGGTCGGCTAAATCTAGTTGTTGAAAGGAAAATCCTTCCCGGGGGTTTAATTGTTCTAAACGGGCTTGTTTGAGGGAAACATCATAATAATTATTCAGATTATCAATTCCGATGATAGTGTCTCCTCGATCTAACAAACGTTGACACAGGTGAAATCCAATAAATCCCGCTACCCCGGTTACTAATAAGTTAGCCATTTTTCCCCCTATAAATTCTAATAGTGACAAGGAAAACTTCAACCGATCCTGTTAAAACTAATTAATTATTGTAGTATAGCAGAGAATCGGGAATATAGTGTCAAATTCAGGCAAAAAGTCCCGGTATTATAGCTGATATCTGATCCCCCTAAATCCCCCTTCCCAAGGGGGACTTTGACTTCTCCAATTCCCCCTTTCCCAAGGGGGGTTAGGGGGGATCTAATTCCCCCCAAGGGGGGTTAGGGGAGATCTAATTCCCCCTTTCCCAAGGGGGGTTAGGGGAGATCTAATTCCCCCTTTCCCAAGGGGGGTTAGGGGGGATCTAAGACGCTTAGATTATATCAAGGGACTTTCAGTTTCTCAACATCAAGAGGATAATTATGTTAAATAAAGGTTTAATGAGTTTGGGGATTTTGCCTATTTTATTATTTAATAATTTTACCCTAAATTTTGGCAATTATCAACCTCTGACAGATCAGACTATTGTTCAAAATCATACCCCTGATGCAACGGCTTTATTTGAACAGGGGAAACAATATTATACTCAAGGACAATATGCTGAATCGGCTGAAATTTTAGAACAGGCAATTTTAGGTTTTTCTCAAGCCGGAGATCGGGTAAATCAAGCGATCGCTTTAAGTAATCTCTCCCTAGTCTTTCAACAGTTAGGACAATGGGAAAAAGCGGAAAGTGCCATAGAATCAAGTTTGGCATTAATTAATAATTTATCTTTTGCTAAAAAACCTTTAATTCTGGCTCAAATTTTAGATATTCAAGGACAATTACAACTAACAAAAGGACAGTCTGAACAGGCAATTAAAACCTGGAAACAATCTTTTAAACTCTATGCTGAGGCGGGAAATTGGCTAGGAAAAATTACGAATCAAATTAATCAATCAATGGCTTTACAGACTTTAGGACTTTATCGACAATCTTTAAAAACCCTAACAGAAGTCAACGAAACTCTCAAATCTCAACCGGATTCTTTAATTAAAGCAACGGCTTTATTAAGTTTAGGGAATACTTTAAAACAAGTAGGAGATTTAACAACTTCTGAAATAGTTTTACAAGAAAGTTTAGAATTAGCTAAAAATCTTAATAATCTTCAATTATTAAGTAAAATTTATTTGAGTTTGGCTAATATTAATCGAACTCAGAATAATTTAGATTTGGCTTTAGAATATTATCAAAATGCCGCAGAAATTGCTCCTGATGCTTCGGGAAAAATCCCAGCCCTAATTAATCAATATAGTTTGCTAATTGACTTAAATAAACAAATAGAAGCAGAAAATTTATCTAATCAAATTAAATCTTTATTGTCTCAAGTTCCCGTTAGTCGTAGTTTGATTTATGCTCAGGTTAATTTTACCAATTCTTTAATCAAAGCCACAGAAAAATCAGATGCTAATTTTTCCGAAGTTATCACCTTATTAAATAATGCTATTCAAAACGCTAAAAAATTACAGGATTTGCGAGCAGAGTCCTACGCATTAGGAAGTTTAGGAAAATTTTACGAACAAAATCAACAACCCATAGAAGCCCAAAAATTAACCGAAAAAGCCTTATTAATTGCCCAATCAATTAATGCCTCCGATATTGCCTATCAATGGCAATGGCAGTTAGGAAGACTCCTAAAACAACAAAATCAAAAAGAACCAGCGATCGCCGCCTATACAGAGGCCGTTAATAGCCTAAAATCCCTGAGAAAAGACCTAGTAGCCATTGACCAAAATGTGCAGTTTTCCTTTCGGGAAAGTGTGGAACCCGTCTATCGCGAATTAGTCGATTTAATCTTACAATCTCCCACCCAAGCCAACCTAAAAACCGCCCGGGAATTGATAGAATCCTTACAACTAGCAGAACTAGATAACTTCTTTCAAGAAGCCTGTTTAGATCAGGAAATTAAACCCCAACAAATTGATCAAATTGATTCCCAAGCTGCTGTTATTTATCCAATTATTTTAGCCAATCGTTTAGAAGTAATTATCTCCATCCCTGATCAACCTTTAAAATACTATTCTACCACAATTCCTCAAGAACAAGTAGAAACAACTCTGCGACGATTAAGACTCTCATTTCAACCGATTTTTTCCACAAAAGAGCGTTTACAATTATCCCAACAGGTTTATGAATTGCTGATCCGTTCAGCCGAACCGGATCTCAAAAATAATTCAATTAAAACCTTAGTTTTTGTCTTAGATGGCTCCCTGCGGAATATCCCCATGGCGGCCCTATATGACGGTAAAAAATATCTCGTTGAAAACTATAATTTAGCCCTAACTCCTGGGTTACAACTTCTAGCTTCTCGCTCCCTGAAACCGAATCAACTACAAACCTTAACCGTCGGACTCAGTGAAGCTCGTCAAGGATTTTCTGCCCTCCCGGCGGTGGCTTCGGAAATCCAACAAATTCAGGAAAATATTCCTACAAAAGTTTTATTGAATGAAAAATTTACCCGAGATGCGGTGCAACAACAAATTCAAAAAACCGCCTTTTCTATTGTACATTTAGCCACCCATGGACAATTTAGTTCTAAAGCCGAAGATACATTTTTATTGACCTGGGAAAGTCGAATTAATGTTAAAGATTTAGATAATCTGCTTCGCGCTCGTCAACCAGGAGAACAAAACCCCGTAGAATTATTAGTCTTGAGTGCTTGCGAAACCGCCACCGGAGATCAACGAGCCGCCTTGGGTTTAGCGGGGGTGGCCGTGCGTTCGGGGGCGCGGAGTACCCTGGCGACCCTATGGCAAGTTAACGATACCTCCACCGCCTCCCTGATGGCACAATTTTATCAAGAATTAATCCAACCCCAAGTAACTAAGGCCCAAGCCCTGCGTCAAGCTCAGTTAAAGTTGTTACAACAGCCTCAATATCAAGATCCTTATTATTGGGCTCCCTTTGTTTTAGTCGGAAATTGGCAATAAATTTGTGACTCTGACCCGAAATTATTAAGCATTTTAGGGCGGTTGCTACCCTGATTTTTAGATGGGGTTTTGATAAAATTAAAATGTTAGGTGCATCACCCGGGACAAATTGATCTCAGACCCGTCCCGTTAACTCCGATTTCATGATTTATTGGTATTCTTTGGAGACTTATACTTTTATGCCACGGAAACATTTGCACCAACATTGGATTAGTCTGTCTCTCCTGACTCTTGTGGGAGGGGCGTTTGTTCCCCAACTTTCGGTTATCGCCCAGCCTAAGAGTGCTGAGGGCATCCAAATCAGTATGGCTTTTGAACCCCCGGCTGGGGAAGGAATGCCCACCCGCACCGCCGGAGGAGGGTCTCGCGGTCAATGTCCTAACGTCGCTCCGGGAATCAACCCCCCCTTAATGGCTTTAGTTCCAGCTTTTTCGACCCCGGCGAATAGCAAGGAAACGAGGGTTAAAGGGTTGACGGTGGCCGCAACTCCGACCTTCTTTTTCTATGTTCCTCAAATTCCCACCACCGAAGCGGCTTTTAGCCTCAAAGATCAAGACAACAACGATATTTACCAAACCAATATACCAATTTCTGATCAACAGGGAATTGTTAGTATTCAACTACCCAAAGACGCCCCCCCATTAAAAGTTGGTCAAACCTATCGTTGGTCATTTGGACTAATTTGTAATGCGGAAAAAAACACCGAACCTAAAGTTGTATTTGTGACCGGGGAAATCAAAAGAACCGAAGCGGATGCCAGCTTAACGGCAAAAATACAACAAGCTAAACCCTTAGAACAGGCTAAAATTTATGCTGAAAATGGTATTTGGTTTGAGAGTTTAGCCACCTTAGCAAAATTGCGTCAAACCCAACCTACTGATAGCAATTTAACTCAGGAATGGAAACAACTTTTGGAATCTGTGGGTTTAGAAGCGATCGCTAATCAACCCTTTGTGAATGCCATTGATAATTAATTAAGGTTAAACTCCCATGCAGTATGAAGTTATGAAACCCAAAAAAAACGCCTTCAGACTTCATACTTTAAAACTACGAGTTTCTTGGCAAGGACTGAAGTTATTCCGTTATTTATGGTTAAGTCCAGTGATAACCGCTTCAGTCATTGCCTTGCAAAGTACGGGGTTTTTACAACTTTTAGATTGGGCAACTTTTGATCAATTTGTCCGTTGGCGACCCCTAGAAGCTCCCGACCCTCGAATTGTTATTGTTACGATTGACGAACCGGATTTAAAGAACCTCGGACAATGGCCGATTCCTGATGCAATTTTAGCACAATTAATTAAAAAAATCAAGCAACAAAACCCCGTCGCCATTGGCTTAGATATCTATAGAAATTTACCTGTTGAACCGGGCAATAAAGATTTAGTTAAGGTTTTTAAAACTACTCCAAATTTAATTGGTGTAGAAAAGGTTGTTGAGGATCAAAATCGAGCATCTATTGAACCCCCACCCCTATTAAAAGAGAAAGATCAAGTGGGGGCGGCGGATTTAATTTTAGATGCGGATGGCAAAATTCGCCGAGCATTATTATCAATAAAACCGCCGGATAGTCCTACTATTCTTAATTTGGGGGCGAGAGTGGCTTTAATGTATTTGGAAGCTCAAGGAGTGACCCCGGAAATGACGGCAAATCATCAGGTAAAATTAGGAAAAGCCGAATTTATTAGATTTACTCAAAATGATGGCGGTTATATTCGTGCGGATGATCAGGGCTATCAAATCCTATTAAATTATCGCGGATCTCAGGATAATTTTAAGACAATTTCCATAACTAAGGTTTTAAATAATCAAATTCCCCCGGATTTTTTTAGAGATAAAATTGTATTAATTGGCCCCTTTGCTCAAAGTTTAAATGATTTATTTTTTACTCCCTATACCAGTAATTTATTTAGTATTAGTGATCGAACTCCGGGGGTAATTATTCATGCCAATATTGCTAGTAAAATTATTAGTAGTGCTTTAGATGGACGACCATTAATTTATGTTTGGTCAGATCGAATGGAGTGGTTTTGGGTTTTTGTTTGGTCAACTTTAGGTAGTAGTTTAGGCTGGGTTTATGGGGGAACCCGTTGGACTGCATATTGTTTGATTTTGGCAACTGGGGGTTTAATTATGATTTCCTACGGAGCGTTTTTAAGTGGATGGTGGCTACCCTTAATTTCTCCTTTATTAGCATTAGTTAGTTCGGGAATGATGGTAACAGCTTATATTGCTAATGTTGAACGTCAAGATCGGAAAATGGTGATGACTTTATTTCAACGTTATGTTAATCCGAAAATTGCCGAAACTATTTGGCAAAATCGAGAAGACTTATTAGAAAAAGGTCAAATTATGGGACAGAAAATGACTGCTACTGTCCTATTTACTGATATTAAAGGATTTAGTACCATAGCCGAACAGATGGAACCTGCAATGTTAATGGGTTGGTTAAATGAATATATGAATGCTATGGCTAATATTGTGTTTGAACATGATGGAGTTGTGGATAAATTTATGGGGGATGCGGTGATGGCGGTTTTTGGGGTTCCTATTCCTAGAAATTCTGATCAAGAAATTGCTCAAGATGCAACGGCGGCAGTATCCTGTGCTTTAGCAATGGGGGAAAAATTGCGATCGCTTAATCAACAATGGAAACAACAAAATCAACCTATAATTTCTATGAGAATTGGCATCGCCACCGGAATTGTCGTAACCGGAAGTTTAGGAAGTTCCCAACGAATGGAATACACAACTTTAGGGGATAGTGTTAATATTGCTGCTCGCTTAGAAAGTTATGATAAATCGTTTTATAATCAAGGAATCTGTCGCATATTAATTAATGAAGAAACCCATAAACAAATTAATGGTAAGTTTTCTACTTGTTATGTCGGTCGGGTTCAATTACACGGACGTCAACAGTTAATTAATATTTATCAAGTCCTAAATGATTAAAATTATGGCGTTGTTGCGCCGTTGTTGCGCAGAGAGCGCAATCTTTACCAGGGTATTCATCCCAACAACCAACTTTTAATTAGGATTAAAAGGAGTAGATTTCCCCCCCAATGCTTCCACAATGGTTTTAGTATTTTTAACCAACATTTTAATATAGGTTTCTCCCGCACTCCCAGGAGCGCCAATAGAATCAGAATATAACTGCTCTGGAGCTAATTTAACCCCCGATTCTTCCGCAACCGTTGTAATTAATTGAGGATTAATAGTAGTTTCTGCAAAAATAGCTGGAACTCCCGCTTTTTGAATCGAATTCGCTAAGATTTTAACAGTTTTTGCGCTCGGTTGTTCTTCCGTACTAATCCCAATTAATGTACCAATAACCTCTAATTTATAGTCATGGGCGTAATATTGAAAAGCATCATGGGTCGTTACTAACTTTCGGTTTTCAGGGGGAATAGTGGCAATTTGTTCTTGAATCCAAATATCTAATTTAGTTAATTCTTGAGTCAATTTTGCCGCATTTTTAGTAAAAATATCCCGATCTTCAGGAGATAAAATAATTAACTCATCCCTAATTTTATTCGCCATTAAAATAGCATTTTTAGCCGTTCCCCAAACATGAGGATCGGGTTGTTTTTGTCCTTGATATTCAAAATCCAAAGGTTTAACCACTTCCCCCACCGCCACTTTTTTTCCCTGAGTTCCCGCCGCCCTAATTAACTTAATTAATCCCGGTTCTAAATTATAACCATTATAAAGAATTAAATCCGCCTTTTCCAAAGCAATACTATCTTGAGGAACAGGTTCATAAACATGGGGATCTGTACCCGGTTTTAAAATTCCTAAATGTTCAATTTCATCCCCAGCAATTTGTTCAGTTAAATCAGCAATAATGGTACTCGTAGATACTACTTTTGGTTGATTACTATTAACAGAATTATCGGTTTTTCCTTGAGTACAACTACTTAATCCCGTTAACATAATCCCGCAAAAAATACACCAAAACCGTATATAAAAAGACTTTTGAGCAATTATTGGCAACATAATTTTTAACTTTCATAATATTTTCATTTTTATGATATACTATAAACATCATCCTCCCGAAAAAAGGAATAAAAAACACACCGCAACGCCGATGAACATTATGGAATTACCCTATCTTAACCCAGCCTTAACCCTTGACCACCTCAGCGTCAACTATCGCGGGGTGGAAGCATTGCGGGATATCTGTTTAACCATCCAACCCGGACGACTAACCGGGATTATTGGGCCGAATGGGGCGGGAAAAAGCACCCTGATGAAAGCGATGTTAGGGTTAATTCCCATGGAAACGGGTGCGGTGGTTTATGACGGAAAACCCCTGACTCAGCAACGTCAACGGGTCGCCTATGTTCCCCAGCGATCGCAAATTGACTGGAACTATCCGGCAACGGTTTGGGATATTGTGATGATGGGGAGAGTGCGGAAAACCGGGTGGTTACGTCCTTTTTCTGGGGTGAGTCGTCGCATCGCCACCCAAGCGTTAGAAAGGGTGGGAATGGTTGAATATAAACATCGCCCCATTGGTCAACTTTCCGGCGGTCAACAACAGCGTGTATTTTTAGCTAGATCTTTGGCGCAGGAATCTGATATTTTTTGTTTTGATGAACCCTTTGTGGGGATTGATCAAAAAACAGAAGCGGTGATTTTTAGTTTATTTCGAGAGTTAGCCACATCGGGTAAAATTGTAATTGTGATTAACCATGATTTGGGAGAATCCATTGTTAATTTTGATGATTTGGTTCTTCTCAATCAAGAAATAATTGCTCGGGGAAATCGCCAACAGGTTTTGAAAGAAGATTATCTACAACAAGCCTATGGCGGAAAAGTATTTTTCTTTTCTGAAAATGTAGCTTAATTGATTTCAGGATGCCAGAACTGGTTTATAGTTAACAGTCAACCATCATCAGTTAACTGTCAACTTCTCTTAATACAACCGACTTAAAACATAATCAGCTAAACCGATTAAGCAGGAGCGAGATTCACAAGTTTGAAAAGATTCCAAATACTTGACCGCTTGTTGGGCATGATGGGCAGCCAATTCCCGAGAGCGTTGAATCCCTGAGCTATCTTTAATTAAGGTTAGAGCCTGTTCTAAATCTCCTTGATCAGCAAATTCTCGCTCAATAAAAGTTTCCAGATAGGGTTTTTCTTCTAAAGCATAAAGGGTGGGTGCAGTTAAATTTCCACTTTTTAGATCGGAGGCTGCGGGTTTACCTAATTCCTCGGTTGAACCCGTAAAATCCAAAATATCATCGACAATTTGAAACGCCAAACCTAGATGGCGACCATAGTTATATAAGTCTTCGGTCTGTTGCTCAGAAACTTCACTCAAAACACCTGCCGCTTTAGAACTATTAGCAATCAAAGAAGCCGTTTTATAATAACTTTTTTCTAGGTAGGCTTCAATGGATAACCCCGTATCAAACCGATTTAAACCCTGTTGAATTTCTCCTTCTGCTAAATTCATAATCACCTGGGACAACAATTTCACCACTTCCAGGTTATCCAAATTGGCTAAATACCAAGAAGATTGGGCAAACAGAAAGTCTCCAGCTAATACCGCCACCCGGTTATTAAATAAACTATGAACCGTTGGGACTCCCCGACGCATCTCAGAATCGTCCACAACATCATCATGGACAAGACTGGCGGTATGGATCATTTCTGTGATTTCTGCTAACCTCCGGTGCTTCAGGCTAATATTTTGATCGGGCGTTGTCATTCGGGAAATTAACAGGACAATCGCAGGACGTACCCGTTTCCCTTTGACACTAAACAGGTGTTCTGCGGCAGCATACAAAATTGGATGTCGCGCACCGACAAGCTGTTTTAAGTTATCGGTCAACTGCCGCAGGTCTGCTTCAACTGGCGAAAATAGAAGAGTTTGCGATGTCATGGATTAGCCAACTCAGGCGTTGAGTTAACAAAATTTTACATATTATAGTCTAATTTTAATCTGTTTCGGAGCGGTGGATCGGATTTTGGTTAAAATGTCCTGTGGAAAATCCGGCCTTACCCTGGGCAATCCTCCGAAATTTAAGGGTTTGAGCCCTCACCGTCAACCCTTGATCAACCTCGCTTCCAGTGCTTTTACCCCCGCTTTTCCTGGCTCTGTTTTTCCGCCCGGGTCAGTCACTCCAATCCTGAAAAAAATTTCTGTACACACTCCCCATTCTCTAATTTTTATGTTATTTTAAGGGTAAGAGTTTAAATAATTCTATACATTAGGGACAACGGGTCTAGCGACTGGGTTCAAGAAAATCTACCGCCACCTAATTAATCCTTTGGCTTCAGGATAGCTGTTGGTAATTCTTGACGAGTTTCTGACTTTGTTCTAGTCAATGGGCTGTCCGTGACATCGGTGAGGGAGTCCCTATTTAGGGTTTGATGAGAGAATCCTAGGTCTTCATGTGGGGAGTCTTTGGCTGAGTTTCAGTGTGGGCAATATTTCCAGGGAATGAGAATTTCCCGTAGAAATCTTCTGTTTGTGGGTAACAAGAGCGTTGGCAGTTGCGATCGCCTGTTGACCTGATGTAGCGGGTTTTAAACTTTTGTTGCTGCTCCTCCTCCTATTTCTTCGGGCTGACTCATCATGTTTTATAACGATATGCCTTTAATTATCCCGCTTCTGGCCACGGGTTATGTTTTGATGATTTATTTGCTCTTAGCCCTGGCTAAGTATACAACAAATATCTCTCTTAAATCAGTGATCGGCAAACAATAATCAGTTTTTTGGCTCTAGTTTTTAGCCAAAAATTTATCTAATCACTAATTGTAGCAGAGAATACCGCAACATAGCAACAAAACCGTCGAACAAAAAACTTCACCCCTCGGTTTCAGGGTCAGATTAGTGGTAGGGACGTGCCAGTGGCGCGTCTCTACACTGATTACTGATTACTGGCGATCAGGGGCTCAATTGCGGGTAGGGTGGTAGCTTCTACTGCGGGAGTGAATCCCAACCACTGCACCGAAAGATCGGCAAACTGTTGCGGACAGCCACTCACACAAAACCTTGTGGGTTTGGGGGGCTGGGTATTCCGCATTCCTAACAGTTCTAATTCCTTAGCGGTGGCTTTAACTAAAGAAACCGCCGGGTCAACTAACTGAACTTGAGCCGGAAGGATTGAGCGCAACACCGGGGCTAAATGGGGATAATGGGTACAACCATAGATCAGAGTATCAATCTGCTGCTGAATTAACGGGGTTAAATATTCCCGTGCCACTTGATAGGTATAGGGATCATGAATCCGGTTTTGTTCAATCAGGGGAACAAATTCTGGACAGCCCACTTGCCAGACTTGAACCGCCGGATCGGTTTCTTGAATTGCATGGCGGTAGGCATTACTGGCGGCCGTGGCGGGGGTGGCAATCACTCCAATCCGTTTTCCTTGCCGCACCGCAGCTTGCGCACCCGGGAGAATTAATCCCAGGATCGGAATATCAAATTCATCTTGAACCGTTTCTAAGGCTAGGGCGGAACTGGTGTTACAGGCCATGAGAACCATTTTGGCATCCTGTTGCATCGCCCAAAGAATAATCGGACGGACAAATTGCAAGATTTCCTCTTTTGAGCGGGTTCCATAGGGCAACCGCGCCGTATCTCCAAAGTACAGAACGGATTCATTGGGCAGTTGACGGTACAGTTCCCTTAAAACCGTTAATCCCCCCACACCACTATCAAATATTGCGATTCTTTTTTGTCGATTGTCCGTTGTCATGGGTTAAAAATCTGTCTTTGATTGTCTTTTATCGATGGTAGAGAGCTTCGTTGTCAAGTCTATCGACAGTTGTATCCTCGCCTCGACCTACCCTAACATTACTTCCCCCCATTCAATCACCGATGCCGGAAAACCAACAGCTAAATTTTTTAGCTGAATTTGTTCAAAGTCGAAGTCATTACGAGTATGCGCTAAAAAGACAAGAAAAAGGAGAATAGACTCCATCTTGAGATAGATTTAGAGAGATAAAAAATCTGATATAGTCCGACTAATTTGATGTGTATTTTGCAATTTTATATTCATCTAATAAAACCCTTAAAGGAGCTTTTTCAATCATGGTAACAACTAGCCACAAACAACGTCTTTATGCAACTCGAATTGATTTGCCCGAAGCCACCCGCGCCGAAGTTATTGAGATTCTTAATTACAGTTTAGCCACAACCTTAGACTTAAAAACCCAAGTCAAACAAGCCCACTGGAATGTCAAAGGGATTAATTTCTATCAATTGCATTTACTCTTTGATGAAATGGCAACGGAATTAGAAGGATATGTGGATTTAATTGCTGAACGGATAACGGCTTTAGGCGGGACGGCCATGGGAACGGCTCGGATGGCGGTTGCCGATACAATTTTACCGGAATTTCCCTTAGATCTGGCTAATGATAAAGATTATGTGGTGGCTTTAGCCGATCGCTATGCTGCTTATGGCAAAATGGTTCGAGAAGCCATTGATCAAACAAGCGGATTAGGCGACGCGGATACAGCCGATTTGTATACGGGAATTTCCCGCGCCATTGATCAGCGCTTGTGGTTCTTAGAATCCCATTTATCTTAAGCAGCAAGAAGGCTCACACTGTACCTGTACTCAGGTCAGTGTTGAGATGAATTGCGAGTGAGTCGAGTTGCTTAGTTTGATTGTATTTGAGCGTAGCGAAAACAAAGAAAGCTACAGCGACAAGAGGAACAAAATATTGGGTTTTGAGTAGCGCCAGTGACCCAAATTGTTTTACCATAGATATGTAAATACGGTAAGGTCGATACCATGTACAGAGCAGTTAAAGTTAGAATTTATCCTACTGAGCAGCAAGAATCCTATCTAGCGCAATATTTCGGTAATACTCGTTGGTTGTGGAATTATCTGCTCAATGCCACAACCAACGAGTATAAAGAAACCGGAAAAGGTCTTTCTAAAGCAGCAATGGACAAGTTGCTTCCTAATTTAAAAAAGGAATATGAATGGTTGGGACTTGCTTATAGTCAAGTTTTGCAGCGAGTCACATTCAACCTTTCCAGCGCGTTTGTCAATTTCTTTGAAGGACGTGCTAAATTCCCTAACTTTAAATCGAAGCAGGGTAAGCAATCGATTCAATATCCCCAAAATGTGAAGCTGATGCCAGAAGATTCTGTGATTAAGTTTCCCGGGAATTTGGGGTTGATCAAAACCGTGTTTCATCAAGAACTACCGGAGGCAAAATTCACGACTGTAACAATATCGAGAAAAGCTGACGGTAAATACTACGCATCTATTCTTTTTAATCAGGTTGATAATCCCGTAGTTGCGAGCAGAGACGCTATTGGTATTGACCTGGGTTTAAAGAACTTTGCTATCACATCTGAAGGTTCAAAGTATGACCTGCCTAAAAAGCAGTTAGCCCAGTTAGAAAAGAATAGAAAGTGCAAGCAGAAAAAATTAGCTAAAAAGACAGATAAAAATTCTAATAAACGCCGTAAAGCCAATCTTTTAGTTGCCAAAGTATCTAGTAAAATAGCTAGAGTAAGAGAAGACTTTCTACACAAGCTATCTCGCAAAATAGCATACGAAAACCAAGTTATTTGTGTAGAAGATTTGGCAGTTAAGAATATAGTGAAAAACCCTAACTTAGCAAAAGCTATCAGTGACCAAGGTTGGGGGATGTTTTTAACCCTGCTGAAATACAAAGCTCAGAGATTTGCTCATACCTATCAAGAAATAGGTCGTTTCTTTCCTTCGTCTGGGCTTTGTAATCAGACTCTACTACCAATGCCAATGCTGCAAAAAGGATATGACTCATTGGGTGTAAGGTTTGTAGATTGTCCACACTGCCAGAAACAGCATGATAGAGATATCAATGCTGCTATAAATATTAAAAATGAAGGTTTGCGACTTTTGGCGTTAGGGACTAGCGCTGCTGCCCTTGGAGGGGATGTTAGACCAAAGTCTTCAGGACGTAAAAAATCTATGAAAACTGAGGCAATCCCCAATGAATTGGGAAGCCTAAACTGTACCGTCAGGTCAGTGTAGGTAGTTCACAAGGCAATTAAAGAGCCGTCAATGGTAGATAACTCGTGAACTAAAACTTAAAATGAGTGAATCTGCGTTACCCGACTATACTTCCCAGTTGCAGGAATTAATGCAACGGGCGGGGGTTTCTAGCCTGGAAGAACTCAGTCAAAAAGCCAGGGTTTCCCCGTTGCAAATTATTCGACTGCGACGGGGACTTGCACTGCAAACCCCCGTGGGTATTTTGCTGAAAATTAGCCAAGGTTTAAACATTTCCCTAACCGAACTTCTATCCGTGTTTGCTCCGGGTGCTGTCCCTGATCAGTCAAAAGCCTCTGGGGGGAATTTAGAACAGGAATATCAACGTTTACAAACCCAGATAGAAGAACAACGATCTGTGCTGTTGGAGGAATGGAAACGGGAAAGTCTGCACACCCTGGAGTCCTGGCTGTTGCAATGGCCAACGGTGGTCTATCGAGTTCAGGAAAATCCCCAACTCCCGGCGGTCAAATTATTACGTTTTGTAAGTCCGGTAGAACAACTGATTACAGAATGGGGAGTAGAAGCGATCGCACCTGTTGGGACAGAAGTTGCTTATGATCCCCATATTCACCAGCTTTTGCAGGGAACCGCTCAACCCGGAGAACCGGTGATTGTGCGATATACTGGATACCGACAGGGAAATAAACTGCTCTATCGGGCTAAGGTTAGTCCAGTATAGACCTGTTCAAGTTAAATGGATGTATTTGGCACGGAGTTCAACTCAAAGCTATACTAACGGAGTCGAGCGAGTCTTATGGAGGGTTCAACCCTTAAAAAATTATGAGTTCTGATGTTAAAATTCTTAAACCGAACGGGATTTTAGATGGCACTAAAGCGAGTCAATTTCGGCAGGATATTGTTGCTTTAGTCGAAAAAGGTGCCAAGACCATATTAATTGACTTCCAAGATGTCACATTTATGGATAGTTCTGGCTTGGGTGCATTGGTCTTGGCTTTGAAAGCAGTCAGATCGGCTGGAAGTCGATTATTTGTTTGTTCTATTAATGAACAAATTAGGATTTTGTTTGAACTGACCAGCATGGATCGGGTGTTCGAGATTTTTGAAAACCAAGAGAAATTTTTGGAAGTGATTGAAAGCTAACCTGATGGGATTGATTCACTAAGGCGGGGTGAAAACGGGGGTTGATCTGAATTGATGCAGATTGGTGTTTCCCAATTTCACCCTCAAGTCGATCATCCATTTTAGTCACACCCAATGGGTAATAATTTTTGACTAAATATCAATCAAAACTTACTTTTAGTAAGGAGAAATCATCATCAAAGGGATTATTAGCATTGTATTTTTTAACTGTGTTTAATACCGCTTCTAAGGTGTTTGATTCTAAATGATTGTATTCTGTTAAAATTTGAGTAAATCCATCTAAACCTAACATGGTATTTTCTGGTGGCTGGATTTCATAAACTCCATCACTAAAAATATAAAGATTACTGAATTCTTCAATATTATGGGTTGCATCTATATATTCAGCTTCTAAAAACATTCCCACGGGCATTCCTCGGGTTTTTAACATTTCAATTTTGAGATTTTTTGGATCTTTTCCGGTTAGTAAAATAGCGGGGGGATGACCAGCACTAGAATACAATAATTTTCGAGTTGAAAAATCATAAACCCCATACCAAATTGTAAAATATTTATCATTTTGGTAGGTCATTTGAAAGGTAGTATTTAGGGATTTTAAAACGTTACTGGGTTGATAATAATTAATATTAGGAATTGCCCTAGATCGGAGTAAATTCAGCACGGAAACCGAAGGGAGAGCCGCTTTTAAACCATGTCCTGATGTATCTAATAAATAAATTGATAAATGGTCAGAATCCAGCCAATAATAGTCAAAGGAGTCACCTCCTAATTGACGAGAAGGAATAAATTTACTATCAATTCTGATCCGTTCAGTCAAGGGTTCAGGAAGGAGCGATCGCACATATTCCGCGGCTTCTGCGAGTTCAGCTTCAATGCGTTGTTTTTGAGTTTGTAGATCTTGACTCAATTGATGTAATCTCAATCCCGCCCGAACTCTAGCATAGAGTTCATTCATTTCAATCGGTTTAGAAATAAAATCATCAGCCCCCGCATCTAACCCCGTAACCCGATCGGAAACCGATCCCAAAGAAGTTAATAAAAAAAACTGTGTTGTTGATAATTCTGGGGTAGCCTTAACTTGACGACAGACCTCAATTCCCGTGAGCCTGGGCATGATCCAATCACAAATAATTAATGCCGGACATAGTTCTTTAGCCTGTTGTACGCCTTCTTCACCATTGGTCGCCACGCTGACATCATAACCCTGTTTCTTCAGGGTTCTTTTAAGAAGTTCTAAAATGGCAACATCATCATCGATAACCAGAATTTTAAACATGAGTGTTGAGGTACGTCGGTACACCAGATGAGGGTAATCAAGGCCAAGTTAAGACTTTGCTCTTTGAGTATAGTCTAATGGAAAGGTTGACTGAATTTGAGACTGAAGGAATTTAGAATAATGTTCAGTTAATTGGCTGTGATCTTAGATCAGTAATTTAATCTGATATTAGTGTTAATCCATAGAAGGTCAGTTTAATTTCCAAGCAAGGGGTTTTAACTCCTGAATAGTTTGATTTTGCTTAAACTTCACAATTGGGGGTACTCTGTGTGCAAACAATCATTTTACTTGATTTAGGACAATTGCGGTTCTACCGAACTACAAAACTTTCTAAAAATGCAGTAAGGTATAGGAAGACTCAACGGGCGATCGCTCAGTTAGGCCAGATAGGTCGTCAATCCCAGGCTAAAGCAGAGGTTCAACCTAGATAACTTGGGTTTTAACTTCCGTTGTATGATCATGAAGTCCGTGGAAGTCTAAGGATTCTCCATCCCTAATACTGTTGAAGATTTAGGGAGTCAGTCAAACTTATTATGATTGAATAAGAGGGTTTAAAACCATTGCCATTACCCCAAACTACTCCACTTCAAGTTCCTTCTAGCCTAGATAGTCTAGCTAAGGTTTTGTCTTGGTTTGATCAACTGTATCAGTCCTTTATTCCTAAATTCGTTTGGCTACGCTGTCAGTTAGCTTTAGCCGAGGGGTTTACTAATGCAGTTCGTCACGCCCACAAGGGATGTTCTTCGGATTTGCCGATTGATTTAGAAGTCACCATTTTAGATGAACAAGTTGAAATTCGGATCTGGGATTTAGGAAGTCCTTTTGATTTAATGCAACAAATCAAGCATATGCCCATGGATATTGATCACCATTCAGGAGGAGGACGGGGTTTAAAATTAATGCGCGATATTGCCGATTATTTAAGTTATGAACGAGAAGAAGATGGACGAAATTGTTTATTAATTGTTAAGCAATTTTAAACTGATAACTGCTCACTGATTACTGATAACTGATAATGGGTTCAGGTTTTAATAAGCCGTGAAGAATTTGTGTGGGCGGGTTTTGATGGGGCCAGGCAAAGGCATGACGGAAGGCGGCTTGTTGACAGGCTTCTAATTGTTCAAATTCTATAATATCCAGGGTTAATAAATTTTCGTATTCAAAGGGTAAACGAACATTATGTAATCCAGCGTTATCGGTACAAATAGCAATATCAACCCCGGCATCAAAACAGCGTTCAAAAACAATTTTCAATTGCTGAATATCCTTGAGAGTTCCAGTTTTAATATAGGTAGTCGGACAAACCTCTAAACATTGATGATTTTTGGCTAATTCCGGTAATAATTCCGGATGTAATAAGGGAATTTGAATCCCGTGACCAATTCGCATCAAATAGGGCAATAATTCAGGATAACAACCTTCCGGGGTTTCATATAAATGTCCGGTGGTTTTTAAGCCCAGGGATAGGGCATATTTGTATAAATTAATAAATTCATCCAACCGTTGAGCATAATGATTATCTCCTCCGGCGATATCAACGGCACAAACATATTGAGGCATTTGGGCAGCTAAATCAATAATAGCTCGGTTGACTTCCAAGGGAAGTCGGGTGTGCATACATAAAATTTGGCTGGTGATAATTGGAGTATTACTAACTTGACTAGCTTTTCCGACGACTTCCACAATTTCAGCCATACAGTCAATTCTTTGGGACTGACTCAGATGTTCTGGAGTTCGTAAATAGGGAGTATAACGTAATTCTAAATAGGCTAAATTTTCAAAAGTATAAGCCCCGCGCATCAACCGATAAATAAAATAGGGGAGGGTTTCAACGGTTTGTACACTTTCCACCAGGGTATGTAGTTCTAAATATTCATCTAGGGTATTGCGGGGTTTGGTATAAAAATCTTCAAACTGTTCATATTCTAAAAACCTTTTGGTTAACTGAGGGTTATGACGTTGGAAATACCGCCAGAGAATACGCGGTACAACTGAACCCCCTAAATGGCGATGTAACTCGGCGTGTAAAGACATAGTGGCTCTGAAAATTAAGGTTAAAACCAGGACTATCGCTGCTCAGTTTCAATGTTTCTTGGCTAACTAATAAACTGATCACGATATTGACTACCAACGATAGCACAACCCTAAAAACTCCCCATTCCCTATTCCCCATTCCCTCTCTACAAAAGATTTCACAAAACTTAATTTGACAGAGTTCCCGCAATAATAGATAATCAGGATTTGTGTAAACTGTCGGAGTGAAAACTCTCTTGGCTAACGTAGTTGTTATCGGTGCCCAGTGGGGCGATGAAGGAAAAGGCAAAATCACAGATCTGCTCAGTGGTTCAGCAGATGTAGTTGTCCGCTACCAAGGTGGCGTAAATGCAGGTCACACCGTTGTTGTGGACAATCAAACCTTCAAACTGCACCTGATTCCTTCAGGCATCTTATATCCCGATACCGAGTGCATTATCGGTTCAGGAACCGTAATTGATCCGAAAATTTTAATCGAAGAACTGGATCAACTGGAGTCTCTGAAGATTTCCACCAAAAATTTGATGATTTCCCAGACG
The DNA here is from genome assembly GCA_001873365.1 of Oscillatoriales cyanobacterium CG2_30_40_61. Classification (GTDB taxonomy): domain Bacteria; phylum Cyanobacteriota; class Cyanobacteriia; order Cyanobacteriales; family Microcoleaceae; genus Planktothrix. The sequence continues at coordinate 33,176 of MNYZ01000040.1, read as the reverse complement.
GCCCATGTGACGATGCCTTACCATCGCCTCTTGGATCAAGCATCGGAAGAACAACGGGGATCTCAAAAGATTGGGACAACGGGGCGGGGAATTGGCCCGACCTACGCCGATAAGTCTGAACGCACGGGAATTCGGATCATTGACTTGATGGAAACCGAGAGTTTACCCGATCAGTTGCGCTGGACGATTAGCAATAAAAACGTTATTCTCGAAAAACTGTATAATCTCCCGCCCCTTGACCCGGAAGCGGTGATTGCGGAATATTTGCAATATGCAGAACGCTTGCGTCCCCATGTCGTTGATGCTTCACTGAAAATCTACGCAGCAGTGCAGGATCGACGGAATATTTTATTTGAAGGGGCACAAGGAACCCTGTTAGATTTGGATCATGGGACGTATCCTTACGTTACCTCCTCTAACCCGGTGGCGGGTGGCGCCTGTGTGGGTACGGGAGTTGGCCCGACCATGATTGATCGGGTGATTGGGGTGGCAAAGGCCTATACTACCCGGGTCGGTGAGGGGCCATTCCCGACGGAAATGGTGGATGGAATTGGCCAGGTATTGTGCGATCGCGGCGCAGAATTTGGAACCACCACCGGACGTCAACGCCGTTGCGGTTGGTTTGATGCGGTGATTGGCCGTTATGCGGTTAGAATTAACGGTTTAGACTGTTTAGCCATTACTAAACTAGATGTTTTGGATGGCTTAGATGAAATTAAAGTTTGCATCGCCTATGATATTGATGGCGAACGGTGCGACCATTTCCCCAGTAGTGCGCGAACCTTTGCCCGGTGCGAACCCATTTATGAAACGGTTCCAGGTTGGCAAGAATCGACCGCAGACTGTCGGAAATTAGAAGATTTACCCCCAGCGGCCCTCAATTATTTGAAATTTTTGGCAGAATTAATGAAAGTTCCGATCGCGATTGTTTCGTTAGGTGCGAGTCGAGATCAAACTATTATTGTGGAAGATCCGATTCACGGCCCCAAACGAGCACTATTAGACGCAGATGGACAGCCGATCACCGTTGGCGGTTAATATCTTCCCCCTTATTCCCTGGTTTCGGCCGGGGAATGCTTTTTTATGGTTTCTGCCTTAAAATTAGGGTGTTAGAATCACTCCAAAAGTATTTCTAGGTAGAATAATATTATGAAATTTGTTGATGAATATAGGGATGGAAAACTAGCTCAGGATTATGCAAAAGCGATCGCATCAATCACCACAAAATCCTGGAAAATTATGGAGATTTGTGGAGGACAAACCCATTCTATTGTTAAATATGGAATTGATGAACTTCTCCCCTCAGAAATTACCTTAATTCATGGCCCTGGCTGTCCCGTTTGTGTCACCGATATTAATATTATTGATCAAGCTATTGCCCTCGCTTCTTTACCTAATATTATTTTTTGTTCCTTTGGAGATATGTTACGAGTTCCAGGGAGTGAAAAAGACCTATTAAGTGTTAAAGCTACCGGGGGAGATATCCGAATTATTTATAATCCCTTAGATTGTTTAAAAATTGCCCAACAAAACCCAACAAAACAGGTAATTTTCTTTGCGGTTGGCTTTGAAACCACTGCTCCAATTACCGCCATGGCAGTCTATCAAGCCCACCAACAAAATATTAATAATTTTTCCCTTCTAGTATCTCATGTTTTGGTTCCGCCAGCGATGGAGGCCCTATTATCAAGTCCTAATTGTCAGGTGCAAGGGTTTTTAGCCGCGGGTCATGTTTGTACCGTTATGGGATATACGGAATATGAACCTATTGTTGATAAATATAAGATTCCAATTGTTGTAACTGGGTTTGAACCTATTGATATTTTACAAGGCATTTATTTCTGTATTCAACAACTGGAAAACGGAGAATATAAATTACAAAATCAATATAATCGTTCCGTGCGTCCAGAGGGAAATGAAACGGCTCAAACAATCATTCAAGAAGTCTTTGAAATTGTCCCCCGGGAATGGCGAGGACTGGGAGAAATTCCCCAAAGTGGGTTAGGAATTAAACAAAAATATATTAATTTTGATGCTCAAAAACGGTTTAATTCTCAACAGTTAATTCCCGCTTCTTCCCCTTGCCAAGATTGTATTAGTGGTGAAATTCTCCAAGGGATTAAAAAACCCCAGGAATGTCCGGTTTTTGGAACCCGTTGCACTCCCGAACATCCGTTAGGGGCGCCAATGGTTTCTTCTGAAGGCGCTTGTGCCGCCTATTATCGCTATCGTCAACAAACTATAACAGGGAACAGGGAACAGGCAACGGGCAACAGGGAAGAAAAGAGTTTTGAGCATCAGTTGATGTCCTAATTTCTAGGCGCGACTGCTATAAATTCGAGGAGGAGGGGTTTAGGGTATTCAAAGAATTGCTATAGCAGTCGCCAGACCTATTAGGACAAAGAGTGATGCAGCAAAGCTAGACGGTGAAGTCTTTTCCTCCGGTGTTCCCTGTTCCGGTGTTCCCTGTTCCGGTTTTCCCTGCTATATGATTAGGAATAATGGAAAGGTAATGTAATCCAAGGTAAACAGACCCAAAATAGTAATATCCAGACCCACCATCCCCAGGTTAAAGCATCAGCATCTTCCGTTAAAATTGCATCTATTCTTTCTTCTAAACGACTACTACGAATCGAACAACTAAAGGATAAATTTCCATAATCGGGGGATTTAAATGGAGCTTGGGCAAGATATAATAGGGATTCTGCTAATACTAACGAGTCAACTTGTTGGATGGCGTAACGATCAGCCCGCATTTCCCTTAATAATAGTAATTCTTGCCATAGTTGCTCGGTATTTGGAAGCCAACTGGTTAAGGTTTGTAGCCAACCTAATATAAAAAACCAAAAAGTATCCCGATAGTTTAAATGGGCTTGTTCATGGGCAATTACTGCTTCTAAATGGGTATCATCTAAGAGGTTTAATAATCCTTGGCTGACTACTAATTCCGGCTGCCAAAATCCAATTTGAGCGCTATAGGGAAAATCATCTTCTAAAATTCGCGCTGTTTTTCCTAGGATAACCTGTTGAGATAAGCGATGAATTCGGTATTGAGATTGCCACAATTGACCGATTAACTTAATACCTGTGAATATCCCCCAAACCACAAATCCCAAAGCCAGAAAATAACTAAACCAACTAGCTTTGAGTCCCAACATTTCCCCCTTTGTTCCCATTGATAATACCGCCAAAGCGGTCATTAACAAAACCAAAGGCGGACAGATAAACAAAAATAGAGATTTTTGCCAGCGTTGATGCCAGTTTCCCCCTTGAGTTAAGGGTATTAGTCGCAAACCGACCGCGCATCCTAGGGCGAATAAAATAATCATTAAGTGCATTATTGTTGTCCCTCCCGTTGGCGACGAATAGCATCAAGGCGTGAGGCAATGGCATCAATTTGATCTAAACTAGCGGTATCTAAACTATCAGCAAAAGAAGCAACAATATCCGCATTACTGATAGCTAAAAATCGATTTAAACGATCATAGGCTAAAATAGCCTGGGCTTGTTCACGGGTTAGTAAAGCTTGCCAATAAAAAGCCCGTTCCTGTTTATTACAAGCTAACCAACCCTTATCAGTTAAACGACGTAATACGGTGGTTACTGAAGTATAAGCTAATTCTCGATTCGGGTCAGATAAAATCCGTTCATGGACATCTTTAACCGTAGTTATACCCAATTCCCAGACTATTTCTAGGATTTCCGTTTCTAACGGGCCGAGGGAAAGTTGCCGAGGACGATAATTAGGCAGAGGAGCCATAGGAAATATATAAAAATACTACTAATTACTTAGTGTAATAGATTATTTGAATAAAAATCAAGTAGGGGTAATTTATTAATTACTCCTACCCTAAATTATTCAGCAAAATTTGCTATATTACTTTTTCCAATCGTTATCGGCTTGAGCTAATACATAAGCTGCAACATCAGCAATTTGATCGTCTTTTAAACGACCTTTGAAGCCGGGCATGGCTGCTTTCCCGTTTGTTACTTGGGTTATAATTGCCTGGACATCATACATCCCATATTTTTCCAGATCTGCTTTTTTCAAAGTTTTTGCCGCATTAACTAGGTTTTTCCCTCCGGCGTGACAAGAGGCACAATTTGACGAAAATATTTTAGCTCCACTGACTAAATCGGCGGCGAAAGCATTAGGAACAAAACTTAAAATAGCCACGGTCATGACTAACAAAACTGAAATTATTCTTTTCATCGGTGTTCTCCTGTTAGGAAATTGAATCAATTATTCTATGGTGCAAAATGGGTTCACCGTTGTCAAAAGACAGGCCGTCAAACTTGTAAAAAATTTAAAATTTTACTTCATATTAATTAATGAAAATTAAACCCAAAAAGCCCTAGGGTGTGTAAGCGAAGCTCACGCACCTCCGACCGATTAAAAATTATTAATATAATCCTTCAATCTGGACTAGGAGAAATTTGTTTATTTTCTTCAATATTAGCCGTTTTAATAATTTGTTTAGCTTCTAAATCTTTAACTTGATTGGATTTTAACCCTTCTAACCACTTGACTAAAATTAATTCGACATCATCAACAATTTGTTCTTTTTGTAATTCCATTCTTAATGTATCGACAAACTGTCGTGTCAAGTGTTTTTGTAACTGCATGGCGATAAAATCTGGGGGTTTGTTTTTCCCCGCTTCCAGGGATTTTTTAGGATTTTCTGAAATGGTAATTGCAATTTTTTTAACAACACTATCAGCAACTTGTTGAGGCAAATGTCCAATCAAAGGAATTTTATTGAATCCTTTATAAATCGGAGACTGTTGAATCGAGTTAGTGACTTGATAGTGCAGGTAAGCCTCTAATTCAGGACGAATGGTGGGTAAAACTTTAGCAATTGTAATCTCAACAATTTGGTTAGAAATTCTGGGGGGAGACTGGGATTCGAGTTCAATATCTTCTAAGGAAATAGATTGATAGGAAGAAGGAGGATTGATTAACTTTTTCAGGCTTCCTTGTTTAACAAAATCTTGAATTTTATCAACCCCTTGATTGACTAAAACCTGAACTAATTCTTGAGCAAAACTATAAATAATTTTGAGTTTTAGGTAATCAATCGTTGGTTGTAAACTGGGAAAATTGGCTCGATTTAAGTGATAAACGGCTGAAATAAAACGTAAAAACAATAATTTAGGAATTAATAAAAACACATAATACCATAATTTTAAAATTGCTTCCCTTAGTGTTAATTGGGGTTGGCGAGAACGAAGAACATAGATTTCCATTAAGAAGATTAAGAAAAATAGGCTGATCCAAGGTAAATCAATCAACCAGAATCTATTGACAAATTCACCATTTAAACTCAATTGTCGAAAATAGAATGACTCCATTAAATTTTGAATTTCATTTTCAAAAAACTCTATTTCCTGCTCCCATCCTTGTTTTTCTAAATTTTCCACACTCCAAAAGATATAAAAAGCTTCTCTGGAGGAGCGGTCGGCCCAAATTAACTCCGGGGCTAAAAAATTTAATAGGTTAATTTGATATAAAAATTTTAAGGTAGGAGTTAGCCGAGTTGTTACTTTGGGATCTCGGCTATAAATATGATCAATCATGCGATATTTCGCTGCTGTTAATGGCCCTAAATTATGTTCTAATTGTAAAAAATAAGTCCGATCAATAATATTAGCGCTAGATTTTCGGAGATCTTTGAGTAAAGTTTGGGCTTTAGGAGTATTTAATTGATTGTATTTTAAATAAACTTTTAATTCTGAAACTTTAACTAAATAACTTTGAGTTAATCGATCTGGTTCAATCCCTTTAATAATATCATAGGTTAAACTGGGTTCATTAAATAAAATTAAAAATCTAATATCTTGATTAAAAAATTCTAACTCTTTTTGCCATTGTTTTTGATTGAAAAAATCAGGACTCCAGAAAGTTTCCAAGGCTTGCTGGAAATCATTAATTTTGACATGATTCTGAAAGCGCTTTTGAATTTCTGCTAAAGTCCCATAGGAATTGAGAACCCGAAATGGGGGATTTTCTATAAATAATTCTAAACTAGACTGACGAATATCTGTTAATAGTAACTTAACTTCCTCAGATTCAATTCCAAATTGATTAATTGTTTTTTCAAGCTGATCAACTTGCTGCAAATATTGATTTTTAGGGGTATTTTCAGATTGGGCTTGATGTTGACTCCATTGTAAATAAAATCTACGAAGTCTAATATAACTTAAATCAAAAACAACTAAACAGAAATTAGCCGTAACAATTAAAGCTAAAATTCTAGCGACGAAAAGAGATAAACCTGTGGTTTGAGTGGAAATTGGGGGTGCAAATTTCATCGTCATAATTACCGATAATAAAGGGGATTATTGCTGCTTTTTTAGTTCATTAATTACCAGCAATAAAGTTGCCACAATCATAGGAAGTAGATAATAAATAGCCCGATAAGCTAATAAAGATCCTAAAACCTTAGCTGGATTTACTTCCGAAGAAACTAAGGTTAAAACCACAGTTTCAAAAACCCCTAAGCCCCCCGGAATACTACTAATCATACTGGCTATCATTGCCAACAAATAAATACTAAAACAACTTAGATAAGAAGACGTGCTACCTGCGGGTAATAATACATATAAAACCCCTCCAGCCGCCCCCCAATCAAAGGTAGCAAAAGCAATTAAAGCTAGTGAAATACTAACAGTGGGCAAGTTTAATTCTAATTGTCCCAATTTCACGGGTTTATGATTAAAACCGGCCCATAATAAATAAATAGCAACGGCTAGGAGAAAGATGATTCCCACTGGACGAACTGAAACAAAGGGTAAATCTAAAATACTAGGAATTTGCAAGGGAGTTAACAGGAAAACTAATCCACAGACTCCTAATAATCCTAACCAAAATGTTAAATTAGTAAAGGCAATTACTTGAGCAATGACACCCGGAGGGACGCGCCATTTTGCATACAAGCGATAGCGAACCGCACTCCCGGTTAAGAAGGACAACCCCACATTATTACTAATAGCATAACTGGTAAATGCCCCTATGCTAATTTTAAAATAGTTTAGGGGAAAACCGATATAAATAAATGCTAAAATGTCATAGGCTGTTGTCATTAAATAACTAATAATCATGAAAGCAATTGCTCCCAGCCTATTGATTTTAGGAATATTAGATAGACTAATCAAAACATCATCTATAGAATATTTTTCTAACTTTTGACTGATCGCCCAAATCGACAGACAAAATAGCAAAAAGCCGAGAATAGAAGGCAAAATCTTACGGATTCGATTCATCTCGGAATTTAACCAGGAACTGGTAAACATTACTTAATTTCAGCTAAATAATTTTGTAAATCTCGTACCCTTTGCTGAGTCACATTTGCTAAACATTGGGTTAATAATAAGGGTTCGGCTGTCCCTCCTAAAACTTGACTGGATTCAAAACTACAGGTTTTGTCTCTAAAAGAAATCCAAGCCCGTTGTGCTTCAATCAAGCGTTTTTTTCGTTCTGGGGATAATTGACCGATGAGTTTCTGGTAAGTTTGATTTAGCTTTTGATCCGCGATTTGATATTGATCAGAGGCACATTTTCGCATTTCCAAAGTATTGCCATCGGGCTGACACTGAACAGTTTGGGAAATCTGTGTTTCCGGTGCAGCGAAACTCGGATATACAAAAATCTGAAAGTTAGCAATTACCAAAACCAATAAATAGACGGTGAATGTTTTTTGCATAGCATTAAAAACAATAGTGTTTGAGCAAAAAAATATTAAATTAGGGAAATAATCCTGATTAATATTCAAGCTAACATGACTTAGAACTTAATTCTTTGTCGGTAGTTAGCCACTGATTGTACAATGCCAATAGCTATCCAATTACTCAGTAATGAAGATCGACCATAACTTAAGAAAGGCAGAGGAATTCCGGTAACGGGTGCTACACCAATATTCATTCCAATGTTAACAAATACCTGAAATAGTAGCATACAAAGGACTCCAATGGCAATTAAAGACCCAAACGAATCCTTAGCAGTTTGGGCAATAATCACTAAGCGTAAACAAATAAACCAAAATACTGCTAATACCGCAATACAACCGATAAAACCCAATTCTTCCCCAACGGCTGAAAAGATAAAATCCGTATGTTGTTCAGGGATAAAATTCAATTGGGTTTGAGTGCCGTGATTAAGTCCCCGTCCATATAATTGTCCCGCACCAATGGCAATGCGAGACTGAATTAAATGATAGCCACTTCCTAAAGGATCTTGCTCAGGATTTAAAAATCCAATCAGTCGCATTTTTTGATAGTCTTGCAACACATTCCAGAGGATATGACTTAACTGTCCAGCTCCCAAATTTACTAATAGAGCCACCGGGCCAGTCAACCATTTTAAAGGCAGACTCCACCAACCAACAAAACCCATTAATACAGCCCAAATTATCCCCGCCGGAAGATAGACATTAAAAACAATGGCAGCGACCACCGGAGAAACCAACAAAATTAACCAGCCCGGATGAATATTACCCCAATACATCATCCCTAAAGTAATCGCACCAAATACTAAAGAAGTTCCTAAGTTGGGTTCAATAAATACTAATCCCCAAGGAACCGCCGCGATCGCTAAAATCCGAATCATATCCCCCAAATGTGGAGTTTTTAACTCTTGGAGGAGGGCCGCTAAAGTAATAATAATTCCGACCTTAGCAAACTCAGAAGGTTGGACATGAAAACCCGCAATATTAATCCATCGTTGCGCCCCTAATGCAGTTGTCCCGATAATTTGTACCGCAATTAACGATAAATTGATAATTCCATAAATCACCCATCGCCACTGAATCAGACGTTCATAACGGCAACGGGAAATAATCAAAGCTAAAGTTAAACCAATCGCTCCGGTGATCCAATGTTGCCACCATTCGGTTAAACCTTGCTGTAATTCCACACTGCGGATCATAACTCCGCCAAATACGGTCAGAAGAATACAAGCCCCCAGTAGCCACAAATCCGCCTCAGCCCAAGCATAAAATATTGAACCCCGGCGATTTCCCCAGCGAATTTTTTGAAACATAGTTTTTGGTTAAAATGCCCTTAACTTATTTAATGGGTTCATACAGGTATTCAAAGCCATTTCCGTCTGGATCTCGACCATAAAAGGAAGCCGTACCATCCCGATGTTCATGAATCGTTGTTACCGGAATTCCTTGGGTCTTTAAACTGTGGTAGGCACTTTCCATTTCCGTGCGATCGCTAAATACAAAACCAAAGTGAGGCCCAGCCTGATCGTAACCCGGACTCAGTAAAGCCAATCCATCCTCACCGGCTTTTAAATAGGCCCAGTCCCCATCCTTCCAAACTAAATCCATCCCTAAGTTTTGATAAAACTCTGCGGAGGAGTCGATATCGTTCACACAAATAGCAACATGGCCTAGACGTTTCAATTTCATGGTGACAAAAATTAATGTTTCCCTAACTCTATTGTAAGGAATTGATCACTAGATTTGGGAGTAGAAAGCCGTCGGTTTACTCGGCTGGCGTTTTGGGTGCAGCATCGGTTTCCGGTTGAGTTTCTAAAGTATTAGGAGAAACGGGGTCAACCGACTTAGCTGGAGCCATATTACCTCCTGCTTGTTTTTGAATTTGATCCTTATAAACCGCTGGGGCTAAATCCACCGCTTGAGCAAATAAAGGTTCCGCTTCCCCTGGATTTCCCTGTTTTTTTAAAACCAGAGCTTTAGCAAAAACTGGACGAAAATCTTTTTGATCATTTTTGATCGCTTCATCATAAATAGCGATCGCCTCATCATAGCGTTTATCCTCGGCGTAAACCTGGCCCAAAATCAACTGTACCGACATTTCATCAATGGTATTTGGTACGGTTTGATTCGCATTAGCAGCGGCTTTCAAGGTATCCTGTAACAATCCTATGGCCGCTTCGGGACGTTTTTGTTGTAGAAATAAATTTGCTAAACCCTGTAGGGCTTGGATATCTCCGGGTTGACTGGCTAAAATTGTCCGATAGGTTTGGGCCGCACCCTCTTGATCTCCGCTATGGGCCTGGGCCTGGGCTAATAAAACACTGTAGCGCGTATCTTCAGGATGTTTTTTTGATAGTTTTTCTAAAGGTTCAATTACGTCCTTAACTTCGGCTTGTTTAAACTGAATCAGTTGTAACCTCGCCTCCAATAAACCCTTCAAAGCCGTTTCATTATCGGGTTCTCGCTGCAATACCAACTCATAACCGCGAGCTTGCGCTTGTAAATCCGATTGTTTCCCGGTTTGGGCTGATGGTGTTGTTGGGTTGGGAGTCGGTGGTTTCGACTGATTATTTTCCACAATCCCACCAATTAACGGCCCCATGGAAAATCCCACAAAGGCAATCACCGCTAAAACCAAGACCACACTAACGAACCCACGACGTTTATCTACCATGAAACTCAATCCCGTACCTATTAGGCCAACTTCCTTGCAGCTAATATGTTAACAGAAACAGTTGATGTCGAAAGCCCGGGGTTGATCCTATCTGCACCGAGATTCCCAGAATCAAAAGCCATCGTCGAACCACGGGGCTTTCAACCCCAAATTTTTGCTAAAATAGGCAAGTTGACCCGGATTAATTGTGAGAGTAACGGTTGCCTCCTTCTCAAGCAGGAGTGCAAATATTGAAATGTCCTGATAGTGTTGATCCGTGACTTAATGTTTAGTATAGAGCCCCGGATCAATTTTTAGAGAAAAAGGGTTTTTATTTTCTATGTCTTCGCTCCCATAAGGGATGTGTCTCCGCTAAGAGGTGTTATGAGTCCTTCTCCCAATCGTTCCTCTCGATCCAAACGTTCTTCAAGCTCAACTCCCGCTAGTGAGCCGGCCGTGAATATGTCTCAAGATGTCTCCATGGATACACCAAACGAAAGTGAAAGTGTCATCCTAGAAACCCCAGAAGAAACACCCCAGACGAGCCCTAGCCCGTCTGAACCGGATCAAATCGATCAAACCGCAGAATTAGAACCCGACTCTCTCGACTCCATCGAGCGACTCTGGCAACGTCCGATTCCGCCCCCCAGCGAAGCCCGTCAATATCGGGCGATTGGATTAGTTCATGGCCGATATATGCCTTCTGTGGATCAGTTTACCCAGGGAACCTTACTCACCAGTGAAGGTAAACTTCTGGATGCGGTGTTACTGGGTCGGGTGATGAGTTTAGTGAAAAAACATATTGACTTAGACCAAGATCATCTTTGGGTGGTTTATCCCCGTACACGCCAAGAAGAAGATAGTCTGCACGTTCAAATTATGGGGGTTTGGGAACCCCAAACTCTCAGATCTCAGCCATCACCCGATGATTCAACCGCCGTTACTTCTGAAACTGAATTAACAGCATCGGAGGAGAAAACGAGCGCTTTAGCAAATGTTCACCAGGGCTATTTTTCTATTCGTGGCGAGGTGGTTTATCAATCTCAAGAGGTGGAGAAGTATGTGATTGTTAAAATTCGCCAAGCTCCCCGCAAAGATAATGATAAACCTAAGTTTTTTAAACTGAAACTGATGGGAATTGCCGGGATGAGAGCCGTCGGTCATTTTTGGGATTTGCACGTTCAGTTACAAGAAGATTATTTAGTCATCCAAGAAAGCCACGATATCGGCATGATTCCGACTAAAAAACGCAGACCTCCGTTCCCAAAAGGCGGCCCCAGAAGACCCTCCGGTCAAGGTCAGTTTAACTCTGGATCTCGTCCTCCCTATAAACCTAAATTCCAATCCGATGATGCTCCGCCTCCTGAGCGTCGAGAACCGATTCCTAAACCGTTAAAACGCAAATCTTCCTCGGAAGAAAGCTAAAATCAGTTATCAGTTATCAGTTATCAGTTATCAGTTATCAGTTGTTAGTTGTTAGTTGTTAGTTATTAGTTGTTAGTTATCAGTGAAGTTTGATTATAATAATCTTGGGATAAATCTTACACTGATATAGCAGTCGCCATAACGCTATTGACATGGATTACCGCTTTCGCGGTAATGACAGCCGATAATTAGTCCTAATAACTAGGCGCGGTTGCTATAACTAATTCACTCTAAACTAATTTGAGAACCCCAAATATTTTGAGGAATAAAAGAACGATGATCACAGATAGGAGCCACGGGTTCTGTGAGGGTAAAACTTCCAGATTCAATCCATTTTTTTAACTCTTGGGCAACTTCACGAGAACGGGAAATACTGGCTAGGGGAGCGGTTTTGATATTTTTCCCTTCTATAGAAATTTTGCCTTTTTTTAGTTGGCTATAAGTCACTAAACCAAAGGTAGGGCGTACCCGCCGAGGAATGGCAAAATCAATTACAGGCGCGACAATATCTTGATCAGAAACGGCACAACGAACAATTACTTCTTGATTCAAAACTGGTAACGGAATTCCTACTCCTAACATTAATGAAGGGCCGTAATTGTGGAAATAACAACCCCGTACCCAATAGGGATTCATTTGTTTCGCATCTCCAATTAATGCTAAGGTCGCCGCCGGGCCAATGGGAGTCCGATTTTCTAAGCGTTTTTGTAGGGGAAAATGTTGGGTTCCTTCCCAAGTAATATACCCAATTCCTCCTCCGATAAAAATTTTAGTCCCAATGCCAATCAGTTGTAAATCAGGATCGTTGAGCAAAGGGTTAAGGGCTCCGGGGTTGGAATAAACCGCATTTCCTAAATAGGGTTGTAAGGGGCCAAGATAAGTATAAAGTGGGCGATCGCCTCCATTCACCCCCACAATAAAATTTTGATAGAGATTGCGGGGATTAAATAGGTAAAATTGGTTAATCGTATCTTTGGTGATTGTGGTTTCAAAGGAATTGCGAGGATAGCAGTCAGAAACCACGCCAGAGGCTTTGAGATGAATCGATTTTCCCGCAATTAAATCTTCAATTACGTGACCTCCTCCGCGTTCTCGGGTCTCTTCGGCGTCGTCTATCATTTGGGCGGCTCCCAAATATAGATCTACCGCTCCAAAGCCACTATAGGCGGGAACCCCATCTAACCAACAGGTTTTAATATTAATTGGGGGATCGGTATGACCTAAGTTAATCACCGCCCCGGAGCCTTCCATCGGTTCAAATGTCCCGGTGGTGATCACATCAACCTGTTCAGCAATTTGGGCGATATTATCGGGGGTAACTCGGGCTTTGAGTTCCTCCACTGTCCAAACAACAGCGCGATTTTGAACAATTTTATCGTTAATTTCACTAATAGTTTTCATGATTTTTTGCTCAACTATTCTGGCTGTTGAGGATATTGTCTGGCCCGCCAACTAAATAATAGGGCTAGAATCACCGAAGGTAAGCAAACGGCGACTAGGGCAATGGTTGAGGATGGGGGAATTGCCAGCAATGGGCCAACGAACTTAATCAAAACCGATAGTCCCAGGGACAAAAGTAGAACTTTGAGCAGAAATGTGATTTTGTTATCCATAGATGGCATTCTATAAAAATAGAGAGTGCGATCGCAACTAGGCAGAAACTGGGTTTCTCAACAAAAAATCTGGATATAATTACTAAAATCTGGGTGAGAAACCCGGTTTCTTAGGTTTTGTGCGATCGCCATTTAATAGTTTACTTTACAAATACCAATGCAAAATCAAGACCCGAAATTATTTGACAAAATCCGTCAACAGTTTGACTCAGCACCCTATCCGAGAATTCCCTTAGAAGACAACCCGAAAAATAATTATGAATTGCTATTTATTCATAATTTAGTCACACCTTATTATCTGAAATATCAGAAAGTTATTAATACAGAAGGTAAAGTTATTTTAGATGCTGGATGTGGAACCGGATATAAGTCTTTGGTTTTAGCCGAAGCCAATCCGGGGGCTAAAATTGTGGGAATTGATATTTCTGAACCCTCGATTGAACTAGCCCGTCAGCGTTTAAGCTTTTATGGGTTTGATCATGCTGAATTTCATGTGTTGGCGATCGAAGACTTAGCTCAACTCGGTTATCAGTTTGATTATATTAATGCGGATGAAATGCTTTATTTATTGCCTGATATTGTCAGGGCATTAAAGGCGATGAAGTCGGTTTTAAAACCGGTAGGTATGATTAGAACTAATCTCCACAGTTTATACAGACGTTTTAATTTATTGAAAGCGCAGTCCCTGTTTAAACTGATGGGATTAATGGAAGGAACCCCTGGGGAAATGGAAATAACAATAGCCAGGGAAACAATTCAATCTTTAAAAAATCAAGTGTTATTTAAATCACAATCTTGGGAAAAAGGCTTACAAGATAATGACGAATGGGTTTTAATGAATTACTTTTTACAAGGAGATAAAGGTTTTACAATTCCTGAAGTCTTTGAGATGTTAAAAAGGGCAGATTTAGAGATGATCAGCATGGTCAATTGGGGACAGTGGGAACCCTTGAATTTATTTCAAGATCCAGAAAATTTACCTGCATTTTTAGCCCTTAGTTTGCCTGAATTATCCATGGAAGATCGCTTACATTTCTATGAATTGTTACATCCAGTTCATCGATTATTAGATTTTTGGTGTGGTCATCCCCTAGAGACAACGCTTGTAGATATTTCCGACTGGACGCAAACGGACTGGGAAACCGCAACGATTTATTTGCATCCGCAGTTAACAACTGACCAAGCCAAGCAAGACCTAATGGAATGTATTCGCACTCATCGACCCTATGAAATTAGCCATTATGTCAAGTTACCCACTCTTGTCCCCTTGCACATTGAGAGTCGTCGGGCTGGCTGTTTGCTGCCGTTGTGGGAGGGAAAACAATCGATGATGTCTTTAGTAGAGCGATGGAAACAGATCCAACCTGTAGACCCTGTTACCTTAGAATTGATTAATGATCAGATAGCTTTTGAGCAAGTAAAAGAATTACTCAGTGATCTGGAACCGTTTTTGTATATTCTGTTAGAGCGATCGCTTTAAAATGAATTAAAAAAAGGAAAAAAATCCCCGATCTCGACTACTATAATTAACAGAAAAAACTATCATGGAAAATCACGATCCTGAATTATTAGAAAAAATTCGTCAACAGTTTGACTCAGCACCCTATCCTAGAACTCCCTTAGAACAATCCCCGAAAAATGATTATGAATTGCTGTTTATTCATAATTTAGTCACGCCTTATTATCTCAAACATAAAACAGTTATTAACACAGAAGAAAAAGTCATTTTAGATGCTGGGTGTGGAACTGGATATAAGTCCTTAGTCTTAGCCGAAGCCAATCCAGGGGCTAAAATTGTGGGAATTGATATTTCTGAACCCTCGATTGAACTAGCCCGTCAGCGTTTAAAATTTCATGGATTTGACCATGCCGAATTTTATGTTTTACCGATAGAAGACTTACCAAAACTTGGGTATGAGTTTGATTATATTAACAATGATGAATCCCTCTATTTATTCCCTGATATTACAATTCCTCTCAAGGCGATGAAGTCAGTTTTAAAGCCAGAGGGAATAATTAGAAGTAATCTTCATAGTGCGTTTCAGCGTGTTAATTATTTCAGAGCACAATCCCTATTCAAAATGATGGGATTAATGGATGATAACCCGACGGATTTAGAGATTGAGTTAACTGGGGAAATCATGGAGGCGTTGAAAGATCAAGTCTTATTGAAATCACAAACCTATAATCATGAAAAAATAAAAGACAAAGAATGGGTATTAATGAATTATCTGTTTCAAGGAGATAAAGGTTACACCATTCCTGACCTTTTTGCAGCCTTAAGAAACTCAGACTTAGAATTAATTAGTATGGTGAACTGGCGAAACTGGGAAGTTACGGACTTATTTAAGGATGCTCAGAATTTACCTGTATTTTTAGGGATGAGTCTACCCGAACTCTCGGTAGAAGATCGCTTACATTTCTATGAACTCTTACATCCTATCCATCGTTTGCTTGATTTTTGGTGTGGTCATCCCATCATAAATCAGTCTATTGTTCCCGTTAGCAACTGGACAGACACAGACTGGCAAACGGCCCAAGTCCATCTCCATCCCCAACTGAAAACAACTAAAGCTAAAGAGGACTTAATTGAGTGTGTCAAGACCCAAAAGCCTTTTGAAATCAGTCAATATGTGAAGTTACCAACTCTTTTACCAATCACCCTTGAAAGTCGTCGTGCTGCCTGTTTGCTGCCCCTGTGGGAGGCAGAACAGCCCCTTATGTCCCTGGTAGAACGTTGGCAACAGATCCAGCCCGTAGACCCCATTAACCTAGACCCGATCACTCGTCCAATTGCCTTTGAACAGGTTAAGGAACTACTAACGACCCTAGATGCCTTTCTGTATGTACTTTTGCAGCATTCAGGATCAAATTAAAAAAATTTTTTGTTGGGGTGATATGAAACTTTAGAGTAGTGGGTAAGTTAGAAATATCAGATAAGAAGTTAAACATCCCCCCAAACGGAGAAAAGATTATGAAGACTGAACTGAAAGCGAAATTCCTGCAATACGTTTCTAGTAGAAAAAAAGAAGAAGGTTTTACCTTAATTGAATTGTTAGTTGTTATTATCATTATCGGTATTTTGGCTGCGATCGCTCTACCTTCTTTCCTCAGCCAAGCTAACAAAGCCAAACAATCCGAAGGGAAACAATATATTTCTTCCATTAACAAAGGTCAGCAAGCCTTCTTTGTGGAAAATAATGGTTTTGGATCTGATGTCTCGCAACTAGGAATTGGCCTCAAAACACAAACCTCTAACTATAACTATTCTATCAGTGGTACTACAACGAGTAACGTCGGTAGTAAGGCTACACCCATAAACACTGCTGCTTTAAAAGGGTATGCTGGTGGTGTTGGATTAGTGACGGTTGCGGGCAGTGAAGCCAAGACGGCTCAGAGTGTTCTTTGTGAAACCACTGTCCCAGGAGTTCCTGATTTTACGAATAATGATGGATCAAAATTAACTTGTCCAACTACTATGACTGAAGTCACGAAGTAGTAACTGTCGGTTTGAAGGAATTGCCTTGTTAAAAACAATAAGCAGGTGGAGTTGTTATTTCTACCTGCTTTGTTGTATATATTTTTTTAATGATTAAATAGGATGATATGGTTGCTCAAGATCTACTATCTACGACATCGGATTGGCAAGAAAAAGCTGAACAATTGTTATTAAAAAAGAATTATACCGAGGCTGAAAAGCTCTATGAACAAGCTATTGAAGTCCAACCAGAAATAAAATCTTACTATTGGTATTTAGGATTGATGTTGCTATTGCAAGGGCAAGAAGCAGAGGCACAAACCACTTGGTTATTTGGGATGGCCGATGGGGAGCCAGAACAAATAGAGGAGTGGACTCAAGAATTAATTCAGGTCTTGGAAACCGAAGCCGAGCGACAACGCTTAGAATTAGAAGACTATGCTGTAGCCTGGGCAATTCGACAACATATCCGAGAAATTCAGCCTACATATCTTAATAATCTATTGCATTTAACCGGATTATCAATGTGTTTACAAACCTACACAGGTCAAGAACCGACTGAGCTAGGTTTACTTGAGTTGCTCAAAGAAGAATCAGCAACGGTAGATTCAGAATTATTACTTCAAGTGATTAAAAGTGTTTTAGATTGCGCTCCCTTACTCACTTCATCACTCAATTTAACAGAAGCCAGTTTAGTTCATATTCGGAACACCGATGTCTTTATTAATCAACTTATAATTCCTTTTGTCTATAAAATGGCTCACTCAGCCAAACAACCCAGTACCGCAGCAAAATTTTCTGAACTGGGTTTGCGTTTAGCTCCTGAACATCCTGAATTACTCTGTTTTAGTGCTTCTGTATATCAAGATAGTAACCTTTTTGACCAGGGAATCCAAGCTGCTAAACTCTATTTTTCCATAACGAAAAATTTAGCCGAAAAATTTTTTGCCATCCACCTAATTATTCGAGGATTAATGAGTGCTGGAGGCTACTGGAAAGAATTTTCTGAAGCCACGGAACAGCAAAAAGATTTATTAAAATTGTTGTTAGAAGAACAGCCAACCAATTTATCGCAAGTGGAGACGATTAGATTATTTAATACAATGTTTTTTTTCCCCTACTTTGAAGATAATCCTCAAGAAAATACCAGGCTAAGAAGTCAAGTTTCTAACCTGGCTCAATTAAATATAGAAAACTATGCGAAAGAACAAATAGAACGATATCACAACAGACAAGCTACCCGTTTAAATCAGGCTTCTGTTGAGCGACGCTTAAAAATCGGATATATTTCCCATTGTTTTCGTACCCATTCCGTGGGTTGGCTGGCGCGGTGGTTATTTCAATATCATAACAAAGAGAAGTTTGAAATTTATGGTTATTTTATTTGTTACGATCATTATAATTACAATCAAGTCCAAGAGTGGTATGTTAATAATATTGAAAATGTGCGTAAATTAGACTTCAGTGGTCTGGAAGCGGCTGAAAAAATTGATCAAGATGAAATTGATATTTTAATTGATCTTGATAGTCTGACTTTGACAACAACTTCCGAGGCTATGGCGGTTAAGCCTGCACCTGTACAAGTAACTTGGTTAGGCTGGGATGCGTCGGAAATTCCTACCATTGATTATTATATTGCTGACCCTTATGTGTTAGCTGAAGATGCTCAAAGTTACTACAATGAAAAAATTTGGCGTCTCCCTCAAACTTATTTGGCTGTTAATGGTTTTGAAGTGGGTCTTCCGAACGTTCGGCGAGATCAGTTGGATATTCCCAGTGATGCTATTATTTATTTTACGGCTCAACGGGGATATAAATATCATCCCCACACCGCTCAATTACAATTAGAAATTCTCAAGGCTGTTCCTAATAGTTATTTTATTATTAAAGGAGTAGCCGATCAAAAATCACTCAAAACTTTTTATTCTGAAATTGCTGACTCTGTGGGGGTAGATTGCGATCGCTTAAAACTACTACCGTCGTCACCAACAGAAGCCATCCATCGAGCTAATTTAGCCATTGCTGATGTGGTACTGGATACTTACCCCTATAATGGAGCCACAACCACCATGGAAACTCTCTGGATGGGCATTCCTATGGTAACTCTAGTCGGACAACAATTTTCAGCCCGAAATAGTTATACAATGATGATCAATGCGGGAATTACAGAGGGAATTGCCTGGACAGATCAGGAATATGTGGAATGGGGGATTAAGTTAGGAACAGATGAGAATTTGCGAAGTCAAATTTATTGGAAATTAATCAAAAATCGACAAACGGCTCCATTATGGAATGGGAAACAATTTACCCGGGAAATGGAAAATGCTTATGAACAGATGTGGTTAAATTATATTAATAATAAAACTTAAATCTGTAATTTAGGGTTAAGATATTGATAGCAAATAGGGGGACGGTGCCTATTAGTGTCAACTTAAGCCGAAAATCCCTGATTATAGCCTAGGCTAGATCCCCCTAAATCCCCCTTCCCAAGGGGGACTTTGAAGGGCTGGTTCCCACCTTGTTAGGCTAGGTTTTGATCCCCCTAAATCCCCCTTCCCAAGGGGGACTTTGAAGGGCTGGTTCCCACCTTGTTAGGCTAGGTTTTGAAGTTCCGGTTCCCCCATTTTTAAGGGGGGTTAGGGGGGATCTAATCTCAGCTAGAATCAGGGTTTTTTAGCTTAAGTTGACACTAATAGGTGCGCCGTCCCCCGACAAAGGAATTGAGGTATTTTTTAGGACTAATAAATCTGTTAATTTTTTACTTAAACTACTCCAATGAATTTACTAAACGGGAATCAACAAGCAATTAAATATCTGGAAACTGGCGATTATGTTGCCGCTATAAATCTTTATGAAGAACTGATTAATACTCAACCAGAAATCAAGTCCTATTACTGGTATTTGGGTTTATTATTGTTGCTACAAGGACAGGAAGTTGAAGCTCAAACGACTTGGTTAGTAGCCATGGCGGAGGGAGATCCTGAACAAATAGAACAATGGACAAAAGAATTAATTCAAGTTTTGGAAACCGAAGCTGATCGACAACAGTTAATATTAGAAGATTATACAAAACCATGGGTAATTCGGCAGCATATTCGGGAAATTAATCCCACAGATATTAATAATTTATTGCATTTAGTTAAATTATCGGTTTTAGGTCAAACCTATACAGGTGAAGAACTAATTGAATGGGGAATTTTGGATTTACTTAAATCCGATCAAATTCCAGAAATAGAAATTAATTGTGAACTGTTACTTCAAGTTTTAGATAAAATTTGCGAGCAAGCACCTGAACATCCTTCATCTTATGAATTAGCTGAAACCTGTCTTTTTTATGTTGAGGATATTCAATCTTATCTCAATTTTTTAATTCCATTTATTTATAAATTAGCTTACTCTCGACATCAAACTAATCTTGCTATTAAGTTTACAGAGCTAGGGTTAAAATTAAATCCTAAACATCCCGAATTACTCCGATGTATGTCTATG
Source organism: Oscillatoriales cyanobacterium CG2_30_40_61 (assembly GCA_001873365.1). Lineage (GTDB taxonomy): Bacteria > Cyanobacteriota > Cyanobacteriia > Cyanobacteriales > Microcoleaceae > Planktothrix. Next base: position 12,794 of record MNYZ01000040.1, on the reverse strand, counting down.
TTTTATCAAGATATTCGGGAATATTCCAAAGGCATAGAAGCGGCGGAGTATTGTTACTCGATGGCGGAAGATTTCCCTGATCAAGTTTATGCAAAATTTTTATTACTTCGAGGTTTAATGAGTGCAGGTGGACGATGGAAACAGGTATGTTCGGTGATGGAAGATTACCACTCCCTGCTAACTCGTTTAGTAACAGAAAAGCCAACTTTATCTTATGATTTAGCCGTGGGTTGTTTTATCACGACTTTTTTCTTTCCCTATTTTCAAGATAAAATTCAGGAAAATTTATTGATTCGGCGCGAAGTTTCGCAGTTTCTTCAGTCTAACATAGAAAGTCAAATTCCGCAGGTTATAGAACAATGTCGGCAGTGGAAATCTCGCCCTAAAACCTTGATATCTGCGGAAAAACCTCTAAAAATTGGCTATGTTTCTCATTGTTTACGCAACCATTCTGTTGGTTGGTTAACCCGGGGTTTATTTCAACACCATGATCGAGAAAAATTTGTCATTCATACCTATTTATTGACGGCTTTAAGCAACCCGGATGAATTGCAAAGCTGGTATATTAGTAAAAGTGATAAATCCCATAAATTTGGGTTAGAAGGAAGGGAAGTCGCCCAAAAAATTTATGAAGATGAGATTGATATTTTAGTTGATCTTGATAGCTTAACGTTAAGCTCTACCTGTGAAACCTTAGCAATTAAACCAGCACCCATTCAAGTGACTTGGTTAGGTTGGGATGGGTCTGAAATTCCATCTATTGACTATTTTATTGCTGATCCTTATGTGTTACCTGAAGATGCTCAAAATTACTACAGTGAAAAAATTTGGCGTTTACCTCAAACCTATATTGCTGTGGATGGTTTTGAAGTAGCTGTTTGTAATATTCGTCGAGATCAGTTGGATATTCCTAATGATGCGATTATTTATTTTACGGCTCAACGAGGTTATAAATATAATCCTGATACTGCTAGATTACAACTCCAGATTTTGAAAGAAGTTCCTAATAGTTATTTCCTGATTAAAGGTATGGCAGATCAAGAATCTTTGAAAACCTTTTATGCTGAAATTGCTGAATCTGTGGGGGTAAATTGCGATCGCTTAAAACTACTACCCTTATCACCAACAGAAGCCCTCCATCGAGCTAATTTAGCCATTGCTGATGTCGTACTGGATACTTACCCTTATAATGGCGCAACAACCACGATGGAAACTCTGTGGATGGGCATTCCCATGGTAACAAGAGTTGGACAACAATTTGCGGCTCGAAATAGTTATACAATGATGATTAATGCCGGAATTACAGAAGGTATTGCTTGGACAGATGAGGAATATGTGGAATGGGGAATTAAGTTAGGAACAGATGAAAATTTACGCCAACAAATTGCTTGGAAATTAAGGAAAAATCGGCAAACCGCTCCGTTGTGGAATGCTAAACAGTTTACTCGTGAGATGGAAAATGCTTATCAACAAATGTGGTTAAACTATATTGAGAATAAAACTTAAATTTGTAATTTATTGTTAAAAATTTTATAGCAAGTAGGGGCGAGGCCCGCCTCGCCCCTACTTCGGTTTTAACCCCATAGTCTTTAACTTCAGGTATTATTATTTTCTAAATCATAAATTGGGATGATTTCTGCACCAACAAATGCGATCGCTTCTTGATTTTCATGCTCTAATTTAATTCGACCCGTTAAATGCGAAACTAGAGCCTGCCATTGTATCGGACTTAATTGGCCAATTAGTGAAATTTCCGGCCCTTCATCAATCTCTAATTCTTCTTCCATAAGCAAATTAATTACGATGCTTGAAAGAATTAAATTAGCTGTCTCATCTGAAGTATTACTATTATCAATCAGTAAAGTAATATCTTCTTTATAGGGATGAGTTGTCAAACTCTTTATAATCTGTTTTAACTCAGTTATTAAAGATATTTCTGACTGAGACCAATCAGGAAAAATAACTAAATTACGATCTCTAAGAGGTAGATTAATTTGAGGTTCAGTTATGGATAAGTTGCAAATTTCTAACCTGTCGTTGTGATTTTGTTGATAAGCAATAACTGTTTCTAAGAAACGTAATGCCGTTGGAACAGGACTATAATGTTCAATCGCCCACTGACGACCTTCTGTTGAAATTTTTTCTAATATTTGAGGTTCATTGATAATTCGATCAACTGTTGCTTGAAGGTTATCAAGATCAATGCCAATATAATGTCGCCAGTTTTCTGGCTTTACGGGTAAATTAACACCGTATTTATCAAAATCGACATGAAAGGTAACGCATCCAGCGGCTAAAGATTCCCAAAATCTCCAACTATCCCACCACTCTACTCGTGGCTCGTTGGTATAGGAATTTATGGCAATACAACCTCCGAAACAGGCACAAGCAATGGTTGATGTTAAACGTTGATAATAGCTAGGATAATGCCGTTTATCGGTTTGCAGCCAGTGTAAATAGTCATAACTATCTTGAGGGGGTTCATCAAAATCATCAATGGATATATCAATGGGTAAAACTGTTTGTAACAAAGGTAAAAACTGATCAATGGCTATCTGTCTTAACGGATAATCAAAGGTTAAAACCCCTTTTTCGATAGTGAACAAACCTACATCAGATTTAAAGCTTCCATTAGAAATAACAACTTGATTCTGATTCACTCTAAAGTTAACAATTGTTTTTTTGGATCTTTCAATAAAGGATTGATTCTGATTGGTCACCTCTAAAATTCGGTTAGAAATCCCAAAACACCAAGGAATTAAGTTGTTAGTGAGTTGAGAATTGTAGTTAGTGCCATGAGTTCCTAATACTAAATCAAAATAGGGATATCCGGGGTTATGATATAAACCTCGTCCATCAGAATCATCCAGATAGATAGATATAAATTGGCGTTGAGGGTTTAGAAAAGGTTCAGGAATACGATGAGATGGATGAAGTATAATCCATTCCTTATCCATCACGACAATTGAACAATCATCAGGATTAATCTCATGGTTATGGCAAAACAAAGTTTCTTCTGACTGATCTGAAATGCGCCAATAGTTTATATTTGAATAAAAAGGGATACCCAGTTCTTTTAACCCTTCTGCTATACATATTTTTAAGTGCCCAAATTCTTTTTCACAGCAATAAAAAAAGATAGGACGTTCTAAGTTATAGGAAGGCTCGGAGAATTTCATGATCAGTTAATCCAATTAATAAAATATTAAGACAATAGATCTGGTAAAGTCTCTATTGAATAAGCTCGAAGATGATCAGATATAAGCTGATCAATGCAGGCTTGATTTTCAGCATTCAACTTAATTCGACCCTGTATTTGAGAACATAAAGCCGACCACTGGCTGGAATTTAGCTGACCCATTAAAACAATTTCTACACTGTCATCAAGCTCTAATTCTTCTTCCATTAACAAATTCATCATCACACTAGATAATGCTAAATTTGCATCTTCATCTGATATGTTTTGATGCTCGATGAGTAAGGTGATTTGACTCCGGTTGGGATGAGTTGTTAGCGTTTTAATTATATTCGCTAATTCGGTATAAAGCATTTCTTCTGGTTGGCTCCAATCGGGAAAAATAACTAAATTAATCTCTCTAAGGTTTAAACGCAGAAGTGTGGCATCAATTAAAGCGGAACTAATAATATTAGCCATTTTTGACCAAGAAAACTTCCGTGTTTGTTCCAATCCTTTAGCCATTAAAATATTACGGGATTTGACTTTTTGTACTTCGCAAAGTGCATCAGTCATGGCATCAATATCATCATCTTTAATATAAATTGCCGCCTCTCCTGCGACTTCAGGAATCGAAGCATTTGCACAAGTAATCACCGGACAACCACAGGCTAAAGCTTCTGCAATGGGCATTCCAAAGCCTTCATATTTAGAGGGATAAACAAGGGCGGTGGCTCCTGAATAAGCGACCCTGAGTTCTTCATCACTGAGGTACAAAGAATGAACTGTACTACCTGCTGCTAACTCTCGATATTCGTGTCCTAATAAATAACCTGCTCCTGTACAGATCACATCAAATGCTGATTTACTATAAAGTTGAGAAAACCCTCGAAAGAACAAAACGGCATTTTTATAATCACTACCGGCTCCCACTAATAGAAAATAGGGTTTATTAATCCCATATTTAGTTTTAAATTGAATAATTTCTCCCAGAGGTGCAGGATAAAAAGCATTAGAAATTCCGCAGTGAGCAACCGTAATTTCAGAATTGATATCTGGAAACAATTTAACTAGGTCATGTGCCGTACTTTCTGAAATGGAAATATAAGCTGACGCATGGGCAATTCCTAGGTGTTTTTCCCGCCACATCGGTTCATCTAGGTTAGCCCCTAAAATTTCAGGAATCATATCATAGGCTATAAAAACCGATGGTGTTGATAGGGGCGTTGTATAGTAAGTTGAAATAAATAAATCTGCCCCTTCTTGATCACAAATTTCTTGAAGCATCTGGCGGTCAACTTCTGTGTTAGAATAATCATAAGCTGGAACAGAACGATACCTGATTCCTGCTATTTTAGGGGCTGTTTCTGCTCGATCCAAAATAATAATATGTTGACCAAATCCGTTAGCTGCCCATTCTAAAAATAACGATTGCCAAACCCTCGCTATTCCAGTTTTAAACATTTGGAAAAAGACCCCATCAACAATAATATTGAGAGGGCGATGTAACCTTGATGCTTCTAAACAAGGGGACAAAGATAATTCTGTATTGACGCTGTTGACTGAATTAGACTGAAAATATTTTTGGACAATGTTGTTAAAGTCCTGGTTAATTAAAGATGATTTTTCTACTTTTTTAAGTTGCTGATTGGATAATTTCTCAAAAGGGTTACAAGGTAATTCTTTTTTTGTTAATAAATGTAATGAACTACCATTAGAGTAAAAGTTTAAATCATATCTTTCTGCTAAAATTCTCAGAGAATGATGGGTATAAATTGAAATATGTTGACCTTCATGTAAAACATAATACCACCAGTCATTGGGTTTGGGGTTTTCAGGAGGTAGTAGCTCTGTACTAAATAAAATATTTGAGGATATTTTTAAGATTTTTTCTAACTCAATACTCGGATTAATTAGATGTTCAAAAACTTCAAAAGCCGTGACAAGTTCAAAGCCATTATTTTCAGCCGCATCTAAATTAATCTCGAAACTTTGAGCAAACAAATTATTACAAAATTTATCAAACCAATAAAAATCAAAGCCATTATCTCTCATTAACCTAACAAATAATCCATATCCGGCCCCATAATCTAAAAATTTGCTCTGATGATCAAAAAAATTAAAAATTAGTTTACTGGTAATATCAGAAAACATTAAATTTCTGAACACCAACCCAACATCACTCATCGCTATTGCATTAGAATATGCTTCTTCTAACCAGTAAGGTTCTTCAGTTTGAATAAATCCGCAATTTGAACACTGGAAATAACTAATATCATACTTATTGAGAATTTGAGCCGTAGCAAAATAATTTGACTGAGAATTGCAAACTTTACATTGCATAAATAATATTAATGAAGGGTCAAGGGATAATCAGAAAATTTAGAGCTTTCTTAGACTGAATATTACTAAGATTATGCTTGAAGTCAGTGAAAGTTACTCTACTTCTAGGATACCCAATATTATCCCAGAAATGATCACTTTTTCAAGTTAATTTAACTCATTCCTCCTAACAATCTTGTACTATATTAGATAGGTTCTATTCAACAGTCCTAAGTTTGACTATGGATGATCAACGCTTTATTCAAGAACTACCCAGTTTATATGAACAGTGGGGGACTGTCTTTGTCCACCCGCAATCTAAACGGTTTCAGCAGGTGCTTAACCTAGCTTCAGAGCAGTTTCCCCAGAATTTGCTCCCGTTACTAAACTGTGCGGTTGCTAGTCTGGAACCGAATGAAATCTATTGTGAGATTGGAACACAACAGGGTTTAACCTTGATTGGTGCGCTTTTGAATCAACCAGAAGCTATTGCCTATGCTATCAATGACAATCCTGATTTTACACCGGAAGGTGAAGGTTTAGAACAACTATTTAAAAATTTAGATCAGTTTAACCTGGAGGAACAGGTTTGTTTTTATAACCAAGATGTTGAAGAATTTTTATTAGAACTGCGACAACTGGAAACGGGGATTAAAATAGGCGTTTATTTTATCCAGAGTTCGACCGATTATCGTTCTACTTTATTAGCTTTATTATTAGCTAAACCCCTGTTATCAGATTCAGCTTTAATTATAGTTGATCATGGAAATATTAGTTTTGTTCAGCAAGCAATCTGGGATTTTCTAGCGTCTTATCCGCAAGCAAAACTGTTCCCAGAATTATCTATTTTAGTAAATAGTCATTTCACTGATAAAATTCACGTCTTAAGTTGGAATCAGAAAAGAACGTTTAATTATTCAGTGCAAATATTTCAAGAACAACGTCAAGATTCTGTCATCCAAGAAATTATTGAATTAGCACAACAAAAACCCACAGATGAACAGTTACAGCAAATTTATCAACAAGGGATAACTGCTCATCAAAACCAACAGTTTGATTTAGCTGAAAATCACTATAAATTATTGCTTAGATGGCAAGAAAAAAACACCGAAGTTTGGGTTAATTTAGGAATTTTATATTACCAAAAAGAAATTTATTCTGAATCTATCTTAATATTATCTCATGTTTTAAAACAAGATATAACTAATAATTTGGCGTATTATTATTTAGGAATGAGTTATGAAAAATTGAATCAAGTTGAACAAGCGATCGCAGCCTATCAAAAAACAATTGAATTAAAACCAGATCATCTTGATGCCTATAATAACTTAGGAAATCTCTTAACGCAACAAGGGCAATTTATAGAAGCAGAAACTCTTTACCGTCAAGGGATTAATATTAACCCTAATCATTTTGGTAGTTACTTAAACTTAGGGAATCTTTTCCTATTACAAAATCAAATAGAATCAGCCTTAGAAAACTATCAAATTGCTTTACAAATTGTTCCTAATCATCCTGATATTTTGCACAATTTAGAACTGGCTAAAGAAAGGCAAAAAAATCCTGCTTATTATTATAGTAGTTTTGGCGATCGCTTGTATGAATTAGGGAATTATCAAGGTGCGATCGCCCAATATCAAAAACTACTGGATTTACAACAGGGAGATGTTAATATTTATGAAAAAATCCATCAATGTTACTGGAATTTAGGAGAATATGATAGTGCAATTAATATCTTAAAAACAGCCATAAATCTTTATTCGCAATTTGCACCTCTCCACTTTACCCTAATTACAAATCTTCTCTATCAGGGAAGAACAGAGGAAGCAGTCAAACAGGCAAAAATTGCCTCAGAATGTTTACCTAAAGATTATACCTTTACATTGCTTAAAAATTTAATAGTTCCGATGTTTTATCACTCCGTTGAGGAAATTGGCTATTATCGAGAACGGTTTAACAAAGGATTAAAAACATTAATTGAAACAACAGATTTTAATGATCCAGAAACCTTAGAACAAGCGTTTTTAGGAATGGGACGATTTACTAATTTTTACCTAGGTTATCAAGCTAGAAATATTATAGAAGAACAACGTATTTATGGTAATTTCCTACATCAGATGATGTCAACAAAATATCCCCAATGGGTTCAAAAATTAACTCTACCAACAGTTGAGGATAAAATTCGAGTTGGATATGTTTCTAATTATTTGCACTGTTATAGCGGGTCACTCTGGTTAACAGGTTGGTTGCGTTATGCTAATCCTGATCAGTTTGAAATTTACTCTTATTATACTGGGAATTGTCCCGATCCCATTACGGATCAATTTCGACAATATAGTGATCAATTCTATCATATTCCCAACAATTTAGAAGCGGTTGCTGAACAAATTTTTAAGGATAAACTGCATATTTTAGTCTATCCAGAAATTGGCATGAACCCCCCAACCATGGAACTCGCCGCCTTGCGTTTAGCACCTATTCAATGCACTGCTTGGGGTCATCCAGTAACATCAGGACTACCAACAATTGATTATTTTTTATCTAGTCAATTAATGGAACCGGAAAACCCCCAGGAACACTATTCTGAAACCCTAATTTTATTACCCAATATTGGGGTTTCTTATCCCAAACCGCAAGATATTCCAGCGTTAATTAAAAACAGATCAGATTATGATTTACCCGATGAGGCGGTGATTTATTTATGTTGTCAAGCGCCTTTTAAATATTTGCCTCAATATGATTATATTTTACCAGAAATTGCGGTAAAAGTTCCTAATGCTAAGTTTTTGTTCTTCCGAGGAACATTATTAAATCAACGGTTAAAACAATCTTTTACTAATTATGGGTTAAATTATCAGGATTATTGTTTACATAGAAATGTCCCAGAAAGGTTTGATTATTTGATGTTAAATTTGCTTTCCGATGTGTTTTTAGATACCTTTACTTGGTCGGGGGGAAATACATCTTTAGAAGCGATCGCCTGTAATTTACCAATTGTAACTTGTCCTGGGGAATTCATGCGCGGACGTCATGCAGATAGTTTCTTAAAAATGATTGGTTTAACCGAAACAATTGCAGAAAATGAAGCAGAATATGTTAAAATAGCAGTTAAATTAGGGTTAGATCCTGTAGGGCGCAAAACAATTTCTGAACAGATGAGCGATCGCCATCATCTGATTTTTGATGATCAAGTTTGTGTCGCTGGGTTAGAGGAATTTTATCAAACCGTTGTTGGGATGAGTACCCCAATAGTAGAGGGCTAAAGCCCAACAACTTTCATGCTTCAAGAAACCCTATTTCTCCACAACTCCTGATTATTCTAACTGTTCAGCGAGTTGTCCAAGCCAATTGATAAATTCTCTGAGTTCAAAGTTGACTTGATGCCAAACTAAAGAGTAATTTTCAACAAGTTTTTCTAGCCTGTTTGGATCTAATTCAAAACCATACAAATTTCTAACAATATGCCTAAAACCTAAATACTCATTTAACATAATAACTGTCTCTGGAGTCAAAATAGCCGGCAACCCTTCTCTTTCTACACTCATTCTATTTAAAAGTCTTTTATGCCAATCAAAACTTGAGGGTAAAGAACCATTTAATTCAGAAACAATTAGTTGAAAAATCCGCTCACAACCCGTATAAAAGTTATGTAACTTTAAGGCTAGACTTTCATAAAAAATTGTAGCCCGGTCTGGATCACTTTGAACTTCCTGATAGACTTGTGCGATCGCTAATTCCAACCTTCCTAAACGTTCTAACTCAATTTCAATATCAGTTGCTAGTTCTCTAATTTTACTCGCTGACATTGGCTTCATAAATACATTCTCCTGTGGCTAAAACCCTTTCTCGAAAGTGAGGTTCTAAGTCTTCTAAAGGTTTTAAATCAACCCATCGGGATGTTAATTTATTAGCGATCGCAACGGCTGTAAAATAATCCCTTTTTGGCACTCCTTCTACCGCTAAATCAATATCAGAGTTTCCATGAAATTTTCCCCGAACTAAAGAACCAAACAGAATAATTTTTTTGATGGAAAATTGTTCTGTTAATACTTTAACAATGGCTTGAACTTCTGTTCTGGCTTGTTCTGTTCTAATTTGATCTTCTAACCGTTGCTGTTTTTGCTGTTTTATCCAGTAGTCTAAATGTTTCATAACTGAATTTATTTTTTATTTTGCTGTTTTAATTCAGTCAATGAATTTTGATAATCTTGCCGATCAGGATATAATTTTACTAACTTTTCTAAGGGTTCAATTGCTCCTTGAATATTATTTTGTTGTAAGCGAACATTCATTAAACCTTCCAATGCTGTTGGGTTATTCGGTTCCCGTTTTAATACGGTTTCATAACCTTTTTCTTGCTTTTCTAATAAAGCAGTTGCAGATTGTTGTTCCGTAGGTTGAGTCGCTTCAGGTTTTTGTTCAAATGCACCTTTGAATACTTTTCCTAAGCCGAAGATGCTACTACCAAAAAAAGCCATCAGTGATAGGAACATAATTACTTTTTGTACTTGCTTCAAGCGTTCCATTCTGCGAATACGCTCGGCTCCATATTGTTTTTCTAATGATTGCTTCTCGGCGGGATTCATTGCTAATACCTTCCTCTTATTTTCGATTAGTTGGCTTGAATAGTATCTATTTTCATAATACCCAGTTTGATCTCAAAACTAATCAGAACTAGATTCCGGTAATTCCCCAAACTGTTGACGGTAGCGGTTGAGTAAGGTTTCTAACTCCTGGGAACGCCGCCCGGCTTCTTCAGCTTGACGTTGAGCTTGTTCAGCTTGACGTTGTGCTTCTTCAGCTTTTTGTGCGGATAATTCATCGGGTGTGGGCAGAATTTCACCTTCTGAATTAGCCCATCTTAACCATACTGTTTCAACAGTTTTATAAACTCCTGACCACCGGACTAAGGATAGTCCTAATTGTTGACTAAATAACCGATTAAATTGATCGGGAAAAATTGGTTCATAACTGCCATTAATTAAGGTAAATCCCGCTAAATCATCGGGATTAAAGGGATCATACCAGAAATATTCAGGAACCCGAACTTGATTTTGATAGATAAGTTTTTTGTTGGTTTTATCTGCTTGGGCGGTACTAGGGGATAATAATTCAATGATCACATCGGGGGCTTTTCCTTCCTCCCAAACTACCCAGCTTTTTCGTTCTTTTTTAGGAACTCCTAATACGGCAAAAAAATCGGGGCCTTTGAAGTCTTGGTTCCGTACTTGGGCTAAACTAAAATAGAGGAACATATTGCCGCCAACATAACCATCTTCTCGCGTTTCTAACCAAGGAATTAACGGATCAATTAGTAAATCCATTTGCATTTTATGGCGTTGGGTTTCCATGGGGACTCCATCGTCAAAGGGTAGTTCGTCTTGGGTGGGAGGTAATATTAACTCATTTAGCAGTGTTTCTGGTGACATTGCTCTCAATTAATCGATAGATTAATGATTTTTAGGATATTATATCACAATAGTTTGTTGTTGCGATCATGGGCGAAGAGGGGGCTAAAGCCCAACAACTAGCTTAATTGAGATTGTTTTTGACTTTTAATCAATACATTCGCAAACCAAGGACTAATTAATAATATCAATAACATTCGAGTCATTTGCATTGCTAATACAATTCCGGCATCTCCTCCGAGTTGAATTACCGTTGCGATCATCGCTGTAATTCCTCCGGGTGTGGAACCTAATATCGCCGTCATGGTATCAACTTGGGTGATTTGATGGAAAATATAACCCGCACCTAAACAGAATAAAATTAAAATCAGAACTAAAAAAAATTCAATTAAAACCGCTTTCCAGAGTTTTTTAGAATTGTGCCAGTCAAACTTTAAACCCACCGAAAATCCGACAAATAATAGCCCAATAGTAAAGAGCAAAGGAGGCATTTTAATCGAATAGGGAACTGTCCAAAACACAATTAGACTAACTATAAACGGCCCTAGAAACAAAGCCGAAGGTAAACTAAACTTTTTCCCTAAAACGATTCCTAATGCCCCACAAACCGCCAGAATTGCTAGGTTATAAAGCAGTGGTAAAGTAGGTGAAGTGTCAATGGGAATAGATACCACAGACCCAACAGCCGCATCCCCCGCAAACCAGAACCAGACGAGGCTAGGAATAATTAATGCTACTAACAGAATCCGCAGATATTGTAACAGGGCAACGGCGATCGCATCAGCCCCCATTTCCTCACTCATGGCAATTAAGCTGTAACTCGCCCCAGGAACACAACTGAGGAACCCAGTCGCCCGATCAATTCCGCCCCAGCGCCCTAAAAAATAACCATTTAAAATACTCATCCCCCCGGTCACTAGAATACAGAGCATCAGGGGGAAAGCGTAAGTCCCCATTAACCCGATAGTATTAAGTGAAAAGCCCGTAGCCGTCGCGATCGCCACAATAGCTTGACCCACAATAAAAAAGATCGGGGGTAGGGGTTGGGGTTTACCTTTAAACACCGCATAAATGATTCCCGCAATCATTGGCCCAATTAGCCATCCTACGGGAACGTGCAACCAAACGAAGAAATAACCGACCCCCACAGCTAATATAAATAAAGGTAGGAGATGGGCAACTTGGGGCAAAGTTTGAGATAATTCTTGCCTCAAATTGGTGAGGGTATTTTGATAGTCTATATTCATCGAATAGAAGCGATTTTTGATTAGAATTCTATGCCGTGGGAATCGATTTCAGGGTAGTTAAAGCCTCCTCAACGTGACGCCCAAACTCTAGCATAGAATCAAATAGATGTCGGACTACTCCCTGTTGATCAATTACATAGGTAACGCGACCAGGGAGCACCCACATCGTTGCTGGAACTCCATAGAGTTGACGAACTTTATTTCCGGTATCGCTTAATAAAATAAACGGAAGATTGTATTTTGTGGCAAACTGTTGATGAGATTGGGCCGAGTCCGAACTAATCCCAATTACTTCTGCTCCCGCATCTGCAAAGACTTGATAAGCATCTCGAAAAGCGCAAGCCTCGGCGGTACAGCCCGGGGTGTCATCCTTGGGATAGAAGTAGAGGACAACGGATTTTTGACCCCGAAAGTTTTTGATGCTCACTGATTCGCCCGTTTGCGAAGTTAAAGTGAAATCAGGAGCCATATCTCCTATTTTAACAGCCATATTTATGATAACCCTGTATGATTTGGTGAAATGTTAACGTTTGTTATGATAGCGCCGACAGTCATTTAATGAGAGATCCAGAAATCCAGATCCAGAAATCCAGATCCAGAAATCCAGATCCAGAAATCCAGATCCAGAAATCCAGATCCAGA
>MNYZ01000017.1 GCA_001873365.1 Oscillatoriales cyanobacterium CG2_30_40_61 | reverse complement strand
TTTTGACGGGACAACCTATGCAGATACTCCCGCTACGGTTAACCTAACTATCAACCCCATTAACGACCCCCCCGTAGTCAATAATATTAGTAAAACTGCCAACGAAGATACAACCATAACCTTCAGCGCAGCCGACTTTACATCTCAATTTACCGACCCCGAAAATAATACTCTCACCCAAATTAAAATCACCTCCTTGCCCACCGGAGGAAGTTTAAAACTCAACGGCGTAGATATTACCGCCAACCAAGAAATACCCCTAGCCGACCTAGCTAATATCACCTTCGTCCCCAACCTCAATTTCAACGGAGATAGTAGTTTTGGATGGAATGGTTTTGACGGGACAACCTATGCAGATACTCCCGCTACGGTTAACCTAACTATCAGCCCAACTCCAACACCAACTCCAAGTCCCACAGTTGCACCAACTCCGAGTCCCACAGTTGCACCAACTCCAAGTCCCACAGTTGCACCAACTCCTCAACCAGAGAATATTCTTCCGGTAGCAGACAACCTGAATGCTGCGGTTTTACCGAATAGTAAGATTCCTCTCTCACTATCGGGTAGGGACTCCGATGGTACTATTGCTAGTTTTACGATTACTAGCTTACCGGATGTCGCCGACGGGGTATTGCTGCTCAATGGTCAACCCGTAACACTTAATCAGGTTTTAACCCCTGAAGAAGCGAGTAAACTCGAGTTTCAAGCCATAGGAACCTTTAATGGTGGTAGTTTTGGTTATACGGTTACGGATAATCAAGGAGCCACTGACCTTACTCCGGCTACGGTAACTTTGATTCAGCCTACTGTGACGAATCAGCCTCCGAATGCAAACAATATTAATCTCGTTTTAACTCCGAATAGTACGGTAACAGTACCCTTATCTGGACAAGATATTGATGGAACAGTAGCGAGTATCACGATTAGTAGCTTACCTGATGTCGCCGATGGGGTATTGTTGCTCAATGGTCAACCTGTAACAATTAATCAGGTTTTAACACCGGAAGAAGCGGCTCAACTCCAATTCCAAACCACGGGAAACTTTAATGGTGGTAGTTTTACTTATACGGTTACGGATAATCAAGGCTTAACTTCCCCAAGTCCTGCTGTTGTTAGCTTAATTGCGCCTGCGGTGAATCAACCCCCGGTAGCCAATAACCTGAACGTTTCTGTCACCCCAAATACCACCGTGCCCGTGAGCTTATCGGGAAGTGATCCCGATGGCACAGTAGCCAGCTTTACGATTACTAGCTTACCGGATATCGCTGATGGGGTGCTGCTGCTGGATGGTCAACCCGTAACAGCCAATCAGGTTTTAACCCCGGAACAAGCCTCTCGCCTGCAATTCCAATCTACGGGTAGTTTTAATGGCAGTGGCTTTAGTTACACAGTCACGGATAACCAAGGCTTAACCTCTACCGGAGCCGGAACCATTGGCTTGATTGAGCCTCCCGTCAATCAACCTCCGATTCCTAATAACTTAAATACTCTTGTTGTTCCCAATAGCACCGTAAATACACCTACCTTATCGGGAACAGATGCCGATGGAACCATAGCAAATTATACGATTACGGCTTTACCTGATCAGACAGATGGGGTATTATTACTAAATGGAAACCCTGTCACCCTAAATCAAACTGTTACACCGGAACAGGCTGCTCAACTGCAATTTCAAGCCACAGGTGACTTTGACGGAGGTGGCTTTAGTTACACTGCTACGGATAATCAAGGGACGGTTTCGGTGCAGTCGGCAATAGTGGATTTAGTCCTGGTGGATGTTAACGAACCTCCTACCGCCGATAACCTTAACCTTTCCTTCCTGCCCAATAGTACCTCCTTGATTCCCCCATTATCGGGTACTGATGCCGATGGTACGATCGCTAACTTTACCATAACTCAACTGCCTAATCCGGCCGATGGTGTGCTGCTGTTGAATGGAAAACCTGTCGAACTGAATCAAATCCTTACCCCTGAAGAAGCGGCACAACTACAATTTCAATCTACAGGTTCTTCAAACGAGGTTGTTTTTGCCTATCGAACCATTGATAACGAAGGATTAATCTCTCCGACAGCAGCTACGGTATCTTTAGTTCCCCTGGATGTGAATTTGCCACCAGTTGCTAACGATTTGGATCTGTCCGTACAAATCAATAGCACCGTCAACGTACCCGCACTTTCAGGAACAGATGCGGATGGTACGATCGCTAGTTTTACCATAACTCAACTACCCGATCCGGCCGATGGGGTGCTACTCCTCAATGGTCAACCTGTAACAGCCAATCAGGTTTTGACCCCAGAAGAAGCCTCTCAACTGCAATTTCAATCTACGGGTAACTTCGATGGCGGTGGTTTTAGTTACACGGCTACGGATGATAAAGGAGCAACATCGACCGAGACGACCGTAAACTTAAACTTTGAACCGACACCAAATCAGCCCCCCGTGGCTACGAGCAAGACTCTGGAAGCCACCGCCAATGCCCCCATCACCTTTAATGTTCTGGATCAAACCACCGACCCCGATGGCACAATTAACCTAGCTACGGTTGATCTTGATCCGAATACTCCCGGTCAACAAAAAACCATCAGCATAGAGAATCAAGGGACATTTGAAGTGGATGATCAGGGTAATATTACCTTTACCCCCGTTTCTGGGTTTGCTGGAGTTGCGACCCTCACTTATACTGTCGAAGACGATCAAGGCAATGTCTCCAATCCAGCCAAAGTTGAGATCACCCTCCCGAATCAACCCCCCGTTGCTGAAAATGCCACCCTTGAGGGAGTTGTTAATAATTCCAGTGCCGTAGAATTACCGGATTTATTAGTAACAGATTTGACCGGAACCGTGGTTAGCTATGATCTGACCAACTTGCCAACGGCTGAAGAAGGAACATTATTCCTAGGTGAAACCCCGATTACCGATCCAAGTCAGATACAAGGACTCACCCCGGAACAAGTCCAAGCCCTAACCTTCACCCCCAATCCTAACTTTACGGGTTCCTTTGTTCTGAATTATCAAGCAACCGATAGTTTTGGTGCAACTTCCAATCTGGCAACCCTGACCATTTCTGTCGTCGCCGCACCGTTGGAAACACCCAGTCCCACCCCCAGTCCCACACCTAATCCGGTTCCGACTCCCGTTCCGACTCCCACCCCGGAACCCATACCCAGTCCCACTCCTAATCCCACCCCCGAACCGACTCCCGCGCCCACCTCAACACCGTTACCTGCACCAAACCGAGACTGTGGTATTTGTCTCCCGGCTCCTGAACTCCTAGAAGTCGTATTCCCCGAACCCCCTGTAATCGGTTTAATTTCTCCTAATCTAAGCTCAAATATCCTGAACGGCACAGAGGATAACGATACTCTAACAGGAACGGTTCTGGATCAAAGTATCTTTGCCTTTGGTGGAGATGATTGGATTACCGCCTTGACAGGAAATGATAATATCTACGCTGGCGAGGGGAATGACACCGTTGATGCTGCATCGGGTAATGATTGGGCTGAAGGTGGACTGGGTGATGATTACCTGCGGGGTAGTTATGGCAACGATACCCTCCAAGGTCAAGAGGGAAATGATACCCTCTTAGCCGGAATTGATGATCCTGCGCTTCCCCAGGACTTAGAAGGACAGGATTTACTCCTGGGAGGCAGCGGAGATGATTTTCTCTCGGGTAACGAAAACAACGATACTCTCCTAGGGGGAGACGGTAACGATATTGGATATGGCGGTCAGGATGATGACCTGATTTTTGGAGACCACGGCAACGATACCCTCTATGGCGACCATGGCAACGATACCTTGATTGGTAGTCCTACTGATAATTCTGCGATCGCAGCCCAGGAACAGGACGTCCTCTATGGCTACACAGGAGAGGATTTAATCCAAGGAGGCATCGGCAACGATACGGTCTATGGTGGTACGGGCAATGATGTGATCTTTGGTGGTCAAGACGACGACCTACTTCGAGGGGAGTTAGGGGCCGATACCATTTATGGGGATGAAGGTAATGACACCCTGTTTGGTGACAACCTGAATATAGATGCTGAAACCGATCCCCTGACTAACGAAGGAGATGGCCCCGATCTGCTCTGGGGTGGGGCCGGAGATGATGTCATCTATGGCAACCGCAATAACGACACCCTGATGGGGGGTGAGGGTAGCGATACTGTCTATGGCGGTGAACAGGATGATGTTCTCTATGGAGATGCGGGAAATGATCTCCTGTTTGGTGACCAAGGCACGGATATTCTCTGCGGTGGCGATGGGGATGACACGCTCTATGGAGGTGTGGGTAGCCCTAATGTCGTGGGGAATAGTGCCGACCGAGATCAACTCAGTGGCGGTGCGGGCAATGACCTGATCTTGGCTAATGAGGGAGAAAATCTACTCTGTGGCGGTGATGATAATGATACCCTCTACAGTGGACAACAAAACGATACCTTGAATGGCGGGGCTGGAGATGATTGGTTATTTGGGGATCTCGGTGATGATTTAATCACCGGAGGTACGGGTAAAGATCGCTTTGTGATCGGTGCTGATACTGGTTTCGACCAGATTACTGATTTCCAAGTAGGAGAAGATTTCTTGGTCTTGGCGAATGGTCTAACGTTGAACCAACTAACTATTATTCAAGAGGGAACTTCCACCTTAATTAATCTTGGAGATCAGCCCCTAGTCCGTCTGGCGGGTGTGCAGGCTAATTTAATTATTTCTAATAGCTTTGAGGTCTTAGGTTAAGCTAGATCCGTAGCGTCTTAAAACCCGTACTATTTGTGACTCGATCTCCTGATTCCCAAAAGTTAATTTTTTTCTACCTATTCGCGTCTATAACCGGTCTACTGGTCTTGTTATGGACGCTTAGGGGTCTATCTGTTTTAGCCTTTATCCCGGGTTATGTGATTTGGATTTTGCTATTTCTGTCTATTGCGACTGGAATTATAAGTTCAGTGAGCCGTTGAACTTGAGTTTTTAGGTTCACTGAACCTAATATAGCAACCGCTTTGTAGCCCTTATAAACATGGACTAGATACTCCCAATTGTTGTAATATTGCATCAAAGGGAATAATCTCAGAAAAGATTTTCAAATGTTGTTGTAGACCATTTAAGGAGAGGACATGACCCAAGTTATTCTGGGTGAAAATGAACAGCTAGAGTCAGCTTTAAGACGTTTTAAGAGGGAAGTTTCTAAGGCTGGTATTTTGGCGGATGTTAGAAAAAACCGTCACTTTGAAACCCCCCACCAGAAGCGTAAGCGTAAGGCGATCGCTAATCAACGCCAAAGACGTGCTTTCCGCAAAAAACGGACATCATAGTTTTAGTTGTTTCCAGACTCAAAACCTGACTTTGAATCTACCGCGCCCCAACTCCCGCTTGATGTCCGATGGACAAAGCACCGGAGTAACGTCGCGGATTTTGCTTTTTATGATAATCTTTAATTTTAACTAGGACTTACGCAAAGAAACCCAGTTTCTGACCTTGGGTGTGTACTTAGATTTTTATTCTCATCGAAAAATTGGGTCTGAAACCCCGTCGTTCTACGCCTGCCCTCGTGAAAATGGGGGACGGCTTTGCTTTTTTAGGATAGCACTTTTACAAAAAATATGCTAAAATGTGAAACATGGAAAAAGCCTATTCTTACCGATTTTACCCTACCCCTGAACAAGAGTCGCTATTGCGACGCACATTAGGCTGTGTAAGATTAGTGTACAACAAGGCACTCCATGAACGCACTCAAGCATGGTATGAAAAGCAAGAAAGAGTAGGTTATAGTCAAACGTCTTCAATGTTAACTAATTGGAAAAAACAGGAAGATTTAGACTTTTTAAATCAGGTAAGTTGTGTCCCCTTACAACAAGGATTAAGACACTTACAAACA
>MNYZ01000044.1 GCA_001873365.1 Oscillatoriales cyanobacterium CG2_30_40_61 | reverse complement strand
AGATACTTTTTATTCCCAAATTGGATTAAATTTACCACAGAGACACGGAGACACGAAGGAAGATACTTTTTATTCCCAAATTGGATTAAATTTACCACAGAGACACGGAGACACGAAGGAAGATAGTTTTTATTCCCAAAGTCGTTTTCTTTCTGTCCCTTTTAGGAGTTCGTGGGTCTGTTTTAATAAGCTAGGAATGTCTAATTGTTCGGGACAACGGGGTAAACAGTCCCCACAGTTGTTACAACGATGGGCTTTATTACCCGGAAACCAATGACCCGCATTTTCAAACATTTGATAACGATATTTGCCAAATTCAATCATATCGTAAGCCAGGGCTAAATTTCTTAACCGTAAGACTTCGGGAATATTAATTTGTTCTGGACAGGGTAAACATTGATTACATTGACTACATTTTGTTGTTCCTAAACGTTCTATTTTTTGAGTTTCTAATTTGTTGAAAATAGTTATTTCTTCTGGGGTTAATTCAATTTCTTGGTTAGCAACTTCTAAAGATTCATCTAATTCATCGGGGGTCGCCGCCCCTAAACTTAAAGTTGTAATTCGCTGATCATTTAATAAGAATCGGTAGTTTAATATTAGGGGAGAAATCGGATCACAGAGTTTTTTTAAGGTTGCTGGGGGAGCATAAAGTTGTCCGCCTTTATCGGTCGGAGAAATAATAAATATTCCCATATCTTTTTGAGCCGCTAACTCAATGGCACTCGCATTTCTTTGAAAAAAATAGTAATAATGCAGATTGACAAATTCAAATAAATCTGTTTTAATTGCTGATAAAATTACCTCTAGGGGAGCATGAGTCGAAAACCCTAAATGGTGAACTCGACCATCGGCGATCGCTTTTTTAACTCCTGATAATCCTTGAAGGGTTTGTTCTAGGTGTTCTCGGGTGTTAATTCCATGAATTGCTAGACAGTCTAGGTAATCTAAATTTAGCCGTTTTAAGGATTGATCAATTTTTTTTTCTAACACATCTGGGTTAGAATTGGGGGTGATTTTAGTCGTAATATAAAATTGCCATCGCTCCAGGGATAAACCCCCTAATATTGCCACCCCTAAAAAAGATTCACTTTGACCATAACCCTGTGCGGTTTCAATATGATTTATCCCTAGAGAAATCGCTTTTTTGATTGTTAAATAGGCATTTTCTGGAGATGCTAAATAACGCATTGTACCCAAGGAAAATACAGAAAGATCCAGGTTCGTTTTCCCAAACCGTCTATAACGCATTATTGATATATTGATGATGAGTTGATGATGAGTTGATAATTAACTGTTGCTTTTCAGTTATTATTAGTTTTGGGGTTATTAGCAAGTAAATACGCATTTCTCCCCTGCCTCCCGGTGCTACCCCTGCTACCCGGTGCTCCCCCTGCTTTATTATTATGTTTCATCGGTTTTATTGAGTTCTGAACGTTTGATTAAATCCGAAGGACTCAAGTTAGAAATAAAGTCTCGAAACGCTCGTCTTTCCGCCTCATCCGCATCCCTATCCACGGGAATTGAAGCATCTGCAATTACTTCTTCCATGACCCAAATTGGGCTATCGGTGCGTAAAGCAATCGCAATTGCATCACTGGGACGAGCATCAATTTCTTTCCTAATTTCCCCTTGACGCACAATTAATACAGCATAAAACGTGCTATCTTGCAAGGAGTGAATGATAATCTTTTCCAGGGTCATATCCCAGGTTTCGAGAAGATTCACAAATAGATCATGGGTCAGGGGTCGGGGTGGTTTATGATTTTCTAAAGCACCTAGGATCGATTTGGCTTGATCCTGGCCTACATAAATCGGTAAAGCACGTCTCTCGACCGCATCCCGCAGTAGGATAATGGGACTGCGTGTAGCCGCGTCGAGTGCAATTCCAGCGACTTTCATTTCAATCATTGGATTTATTAGCCTCTATATCAAATATTCCCGACAACTCAGTGGTTAAGTTATAAACAATCATACCAACTGTATTCCAGTATGCCTTGATTTTTGTCGGAATCGACAGGGGATTTTAGCTGTTAAGGTGTTAACCATTAACCCTTAACATCTCAACCATCAACACCTCAACCTTTAACCACTAACTGCTCTATGTTTACAGGACTTATTCAGGCGCTTGCCACCCTTCAACCTATAGGACAAGATCAATTCCAAATTAGTTGCGTCCTGGGGGATGTAGACTTAATTTTAAAGGATTTGGCCATCGGCGATAGTGTAGCCGTGGATGGAGTTTGTCTGACGGTGGTGGAAATTCGGGACCAGGGGTTTATCGCCACGGCGTCTCCCGAAACCTTAAATCGGACAAAACTGGGACAGAGTTTAGAAGGTTATTTTAACTTGGAAACCTCCCTACGAGCCGGAAGTAAGTTAGGGGGACACTTTGTTACAGGTCATATTGATGGAGTTGGGTGTCTCCAGTCCGTTACTTCGACAGCAAGTTCTTGGGAAATGCGGTTTGGTGCGCCCGTTAGTGACACCAACATTTGGCGGCGTCAAATTGCCCCCTATATTGTGCCAAAAGGTAGTATTGCAGTCAATGGGATTAGTCTAACAATTTCTGATTGTGATCTTGAGGGTAATTGGTTTGAAGTGGCCGTAATTCCCCATAGTTATCAAGAAACAAATTTACGGGATTTACAACTGGGAAGTTGGGTTAATATTGAAGCAGATATCTTAGGAAAATATGTCGGGAAATTTTTACAAAGTTATCTCAAAGGAAACTTGAATGCCATTGAAAGTTATCATGATAGTATTCCGACAATTTCCTCCTTGGCAGAGATTACCCCCGAATTTCTGGCTGAACATGGGTTTAGTTAATTGAGGGTAGACAGAGATAACTGCTAGAGACGCGCCATGGCACGTCTCTACTTACTAAAAAAAAGGATCAAACAACATGACCGTGAGTAGAATTATTCAACTGTTGAGAACGGGTAAACCTGACGAAATCGTAAAAATTCAGGGTTGGGTCAGAACTAAACGGGAATTAAAGGAATTTACTTTTGTAGAAGTTAATGATGGTTCAGCTTTGGCTAATTTGCAAGTAGTATTAAATCCCGATTTGGCTGAATATGGGAATATTTTAAAACTACTAAATACTGGTGCTTCGGTGGAATTTTCCGGGGTATTAGTCGAGTCTCCCGCCAAGGGACAACGGATAGAATTAAAAGCATCTGAAGTTAAGGTTTATGGGGATGCAGACGCCGAAACCTATCCCTTACAAAAAAAACGTCATTCCTTTGAATTTCTCCGCGAAATTGGACATCTACGCGCCCGGACTAATACCTTGGGGGCAGTTTTTCGGGTGAGAAATGCCTGTGCTTCGGCGGTACATGAATTTTTCCAAGAACGGGGTTTTTTATGGGTTCATACTCCTATTATTACTTCCAGTGATTGTGAAGGAGCGGGGGAAATGTTTAGTGTAACTAATTTTAAATTAAAGGATATTCCCCTAACAGAATCTCAACAGGTAGATTATAGTCAAGATTTCTTTGGAAAACCTGCTTATTTAACTGTCAGTGGACAATTAGAGGCGGAAATTATGGCGATGGCGTTTGGGAATGTTTATACTTTTGGGCCGACTTTTCGGGCAGAAAATTCTAATACTTCTCGCCATTTGGCGGAATTTTGGATGATTGAACCAGAAATGGCTTTTTGTGATTTAGAAGGAGATATGGATTTAGCCGAAGATTTCTTAAAACATATCTTTAAATCCGTATTAGAAAAATGTCCTGAAGATATGGAATTTTTCAATGAACGGATTGATAAATCGGTATTAGAAACGGCTCATAATATTATTAATAATGAGTTTGGACGAATCACTTATACGGAAGCGATCGCCATTTTAGAAAAAGCGGATAAACAGTTTGAATATCCGGTAAGTTGGGGGTTAGATTTACAATCGGAACATGAACGTTATCTAGCTGAAGAATACTTTAAAAAGCCCACAATTGTTACGGACTATCCTAAAGAAATTAAAGCCTTTTATATGCGCTTAAATGAGGATGGAAAAACCGTTAGGGCGATGGATGTATTAGCTCCGAAAATTGGAGAAATTGTCGGAGGTTCCCAACGGGAAGAACGGTTAGAAATGTTAGAAAATCGGATGAAAACTTTAGGAATAAATCCAGAGGAATTATGGTGGTATTTAGAATTAAGAAAATATGGAACCGTCCCCCACGCCGGATTCGGATTAGGATTTGATCGGGTGGTACAATTTATGACGGGAATGGGCAATATTCGAGATGTAATTCCTTTCCCCAGAGCGCCACAAACCATTGAGTTTTAAATCAGTTATTAGTTATCAGTACAGAAGCTCTTTTTGAGCAGGTAGGCTTTATTGCGAGTTCTACCAAAGGAGATTCTTCAAGATAAAGTCTTGTAGCTTCTTTGAGATTAGCGATCGCTTCTTCTCAAGAGCGATCGCAATTTTGTAAAATCAATAGGTTATCATACTAGATATTTAATGGGTTAACAGTTAACATGGTTTCCAATCAATTACTAGAACTCGAAAACTTTATCCATAAATTATCTGTAGAAGATAAGCTATGGTTATTAGGACAAATTATGGTACAACTCCGACAAGTCTCTGACACCATTAATGATAGAGACAAAGCAGCAGATATTCAGTATGACCTCACTGCTAAACCGATCTGGGAAATTGCTGTCGAAATCGGGGCCAATATTCCTGAATCTGAATGGGAAAAAATGCCGAGTGATTTGTCAAAAAACTTTGACCTTTATCAAGGTTAGGGAGAATGAGACAAGTTTTTGCGGATACGGGTTATTGGGTAGCTTTGCTAAATCCTAAAGACGAATTACATCAGAAAGCGCAAGATATATCTAAGCAGGTGGATTCGCTTTATATTTTGACTAGCGAAATGGTTTTAGCAGAGGTTTTGAATGATTTTTCTAAAAGGGGCGCGTTTTTTCGTCAGGCTGCAATTGAGTTAATTGAAAGTCTCTATAACCATCCTAATGTGACAGTAATTCAGCAAAGTAGCAGTCAATTTCAACAGGGGTTATTGTTGTACAAAAAAAGACTAGATAAAGAATGGAGTATAACTGATTGTGTTTCTTTTAAAATCATGGAAGAATATGGCATTACAGAAGCTCTGGCTTATGATAAACATTTTGAGCAGGTAGGTTTTATTGCTTTATTACGAGATTGATTATTGGGTTTTGCGATCGCTTTTTTGGTAAATAAAAGAGCGATCGCACCAATGGAAAATAACAGAGCAACTTCTAATGTTGTGGTTAGCTAACCAAGAAAAAACAGTAGATATTTTTAGTAAACCCATAGAGTTTCCCCTGATACCGATTTTTTAAAAGCTATACAGTCTTTACAAAAACGCGGTTTAATTCAACAAGCGAGGAATAATGAAGAATCTTACTTGAGTCTTGAACCTGTGATTAAAGAATATATGAAAACCCAATCTCAAAGGGAATCCGAATAATCGTAGGGGGACGGCGCGCCTCGCCCTTACACACCTATTCCCCCCTGATATTCAGCAAAACCCCCTAGGACTGGGAAACAGAAAGGGAATTAACAAAGGCTTCCGGGCCAACAACCGAAAGATAGGGTTCAATAAAATAGTGGTTAGCGACCCGCAAGGTTTCGGCTGAAGTCACCGCCACAATATTATCCTGAAATTCCGTATCGAAATCAATTCCTAACCCTAAACACTCATACCAGCCATAAATTTGCGCCAGTTGGGAGTTAGTTTGTTTTCCCAGAGCATATTGACCCAAAAGTTTATTTTTAGACACTTGTAACTCATCGGGGGTTAGGGAAATATTCACCAGACGTTCAACTTCGGTGCGTAACCTATCAATAGCAATTTCGGTATTTTCCGGCGCCGTACCCATATAAACCACAAATTGAGACTGGTCGAGACGGGTGGGGAAAAACGCCGATACATCGTAAGCTAACCCCCGTTTTTCCCGCAATTCCACAAATAACCGACTAGATAACCCATTTCCCAGATAGGTATTTAAAACTTTTAACGCCGAATAATCCTCATGGTTGACGCAACTGGTTAAATAGCCCAACATCACCACGGATTGTTGCGTTTCCTGGGGGGTAATCGAACTTTGGGGTATTGATGTTAAGGTGGGTAGGGATAATGTCGGTAAGGGGGTTTCGGGGGCTATCCAGTCGCCAAATACCTGTTGAATTTGTTCGATAGCATCTTCTGGAGTAATGCGTCCGGCGATGGAGATAATTAAATTATCAGGACGAAAATAGGTTTGATGGAATTCCTGAAGGTCGGCGCGGCTGAGTTGGGAAACGCTGGCTTCGGTTCCTAGGGTGGAAAGGGCGTAGGGGTGATGTTGATACATCTGTTGTCGCAGTTGTTCAAAGGCGACGGAAAAGGGTTGTTCCCGTTGTGACCGAATTCCTTGGAGGGTGATGCGGCGTTCTAGTTCTATTTCTTCCTCGGGAAAGGAGGGAAACCGTAATAATTGACCTGTTAAAGTTAAGATTTCTGGAAAATCGGAAGCAACGGTTTTTAAACTGAGTAAAAAGTAATCCGTTGAAGTGTCTGCACTTAATTTAGCCCCGACTGATTCAACTTGTTCGGCAATTTCTAGGGAAGAAAGCTGGTCTGTTCCTTTAGTTAATACCGTCGCCAACAGATGGGAAAGTCCGGCTTTTTCCTGGGGTTCCCAACGGCTTCCGGTGCGTAAAAATAAACGAGTTGCAATAATATCAGCCGCCGGATTTTCAGTTACCAGCAACACAATTCCGTTACCCAGAACTGTGCGATGAACATTACGAATTGTATTAGACGGGGTTAAAGTTTGGGTCACAGTTCCTCTATTTTCCTGTAAGTTGGGAGATTGAAATTGGCGTTACTGCATTTTTTAGCACAAATTCACGGAGTTTGTAATCCGTAATTTTTCGGAATTATTTTTTTTGATATTCAGTTACAATTATAAACTAGATTTAGCAAAATATCCATAATATTACTGTTATCTGGAGTACAATTAATCCCCATTAATCCGTACTTTTACGCCAGGGATATTTTTGGTTCTATTTTCTCGATTTACGAAAGGGGTTAAATTTAATTAACCCCCTCGCTTAAACTTATTTTTGAATATCAATAATTCCCCCGCCTAAAACTAAATCTCCGTCATACCAAACTGCTGCTTGACCCGGAGTAATTCCAAAGATGGGTTCATCAAAAATCAGTTTAACACAGGAACCGATTTTGGGATCAATTTCTGCTCCATCTGGGGGATGAATCGGAATCACCGTAACAGCTTGGGGTTGCGACCGATAGCGGATTTGGACTTCGGCCCGAATAGGGTTATGCGGCGGGGAAATAGACACCCAATTCACCCGTTTAATTGTACATTCGGTTTGTACCGCACTCTCTCTATCCCCCACAATTACTTGATTGCGACCCGCATCAATTCCGACAACATATAAGGGATTAGGGGCAGAAATTCCTAAGCCTTTTCTCTGTCCAATTGTGTAATGATGAATGCCTTCATGTTGTCCTAAAACTTGCCCCTGGGTATTAATAATATCTCCGGTTTTACCCGTAATATATTTATCTAAAAAAGCCTGCATGGAGCCATTGGCTTCTACTAAACATAAATCTTGACTTTCGGGTTTATCGGCGGTTTTTAATTCATATTGACTGGCGATTTTACGGGTTTCGGTTTTTAATACTTCTCCCAGGGGAAATCGGGTCGCCGCGAGTAACTCTTGGGTTAAATCATATAAAAAATAAGACTGATCTTTATTGCGGTCTACGGCTCGTTTTAATTGATAGCGATCGCCCGTTTCATCGTAATCAATTTTAGCATAATGACCCGTGGCAATCCGATCAATTCCTAACTGTTCCCGGGCATAATTTAACATCGGGCCAAATTTAACTGTCCGATTACATTGAGAACAGGGTAAAGGGGTAATTCCCTCCCGGTATCCATCCACCAAATAGTCTACAATATAGGTCTGAAATAAATCTCGACTATCCACAATATGATGAGGAACACCTAATTGTTCACAAATGTAGGCTGCATCCACCATCCCTTCAGAACAGCATTGTCCTTTTCCCTTCATCAACCAAAGGGTTAAGCCCACCACCTCATGCCCTTGGTGGTGTAGCAGGGCGGCGGCGGCGGAACTATCGACTCCACCGGAAAGACCTACAACAACTTTGCTCATAACTACATTAAAATAACTTGCTAATCTTGATTAACTAACCTAACTTTAATCTTGACTGATCTGCCAGTTTTGATTAATCTTAACTGGCTCACTTGCCAACATCAACCGAACCGACTCAAAATGGGAGGACACCAAAATGTCAGTCTATTCTATTGTAATACAGAAAAAAACAAATCGCCTAACAAAATTGATTTGGAAAATACCCCTATTTTCTAGCCTCATACTATGGGGGGGATATGGGGGAATGGTTTCCCCGGTTTTAGCTCAAGAACGTTATGGGGTTTATGTGAATGGGGAGAGCCATTTTCTACTAGAAGTCGTGCAGCAAATTCAACCCGGAGCCATGCTCCAAAGATATAATAATCGTAACATTATTGATCTGGGAATTTATTTTAATCAAAGTCAAGCCCAACAACTGATTCAAGACTTAAGACAACAAGGAGTTCAAGGAGAAATAATTAACTTAAAACCTGGAGAAAATTTAAACAGTCCAGTCCAGGTTAATCCCATGGTGATTCCCCCTGACCAAACGGATATTAAAGTGATTAAAACTGCGATTCCACCGGGTCAAATTCCCATCACAACCGACTTAGGATTATATCAAGTGTATGTGAGTCCAACCACCAATTCTTTAAGTGCCGTTCGCCAAATTTCTCCTAATGCACAAACATCAACCTATCAAGGACAATTAATTATTCAAGCGGGAAGTTTTGTCAATCAGTCTAATGCTGACCAACTCCGTCAAAAGTTAGCTTTAGGAGGGATTTCTTCGACTGTTATTAACAGTACCGCCCAACTACAAGCGTTTTTAGCTAGTATTCCCAATATTCCCCCCACTACCTTGCCATCCTTCCCCGGTTCGGGTTTAGGATTAGGAAATACTGATAGCTATTTTATCTTAATTCCTAGCCAAAGAAATCAACTGGTTTCTGTTGCTGAAAATGTCGTGGCTTTGGGTGTTCCTTCCCAAAGTATTCAGATGCAACAAGCAACTGCTAATCCCTTTGTTGCTGTTGGCCCCTTTGCTAATCAACAGTTAGCCCAACAATGGGAAACCTATTTGCAAAGTTCCGGTTTATCCCGCGCAGTTATTTATTTTGGTCGATAGTATTCAGTCACCTAATAGCTAGGGATAATTGAAATTGTCCCTACTTTCGATAAAGGTGATGGGTAATTCCTATTTGTGATGGGCTTAGGGCTATTTTAACCCTCCCTTTGGTTTTTGACTCTTTGAAATGGGGCTATCAATCCTCAATAGCTTCCGGGTATCCTTGATTGCCATATTATGAGATAATTAGATGTTAACTCTTAAACGATAAAGGTTTAACAAAACAATATGGTAGCTAAAATTCAGTTTTCAAGAGGGATTGATGAAGATGCAATTCCCGATGTTCGCCTAACTCGTTCACGGGATGGTAGTCAAGGGACAGCAAAATTTTATTTTCTCAATCCTAAAGCCTTAGCAGATGATGCCACCGAAGACATCACCGGAATGTATATGATTGATGATGATGGGGAAATCGTCACCCGTGAGGTTAACGCTAAATTTATTAATGGAAAACCTACGGAAATTGAGGCAACTCATTTAATGAAATCTCCTGAAGAATGGGAACGTTTTATGTTATTTATGGAGCGTTATGCCGAAGCTAATGGATTAGAATTTAGTAAATCCTAATTCAGTCATCAGTTATCAGTTATCAGTGTAAGAGTTAATTAGCTAAATAAATTAACTCTTACCCATTACCTATTACCTATTACCTCTTACCTCTTACCTCTTACCTATCCCATTATGATTTTAACCGTTCCCCATCCCGATAATTCACAATTTCGGGTGAGTTGTGCGGTGATTACGGTAAGTGATACTCGCACCGCAGAAACCGATAAAAGTGGTCAATTAATTCAGCAATTTTTACAGAATGCTGGGTATCCAATTCTCGATTATCAAATTATTAAAGATGAACCTCAAGAGATTATAGAATTATTAAAAAAACTCTGTAAAATTCCTGAACTTAATGCTTGTATTTTTAATGGGGGAACCGGAATTGCACCTCGAGATACTACCTATGATGCCATCGAACAATTATTAGAAAAAACTTTACCCGGATTTGGGGAAATTTTTAGGGCTTTGAGTTATGATGAAATAGGGTCAAGGGCAATTGCTTCCCGGGCAGTAGCTGGAGTTTATCAAGGGAAATTAGTTTTTTCAGTGCCTGGATCTACTAATGCGGTAAAATTGGCAATGGAACAATTAATTATGCCGGAATTAGCCCATTTAGTTAAATTGTTGTAGAAAAGTCGTGAGTTGCGCTAATATTCTTTAATTTTTTATCTACAATAGTAGTAATCTGACAGAATCAACCTCTATGTATTTTACTTGGCTCGATAGTAATTCTTGGTTATGGGAAATAGGGGGAAAACAAATTTTGGTTGACCCTTGGTTAGTCGGTGCATTAACCTTTGGGAATCAGCATTGGTTATTTAAGGGGGAAAGACGAAATCCCAGACCCATTCCCGAAAAGATTGACCTAATTTTATTATCCCAGGGATTGGAAGATCATGCCCATCCTGAAACCCTAAAACAACTGAATAAAAGTATCCCCGTGGTGGGTTCTCCCAGTGCAGCTAAACTGGTTCAAGGGTTAGGATATACTCAAGTTCAAGCCTTAGAACATGGAGCCACTTATTATATAGAGAATCAAGTGGAAATTAAATCCCTTCCCGGTTCTCCCATCGGCCCAACAACCCTGGAAAATGCCTATTGGGTAAAGGAGTTAACCACAGGAAATACGGTTTATTATGAACCCCATGGATATCATGACCCGCAGTTAAAACAACTGGCTCCTATTGATGTCGTGATTACTCCATTAATTGACATTAGTTTACCTTTAATTGGGCCGATTATTCGCGGACAAAAAACGGCTTTAGAGTTAGCTCAATTAGTCAGTCCCCAGGTAATGTTGCCCACCGCCGGCGCCGGGGATGTGGTCTATGAGGGCTTATTAGTTTCATTCTTAAAAGCCAGTGGTAATTTAGAGGATTTTCGGTCAATGTTAGCCAAAGAAAACCTATCCCCCCGGGTGCTTAACCCCAACCCCGGAGAACGCTTTGAAGTAGTCTTAGAACAACGTCCGGCAATGGTCTAAATCATTTGTAGGGGCGGGTTCATCGAGATTTAGGGTAACTAACAAAGATCTAAAAGAACCCGCCCGTACCAGTTATCAGTTATCAGTCTAAGAATTAGTTGATTAATTAATAAATTAATTCTTACCCATTACCCATTACCCATTACCCATTACCCATTACCCATTACCCATTACCCATTACCTATTGCTATCTATAAAACCTTTGCTCTTAATAATGCCACGGGTAATGAAATCATTTTTCGCCATTTAGGGACATAGGCACGCTTGCTAAAAACATCATATTCATTCTTTTCAATTGCATCTAAAATTTGTCGATATAGGACTAACGCAGACCAAACAGGCCAGCGAATATCCTGACTTAAAATACTAATTCCCCGTTCTGCTTCCGCGTAGAATTTCCGTGCCCTCTGAATTTCAAAGCGCATTAATCCCCGCCAACGGTCATCCACAATTCCCTTTAATAAATCCGCTTCTGTATAATTAAATAACGCTAAATCATCTAAGGGTAAATAAATCCGGCCCCGTCGCGCATCTTCGCCGACATCCCGCAGAATATTAGTAAGTTGATTAGCAATTCCTAAAGCGATCGCTTCTTGATCGGGAATCATAATTTCTGGGTTAGGATTCCAAGGGGTAACAATAGGAGGTTCTATACCCATCACCGCCGTTGACATTAACCCCACCGTCCCCGCCACCCGATAACAATAGAGTTCCAACTCCTGAAAAGTCTGATAGCGGTTGCGGTATAAATCCATCCGTTGACCCGCAATCATATCTCTAAAGGGTTGAATATCCAAAGGAAAACGATGGAGGGTATCCACCAAAGCCACATCCACATCATCCTTTGGATGTCCAGCAAATACTGCTTCTAGGTGTTCTTCCCAACGATCTAAGGTTTCCTCCGTCGTCGTCGCTGCCATGGGCCCATCGACTAACTCATCAGTTCGACGACACCAAACATAGATGGCCCAGATAGCCCGACGCTTGGCCTCTGGCATCAATTGAGTTCCTAAATAAAACGTTTTGGCATACTCCGCAGTAACCTGACGGCAGAGTTCATAGGAGTCTTCCAAAGATGCCAGAGTTCTCATGCACGGAGTTTTAGAAAGTTGTAGCATTCGTTGTTCTGCTGACCGACAGTGGATAAGCTAGGAAGGGATAGAAGTTGGGCAAGCAACATCAGCCTCGGGGGTTGCTAAAGCCGAAAACCGATCAGAAGTGATATCTTCTTGAATCGCCTGTGCAGTTAGCTTACCAGAAAGCACAGCCCCTTCCATACTGGCGAGATAACGCTGCATCGTGTAATCTCCACTCAGATAGAAATTAGGGATCGGCGTTCTTTGGGAGGGACGATGGGCTTGTCGCCCTGGGGTCGCCTTATACACTGAACGCGGGGTTTTCACAACGTGGGATTTCAGCAATTTGGCTTGGTGGGGAATTTCCTCGGGAAAGAGTGTTTCCAACTCTGCCATGGTCGCTGCCACGATTTCCTGATCCGATTTACTAATCCAATCCTTTGCCGGAGCCAATACCAATTCCAACATAGAACGGTCAGGATGGGAATACTCTTTACAGGTATTACTCATATCCGCATAGACGCTGAGTAAGGGAGAACGGGAAAACAGCAAATGGTCAACATTTGTTAACTTACGATCAAACCACAAATGCACGTTAATTACTGGAACCCCTTCCAAGCCCTCTAGCTGTTTGAAATAGTCCATTTGTTGCCAAGGCTGGGGTAACATCACCTTCAGGGGGTCAACGGGCATGGCGCAAACGTAGAGATCGGCCGTTAACACCTCGTCGGCGGTATCCTCTAACCCGCGAATTAAGAATCCGGTGACGTTTCCATCCTCGTTGAGTAAGAATTCCTTAATTGGAGCATTCAAACGCACTTCCCCCCCCCGTTCGGTGATGTAATCAACCAGAGGTTGACACAAACGTTCCGTAGGAGAACCATCTAAAAATGCCATTTTAGAGCCGTTTTTTTCTTGGAGAAAACGGTTTAAGGCCGTTAAAATTACCGTTGAGGAGATTTCATCGGGATTGATAAAATTTAGGGCTTTTGACATAGCAATAAACACTTCTTTCTCAACCCTGGGCGGAACATTCTGGAGTTTCAGCCATTCGGAGAAAGAATATTTATCCATTTCTTCCACATATTTCTGACCCTGGAGCATGGCGGGAATTAACCCCAAACCAAACCGAATTTTCTCCGGCCAGGTCAACATATCATTATTACGAAGAATGGCAACCATCCCATTAATAGGGGCGGGGAGATCGGGAAAATCAAACCGCGAATAGGTTCCAGGTTTCTCCGGTTGGTTGAAGATCATGGAATGTTCTTTCCATTGCAGCCGATCTTCGATGTCCAATTCTTTGAATAACTGCAACACATTCGGATAGGCACCGAAGAAAATATGTAATCCGGTTTCGTACCAGTCGCCGTCTTTGTCTTTCCAGGCTGCGACTTTCCCACCTAAAACGTCCCGTCGTTCTAAGACGATAGGAGTGTGACCAAGATCGGTGAGATACTTGGCACAAGCCAGTCCCGCTAAACCTGCTCCAGCGATCGCAACTCGCATCAATAACCCTTGGTAAATGTTTTCTTAATGTTTTTTCTGATTATACGTTACATCTTGTTACATTCAAACCCAACTCGGTGAAAAATTCTGGGCTGGGGGTGAGTCGTGATATTTTTGGGTAAGCCACGCCTCACCCCTACGGGTTTGAATCGAAGTAAGTCACTGACCCTCCAGTTTAATAGCAAGTTATGATATTAATGTTCAACCGTAACCGTTAATTTTAAGCCTAACGTATTTAACCACAACCCTAACAAATAAATTTCTCTACTTCCTTGAACTGATAACAACTGTTCTAATGCTTCTAAATGTTGATTAAGTTCTTCTTGAGACAGTTTGCCTTCCCCTAATGCCTTTCCTACATTTGCTAAAGCCTGTTTAAGTAATAAAGATTCAGGATCTTTTTCTTCCATAATTGCCTCTAAATACCCGGCTGCTTCTTCAGGATCTTTAATACTTTCAATTAAAAAATCATGGTAACTTAAACTTTTAATTCCCGTCTGCATGGTTAGCTCCCGTAATCTTTTCAATACTCCCGAAAATATTACCCCAGGGGGTTAACCAGAACCCTCAGACGTTACATGGCGTAACAACACGATACAATAGGAGAGATCTAGCCAGAAACCCTATAGACAAGGAGATAAGCAACGCATGGGCAAGGTAGTCGGCATTGACTTGGGAACAACAAACTCTGTGGTTGCGGTCATGGAGGGCGGAAAACCCGTTGTGATTGCTAACTCTGAAGGGATGCGAACCACCCCCTCTGTCGTTGGGTTTACCAAGGAAGGAGAACGCATCGTGGGACAGATGGCTAGACGACAGGCGGTTTTGAATCCCCAAAATACCTTTTATGGGGTCAAACGACTCATGGGTTGTCGCTATTCTGACCTCACCGCCGCCTCAAAACGGGTTCCCTACACGATGCGACGGGATGAAACCGATAATATTCGGATTAAATGTCCCCGGGTAAATAAGGATTTTGCCCCGGAAGAACTTTCGGGAATGATCTTAAAAAAATTAGTTGAAGAAGCAACTCGATATTTAGGGGAAGAAATTACCGGGGCTGTAATTACGGTTCCCGCCTATTTTAATGATTCACAAAGACAAGCGACCAGAGACGCCGGACGCATAGCGGGATTAGATGTTAAACGTATATTAAATGAACCGACGGCGGCTTCTTTAGCCTATGGTTTAGAACGGCAAGATTATGGCACAATTTTAGTTTTTGATTTGGGCGGTGGCACGTTTGATGTCTCAATTTTAGAAGTGGGAGAAGGGGTATTTGAAGTTAAATCTACCTGTGGGGATACCCAACTAGGAGGAACGGATTTTGATCAGAAAATTGTTGATTGGTTAGCGGAGAAATTTCTATCAGAAGA
Source organism: Oscillatoriales cyanobacterium CG2_30_40_61 (assembly GCA_001873365.1). GTDB lineage: Bacteria > Cyanobacteriota > Cyanobacteriia > Cyanobacteriales > Microcoleaceae > Planktothrix. The sequence goes on along the minus strand of MNYZ01000044.1, from coordinate 48,271 downwards.
AGCGGTGGATTTAAGGCGCGATCGCCAATCTTTACAACGGTTAACAGAAGCAGCCGAAAAAGCTAAAATAGAGCTTTCTGGGGTGGGGGTTACGGATATTAATTTACCCTTTATTGCCGCCACCGAAGACGGCCCGAAACACCTAGAAATTCGCCTAACTAGGGGGGAATTTGAGGGGTTATGTGGGGATTTAATTCAACGGTTACGCCGTCCGGTGAAACAAGCCTTAGCCGATGCGGGATTAACTTCTAATGATATTGATGATGTGATTTTAGTTGGTGGTGCTACCCGAATGCCTATGGTACAACAATTAGTTAGAAGTTTAATTGATTTAGAACCAAATCAAGGAGTAAATCCCGATGAAGTAGTAGCCGTTGGGGCGGCAATTCAAGCGGGAATTTTAGCCGGAGATGTGCGGGATGTTTTATTATTAGATGTGACTCCGTTATCCCTAGGATTAGAAACTATTGGGGGGGTAATGAAAAAATTAATTCCCCGCAATACCACAATTCCTGTCAGGCGTTCCGATATTTTTTCAACTTCTGAAAATAATCAAACTTTAGTCGAAGTTCATATCCTCCAAGGAGAACGAGAATTAGCCGTTGATAATAAATCTTTAGGACGGTTTAAATTAACTGGAATTCCACCAGCGCCGCGGGGAGTTCCTCAAGTTCAAGTGGCGCTAGATATTGATGCGAATGGAATCTTACAAGTCACCGCCTTAGATAAAACCACCGGACGGGAACAAAGTGTAATTATTCAAGGTGCTTCAACCCTGTCTCAAGATGAAGTTAATCGCATGATTAGGGATGCGGAAAAATATGCAGAAGTCGATCGTTTACAACGGGAAAAAGTCGAAAAACGCAACCGCGCCCAAGCCTTAACCTATCAAGCTGAACGACAATTAAGGGAAGTAGCCCTAGATTATGGAATGCAATTTGCTCAACGTCAACGGTCAAGAATTGAAACCTTAATTCGGTCTTTAAGAGATAGTTTAGAACGGGATGATGACCGAGGAATTGATCAAATTAGTGTGGATTTACAGGACGCTTTATATGAGTTAAATCGGGAAGTCTCCGTATTTACCATGGAGGATGATGAGGATGATTTATTTGGTTCAATTCGCCGAACTTTTTCCGGTGAAAAACGTCGTGTTGATCCCTATGAACCCCAGACTCGCAGTTATCCCCGTTATGACCAACAACGCAATAACAATGGTAGCAGTTTAGGCGGGGGTACAACTCGCTCCCGTCGCTATTCTCAAAACGATAATTGGGATGATGATGATGATTGGTTGTAACAAACCCAAACCCAGAAACCGGGTTTCTTTTAGAAACCCGGTTTCTACTAACCTTTAAAACCCTAACATCAACCTATGCAAAATTTTCGGAATTATTATCAAATTTTAGGGGTTTCCCGTGAGGCGTCAGTTGATGAAATTAAGAAAGTTTATCGGCGACTCGCCAGACAATATCACCCCGACTTAAACCCAGGAGATAAGGAAGCAGAAGAAACCTTTAAAGATATTGGAGAAGCCTATAATATTCTATCCGATCCTGAAAAACGAGCGCAATATGATGATTATAGTCAATTTTGGAAACAAAAAGGGTTTCAAGATTGGCAAAAAAATGCTTTTTCTGGGATTAAAAATTGGGGAAGTCGTCGGACAATTTCTCAAACGGAAGATGTAGATTATGGAGATTTTTCTGATTTTGATAGCTTTGTTGATCAATTATTAGGAAGGCGACGAGAAGTCCGAACTGTTGACCCAAAAGCGGCTCATCAAATGACGGCGGCTGACCCCTATAATTCCCCTCGGACAAAAGCAGTTTATAAACCCACTCCCCGGGAAACTAAACGGGATATTGAGGCGCGATTAACCTTACCTTTAGAAAAAGCCTATACTGGAGGAACCGAACGGATTCGTTTAGAGGATGGACGGTCTTTAGAAGTGGATTTACCCCCCGGAATGGTCAAGGGTCAACAAATTAGATTAAAAAATCAAGGAATGAATGGCGGGGATTTATTCCTGAAAATTAATATTACTCCCCATCCCTTTTTTCGGTTGGAAAAATCAGAAATTTATTGTCAAATTCCGGTCACTCCCACCGAAGCAGTATTAGGGGGAGAAATAGATATTCCGACCTTAGATGGTTTAGTTAAAATGCGTTTACCTTTGGGGGTAGTATCGGGTCAAAGATTACGATTAGCTAATAAAGGTTATCCCAATCCTCAAGGAGAAAGGGGAGATCAATTAATTGAAATTCAAGTAGTTATTCCTAAAAATATTACTCCTCAAGAGAGAGAATTATATGAGAAATTACGTCAAATTGAAACCTTTAAACCCCGTCAAAATTTAAGAATTTGACATCTTCCCCGCCCTGAACTGACGGGGACTTCCTGAGCAACAAATCCTCAAACCCAGAAGGTTAAATCTTTTCTTCCCTCTGGTCTGTTGCTATATAGCGCTACGCATTACAGTTAGGACACTTTTGAGTTCTGAAACCCTTTCACTGCTTACTGTTCCCTGTTCCCTGTTCCCTGTTCCCTATTCCCTAGCGCGTAGCGCTATATTACTCAATCCAACCCGAACGTAAAGCCCGAACTGCGGCTTGAGTCCGATCATCCGCACAGAGCTTATTCAGAATACTCCGAACATGGGTTTTAACCGTTCCCACCGTAATATAAAGTTTTTCGGCAATTTCGGCATTACTGCGTCCGGCCACAATCAATTCTAAAACCTCCAATTCCCTTTCCGTTAATGGACAAGACTCCAGAAATTGTTGATATTCGGCTTCCACCGCATTAATCATCACCGTTTTCTGATCCCCAGGCGCGGGAATAGGAATATCCGGTTGTTTTTTCTTCGCTTGCTTGAGCACCGTGCGGGCAATGATGGGATCAATCCAAGCATTACCCTCATAGGTTGTATTGATGGCTTCCTTGAGTTTATCCAGACTCACATCCTTAACACTATAGGAATCGGCCCCGGCGGCAAAGGCCCCCATCACCGCATCCTCATTATCGTGCATCGTCAGGATCAAAACCTTCGTTTCTCGCGCCCGGTTTGCCGCAATATGTTGTTTAAACTTTTGGGTTAATTCAATACCGTCCATATCGGGTAAACCAATATCAATAATGGCAATATCTGGTTGGGTTTGTTTGAGAATTTCCAAACCCTTTTTGCCATTGGCTGCCTCGCCAACAATCTTCATATTACTTTCCTGTTCTAAGGCTGTTCTTAAACCCACTCGGGTTAAATCATGATCCTCTACAAGAACAATACTAATTTTAGTCATAGTAGAAGTTTCTTATTTTCTGTGTTTATTACGGACAAATTTGCTGTTAAAATTAATCACAAATTCCAGACTAATATTAACCTGATAACCTTGTTTATTGAAAAAAACTTTTCAAAATTATGCCCGCTTCTATTAACCCCCTTCCCAAATCCAGTGATCGAATTTTAGCCGTTGATGATTCCCCCGATAACCTATTTTTAGTGGAGGCGATTCTCGCTGAAGAAGGATATGAAGTGGTCTGTAAACCCGATGGCATTTCTGCCCTAGCATTAATTAAAACCGAGCCTCCTGATTTAGTTTTATTGGATGTGATGATGCCTGGGATTGATGGCTATGAAGTCACCAGACGAATTCGCACTAATCCCCATCTGCCTTTTATCCCGATTTTATTAATTACTGCCCATCACCATTCTAGTGTGGTTGAGGGATTGGATGCCGGGGCGGATGATTTTATTCGCAAACCCGTGGAAGTCGATGAACTTCTAGCCCGAGTCCGATCGCTGCTTCGACTTAAACATAGCATTGAGCAACAGAGGGCGATGTCTCGACAACGGGAAGACTTTGTTTCCCGCCTGACCCATGATCTGCGAACTCCTTTGGTCGCTGCCGATCGAATGTTAGATCTATTCCGACAAGGGGCTTTAGGGGAAATCTCCCCCACGATGCAAGAAGCGATCGCATCGATGATTAAAAGTAACCAAAACCTCCTGCAAATGGTCAATACCTTACTGGAAGTTTATCGGTATGAAGCGGGTCGAAAAACCTTAACCTTCGCCTATTTTGATTGGGGTGAACTAATTCAAGAAGTAATCACCGAACTCACCCCCCTGATTCAAAATCAAGAATTAGTGATTCAGTTTACCCCTCCGGCCGATAGTCTGACCCATCCCCCGATAATCCTAGGCGATCCCTTAGAAATCCGGCGAGTGGTGACAAATTTAGTCGGGAATGCGGTTAAATTTACGGATCGGGGGATTGTCAAAATTCGTTTGCAGCGCAGCCCCGACCCGGAAAAAGTAATGATTTTGGAAGTTGAAGATAGCGGGATCGGCATTTCTACAGCCGATCAAGCTCTGATCTTTGAACGATTCCGCCAAGGCAATAATAAACGATCGGGGAGTGGGTTAGGATTGCACCTGGTTTCATTAATTGTAGAAGCCCATAAGGGCACAATTCAAGTGCAATCTCAAATCGGTCAGGGCAGTCTGTTTAGGGTTTGTTTACCCGTGGAAATGCCATAAATCTTAGGGATTTGTGATCACGGGCGACAACCTTTCACCTATACTAATAAGTTGCCCTGATTTAAACCTTAGTCTAGCTTTTATTAAGAGTCATGCGAACCCACTACTGCGGCCATCTACGATCAACCCATATTGGCGAAACTCTCACCCTCTGCGGATGGGTTGATCGACGCCGTGATCATGGGGGTGTAATCTTTTTGGATTTACGCGATCGCACGGGTATTGTTCAAATTGTTAGCGACCCAGAACGAACCCCCGACTCCTACAACATCGCTGAAACCCTGCGCAATGAATATGTGGTGAGAATCACCGGGCGAGTCTCCCAACGTCCTCCCGAGTCCCTCAACCCCAAATTAGCCACCGGGGAAATCGAAATTTACGCCGAACAGATTGAACTTTTGAATGGACTGGGAAAACAATTACCCTTTCAAATTTCTATCTCCGAAACCGAAACGGTTAGGGAAGATTTACGCCTGAAATATCGCTATTTAGATTTGCGTCGAGAGCGCATGACTCGCAATTTGCATTTGCGCCATGAAGTTGTCAAAGCCATACGACGGTTTTTAGAAGATCAGGAACATTTTATCGAAGTTGAAACCCCGATTCTCACCCGTTCTACTCCTGAAGGGGCGCGGGATTATTTAGTTCCGAGTCGAGTCAATCCTGGGGAATGGTTTGCTTTACCTCAATCTCCCCAACTGTTTAAACAATTATTAATGGTATCGGGATTTGATCGCTATTATCAAATAGCAAGATGTTTCCGAGATGAAGATTTACGCGCCGATCGCCAACCGGAATTTACCCAATTAGATATGGAAATGAGCTTTATGACCCAGGAAGGAATTCTGGCGTTAAATGAAGCCCTAGTTGCCCATATTTTTAAAACCGTTAAAGGGATTGAAATTCCCCATCCTTTCCCCCGTTTAACCTATAAACAAGCCCTAGACCGTTATGGGAGTGATAAACCTGATACCCGCTTTGGTTTGGAGTTAGTAGACGTTTCTGATATTGTTAAAAATTGTGGATTTAAGGTATTTTCCGGGTCGGTAGCATCGGGAGGAATTGTTAAAATTTTACCAATTCCGGGGGGAAATAATGCGATTTCTAATATGCGAATTAAACCCGGTGGTGATTTGTTTAAAGAAGCCTGTGAAGCCGGGGCTAAAGGGTTAGCTTTTATCCGAGTACGGGAGGATGGAATTGATACAATTGGCGCGATTAAAGATAACTTAACCCCCGAACAAAAACAGGAAATCCTAACCCGTACCCATGCCAAACCCGGAGATTTACTGTTATTTGGGGCAGGGGATATTGCTACAGTTAATAAAACCTTAGACCGTTTACGTTTATTTATTGGGAAGGAATTAGAACTAATTGATCCGAGTAAAAATAATTTATTGTGGATTGTTGAGTTTCCCATGTTTGAATGGAATCCAGAAGAAAACCGCTTAGAAGCCCTACATCACCCCTTCACAGCCCCCCATCCCGATGATATTAATGATTTATCTCAAGCCCGGGCACAGGCCTACGATTTAGTCTTAAATGGCTATGAAATTGGCGGCGGAAGTCTGCGGATTTATAAACGGGAGATTCAAGAACAGGTATTTTCAACTATTGGGTTAACCATGGAAGAAGCCTATAACAAATTTGGCTTTTTATTAGAAGCATTTGAGTATGGAACTCCCCCCCATGGTGGCATTGCCTACGGTTTGGATCGGTTAGTTATGTTATTAGCGGGAGAGGAATCGATTCGAGATGTGATTGCATTTCCTAAGACCCAGCAAGCGGGTTGTCTATTAACTAATGCTCCTTCGGGTGTGGATCAAAAACAGTTAAAGGAACTCCAAGTCGCTTCGACTTATAAGCCTAAAACCGTCTAAACAGCCGATAAGTAGTCCTATAGCTAGGCGCGGTTGCTATATCAGGACTTACGCAAAACAACCATATCTAGTAGGGGCGAACGGCCGTTCGCCCCTACAGATGGTGTATAATTGGGTATTATGCGTAAGTCCTATATATATAAAAAAGCACTCCTGATCGAGATCAAGGAGTGCTTTAGTAATAAAAAGGTAGGAAAATCAGCAGAAATCTATCGGATCAAATTCACCGAATTTTAATCAACTTTTGGATTAAATTCCCACTCTTAATCCGGCGGATTCTGGGTTATATCCTTCCATTTGTACGGGGACGGATTTAACATTCCAGATTTCGTTGCAATATTCGTTAATAGTGCGATCGCTAGAGAATTTACCCATCCGCAGGGCATTGAGAATCGACATTCGCGTCCATTTTTTGGAATCTTGGAATGCCACACTCACTTGTCGTTGACAATCAATATAGGATTGATAATCAGCGAAAAGCATATATTCATCGTGGTACATCAAGGAATCCACCAAAGGTTTAAACATTTCCTGATCACCATGGGAGAAATAACCCGATGAAATTCGATCCATCACGGCTTTTAATTCAGGATTTTGATTGTAGTAATCGCTGGGTGTATAGCCCTTAGATTTCAAGTGATAAACTTCTTCGGCGGTTAATCCAAACAGGAAGAAATTCTCAAAACCCGCTTCTTCACGGATTTCAATATTTGCTCCATCGAGGGTTCCAATAGTTAAAGAACCATTCATGGCAAACTTCATATTTCCAGTTCCAGAAGCCTCTTTTCCGGCTGTGGAAATCTGTTCCGATAAATCCGCCGCTGGATAGATGCGCTGACCCAAAGAAGCGTTAAAGTTCGCCAAAAATACCACTTTTAAGCGTCCCCGAACATCGGGATCTTTATTCACCACTTCCGCAACCGCATTAATCAATTTAATGATTAATTTTGCCATGAAATAACCCGGAGCCGCTTTACCGCCAAAGATAAAAGTTCGGGGACAAATATGGGTATTGGGGTTCTGTTTGATCCGGTTATAGAGAGTGATAATATGCAGAACGTCCAGATGTTGACGTTTGTATTCGTGAATCCGTTTCACCTGAATATCAAAAATAGAATGGGGGTCAACTTCAATCCCATTAAATTTCCAAATATAATCGGCTAACAGTTTCTTGTTGTACAGTTTAATTTGATGCCACTGTTCGCAGAATTCCGGATCATCAATTTGGGATTCCAATTGACGCAGTTTGTCTAAATCTTTAAGCCAACCGTCCCCAATTTTAGAACTATAAAACTCCGACAAGGTGGGATTACTTAATAAAATCCACCGTCGAGGGGTGACACCATTGGTTTTATTGAAAAACTTCTCTGGCCAGAGTTTATAGAAGTCCCGCAGGGTATCTTGTTTCAACAATTCCGTATGTAGGGCGGCGACGCCATTCACCGCATGACTACCGACGCAGGCTAAATGGGCCATGCGCACGAATTTTTCTCCGCTTTCCTCAATTAAAGATAGACGTCCGACTAATTGATTATCGTCGGGATACCAACGCTTTACATCTTCAATAAAACGGCGGTTAATTTCATAGATGACTTGCAAATGCCGAGGTAACAAATACTCAAATAAACCCACAGACCATTTTTCTAGGGCTTCGGGTAACAGAGTATGGTTGGTATAGGCAAAGGTTTTTTGGGTGATGCGCCAGGCGGAATCCCAATCGATGCCATATTCATCTAACAATAATCGCATTAATTCCGCGATCGCAATGGCCGGGTGGGTGTCGTTTAACTGAATGGCGGCGGTTTCATTCAGGTTATAAAGACTGCTGTTGTGTTTGAGATGGCGTTTAACAATATCCCGCAGAGAACAGGCTACAAAGAAATATTGTTGTTCTAGGCGCAATTGTTTACCCTGGGGGGTATTGTCATTGGGATAGAGGACTTTAGAGATGGTTTCAGAACGCATTTTATCGGCGACCGCCCCATCATAATTTCCGGCGTTGAAGGCGTCAAAGTTAAAGGCATCACTGGCTTCAGCTTTCCACAGTCGCAGGGGGTTGACGGTATTGGTATCATAGCCGGGCACGGGCGTATCGTAGGGAATCCCGATCACGGTTTTGGCGGGAATCCAGCGAATTCGTTCCCGTCCTTTTTCGTCGTGATAGGTTTCGGTATGGCCCCCAAAGTTGACATCAATGGCTTGGTCAGGGCGAGGAATTTCCCAAGGATTACCAAATCTTAACCATTTATCAGGAATTTCGGCTTGCCAACCATCCTGCATGATTTGGTGAAAAATCCCAAATTCATAACGAATTCCGTAGCCCACGGCGGGAATTTCCAAGGTGGCGAGGGAGTCGAGGAAACAGGCGGCTAACCGTCCTAAACCTCCGTTTCCTAAGCCGGGATCGGGTTCTTGTTCAAGGAGTTCATCTAAATCTAGTCCCGATTCTTCGACGGCCTGACGGATGCGATCGTACAGGTGGAGGTTAATTAAACTGTTCCCCAGATGTCGCCCCATCAGGAATTCGGCCGATAGGTAGTAAACGACTTTGACGTTATTGTCATAGTAGGTTTTCAGGGTTTTTAACCAGCGGCTTAACAGGCGATCGCGCAGGGTATAGGCCAAGGCCATATAAAAATCTTCCTTGGTGGCGATCGCTTCATATTTGCCAAGCTCATAGAATAGATTATCGGCAAAAGCCCGTTTCAGGGTTTCGATACTGGTTCCAGTCCGATCATCCTCGATTTGGATGGGACATTCATTCATCGGAATTAACGATTCAGTCATTTATTCTCCTTTGGTGGGCATCAATCAATGGTAAAGGATCATCCAGGTAATAGAATACAGACTCGCGCTGAGTTCGTGATGTTGTATTGATGACGGTTTGCTGATATTTTCCCTCTGAATGTTTCTAATAGCGGAAAACTTAATAAGAACTTAGGGTTGATCAAGTTGGGACATATTTTAGCCTGTTTGTCCTGGCCCGATCATCCCCCTGGGGAATTTTTGATCTTGGGTGTGGGGAAAAGGGCGATCGCAGTTTTAAAAAATATCGTACCGCCCTCACAGTTAAAATAGATGGAGGCTAAGTTGATCTTTCCTAACCCTAGAAACCACCATGACACAAATTACCCTGGCTGAACTTCCCGAAACCCTCCAAACCTTAATTAACCAAGCAAAAAAAACAGGCGAAACCCTCACTATCATCCAAGACGGTATCCCCTTCGCTATTATTTCCCCCGTCCAGAAAAAATCCCTCCTACAAACCCTTTCTACCCTAGAACCCTTAGACGAAGACTTTAATGATGCAATTCGTCTTTTGGATTAATCTATACTATTATTGAACAGGTCGCCACACTCTAACTGTACCGTCTTTACTTCCACTAATTAACTTTTTACCATCGGGAGTAAATACAACAGCAGTAACGGCTTTGTCATGTTCTTTTAGTCTGCAAATAGGCGATGACTGCGGATTTTTTAAATCCCAAATTTTTATTATTGTGTTATCACAACCAGTAGCAATCAAGGAACCATTGGGACTAAATGCAACGCAATTAATGGGTTGAGATTGTTTCCAATCAACAGGATATTCTTTTTCTGTTTTTACATTCCATACCTTAATTGCACCGCCATCACTCCCGCTTACTAAAAATTGTCCATCTGGACTAAAAGCCAATGAATTTATAGGAAATTGATCCGGTTGTATCGTTAAAATTGCTTTTTTATTTGATATTTTCCATAGCTTAATATAACCCCGACGATCTCCACTAGCAAGTAGTCCCTTATTAGAATCAACCGCTAAACATCTAACATCATCAGAATGATCCGAAAGTTCACCTCGTTCTATTCCTTCACATTCTGCATCCCATAGTTTAATTTTTTCACCACTAGCACTAAAAACTATTTTACTATCAGGACTAAATACGACTGCTTTAACTCTTTTGAACTGTCCTTGTGTTCCTAAATCTTTACAGTCATTAGTTTTTAAATTATAAAGTTTTATTTTATTTTCATCGAATCCTTCAATCATAGCAGTAGCAATTAACTCGCCTGTAGAATTAACTACAATTGGAGTAAGAAAGCCCCCCAACGGTTTTCTTGTTCCAGAAAATTTAGAAATAGGTTCTTTTTCTGAAATTTTCCAGACAACAATATCACAATCATAGCGTGCAGCAAAAGTTTCTGAATCAGGGAAGACGGCTAAGGAAGCCACTTCTTCATTATTATATATTTTTTCATCTATATTTTTATCTATAATCTTCCAAGAACCATAATTAAGTTCTAATGTCCCTTTTTGTGGCAAAGAAAGCTGCTGTTTTTCACCTGCAACATACGCAGTAAGTTTAATCAAGTTTAAAGATTGACCAGAAGGTTCTATATATTCTATTAACTCTGAAGGAAAAATTGAAATCCTTGTTAGTGATTCCCAAAACTCTCTATAATAACTGATAACTTGTTGATGTGCTGCTTCTAAATTTTGTTCAGTCACAACAATATTTGGGAGAAGTCCCTGGAAAACTAAACCTTCTATCAAAGATATTTCTCGACCAACTGAATCTTTTAAACAACCATTACCATCAATTCCCGTATTTTCTGCCGTTGCTTCAATAATTCGATAAATTATCGTGAATTCTGCGGCTTTAGAATACAGAATTTCTCGATAAAATGCAGTTCCTTGTTCTGTTATATCCCCCTCTGTTACTCTAGCAAGTATATTACCTATACCTGCTTCACAAATAAAATTAGGAGCAACAACAGTTCGATAGTCGAGATATGGATTACGGCTCACTAAAAAACACCAAGATTTAAGATTATCTATCATCGCTTTAAATTAGATTCAGGGAAATTATAGTCCAGTCGGTTTTGAATATTTAAGAAACAATTAATGGTGTAATTGAGGGCAGTTTCTTCATCAATAACTTTTTTAAGAGCTTCTTCCTTTTCTCGCTGTAACTGTGACATCCTATTGTTAGCAACTTCTCTCTTTTGTTCAATAGGAGTATCTAAAAATTCTATTAGCCTTTCTAATATATCGGCTGCAAATTGATATTTTTTAGGCAAAAGATGGCTAACTCTACTAACGGCTTCACCAACTAACTCGCCTAGCCAATCCCAGAAAGTAACATTAGCTTGAACATCAATGGAAATATCAGAAATTTCTTTTTTTTGTTCCATTATCTCTTTTAGTTTTGTCTGAATCATATCTGGCAAAACACAAGCTAGAGGAACTTCAACTTGAAAAGGTTTAGGCAAAGTTTGAGAATTTTTTGCCATACTTCCATCCTTTTGCAACGTGGCAAAATCTTTGCCTACCGCACTAATAGGAATTAATCGAATGGGAATATTACCCTTGCTACGAGTTTTAATTAAATTATTAAATTCAGGAATTTTGTATAAACAATCTATAATTTCTTCTAAAGTATATCTTCCTTCGAGAATATCCCATTTACTAATCACAAAATGAATAGGTTTATTTTGGATTTCTTGCATAATATTCAGCATATTAGGCAAATCGTTAACAGCCCAAACCCTACCCAATGCTTCACCCTGCATTAAAGCAAGAAGTCTTTGACCATCCAGCAAACCCAGTAAAGCATCCGCATTTTTAAGCTGATTATCAAATTCAGGATCTTCTTCTCCCATTTCATCATTAATTCGACCTCCAGCATAGTCCAAATAAGTAAACTGACAAGCTGAGTAAATGGGTAAACCCTCAGTTTGCACACGGCAGGTAAATGTCCATTCAGAAACCTCGCTGTAGGTTGTTCCTTTAGGCCATTTTTCATCAACGGCAATTTGTGTATAAAGGTTGTTTAAGCGTTTCCTTTTTTCTGCACTTTCAACTTGAAGGAAAAAGCCTGTATCCCCCTGTGTTGATAACTTTTTGTATAGACTGGCGAGAAAAACAGTTTTCCCTGAACCAGATGGCCCTAACATAATGACCGAATAAGTATTCATGCGAATCCGTGAAGTAAATCCCCAAGGTTGCTTTTGCGCCCCCTTATTCAGTATAATATAAAATTGTTTACTGTTGATTCCATGTTCAGAAATTTTCTAAAAAATAAGCCAGAAACCGGGTTTCTGATGTTTTAACCTAATGTATATAATCCCCCATCCCGTCCACAAATTATCACTTGATTATTCCAAACCACAGGAGTTGACTCGAAGGAAACTTCCGGTTTAAATCGTCCCGTTTCTTCCACCCTTAACCGATAATATTCCCCCCGTTGGTTAGGAATAGCATTACTTTGATTTGCTCTGGCTTCCTCCCAATATAAATTAAATAAATAAATCCCATTATATCCAGCCGTTACTAACTTATAACCATCGGTAAAAATAGGAGTGGAAATCGAGGCTCCGATTTTTTCCTGGACTAATATTAAAGGAGTTTTATATTCTCTCTTTCCTAATGGCCCGGTCACGGTTTTATCGATTGTGATCATTTGAGAACCAATATATAAATAACCATCAATTGCATTAGTAGCAAAAATAGCCGGAAATCCATCGGGGTTATATTCATCATTTAAGGCGACAGAACCTATTATACCGCCATCCCAGGTATTGAATTTTCGATTTTGGGTGGGTAAAAACCATTCCACACTATCTTGAGGTTCTCGGTTAGGATTGAGTTTAAGAACGCCTCCATTGCCCGGAATATATTGTTTTTCAATAGCACAAAATAACTTACCATCTTGAGAAATAACCGCCGACCCATCAATATCGGAACCCGTATAAAAATCCCAAATAATTTTTCTAGTTTTTAAATCAATTCCATAAATATGTCCCGAACCCGATGCCATAAAAATCCGATTTTCTAAGCGAGATGGCGAGGATTCACTAACTAAATTTCCTCCATGTCTGCTACTATCTCCATCCTGATAAAGTTTGACTTCTGATAAAATTTTAGGTTGTAAAAAACCTGATTTCTTTTCGGCTGTTTTAACCGAACTATTGAGAAAATAACCGATCGCATTTTCCCCCGCATTAAAAATGACTCCATCCCCTAAATATAGCGGCGAACTATCATTATCTCGACTATAACTTGGGGTAGAACGTAAATTTAACTTCCAGATTTCTTTTCCCGTCCTAAAGGAAATTGCCCGAAAACTTGTAGCTAATCCTCCTTTTGACATACTGCTACGACTCCCTTGTAAAACCACAATTTGATTCTCACTATTTGCCGTTTTGTCAATATAAATAGTTGAGGTTCCTTTAATCACATCATCAAATTTATATCTCCAAATTTCCTTCTGAGTATCTAATTCTATTTTTCTTAAATAATGGTCAAATGCTCCTATAATTATATAGGTTTTACCGCGATCGCGGGTAATAGTCGGTTGTCCTGTCCATCCTGCCCCACTCCAAACTTTACGGGTACGTCCCACATAAGTTACTCCTGTTCCTAATGGAAATTTATGAATTTCTTTCAGGTTTTCAGGAACACCCTTACCATAAAAACGCCGTTGATCATTCCCCAAATAAGTCGGGATTAATAACTCAGTTTCTGGATCTAAAATTGATAATAAAGTGTTAAATTTTTCTTGAATTTCTGCTTCATTTGTGTTAAAATTAAACAATTGAGAAACACCAGAAGGAAGTAGAGATCCCAAAGAAAAATAAGCTGCAAATTGATTAAAGCGTCGTCGAGATACCATGATTTTAAAATTTTGATATAATTAATAATTCCTGTAGAGACGTTGCATGCAACGTCTCTACTAATATTAATATTAAACCATAAATTGCTAATTTAAAAAATTATACCAAAATTTGATATAATTAATAATCCCCGCAGAGACGCGCCATGGCACGTCTCTGCTTAATATTAAACTTTAGGTATCTGTAATGGTTAATCGTCTTTCCGAGTCCAAAAGTCTCTATCTTCGCAAACACGCAGAAAATCCGATTGATTGGTGGCCATGGTGTGACGAGGCTTTAGAAACAGCAAATCAGCAAAATAAACCCATATTTCTTTCGATTGGTTATTCCAGTTGTCATTGGTGTACGGTAATGGAAGGAGAGGCATTTTCTGACCCGGGAATTGCTCAATATATGAATCAACATTTCCTTCCAATTAAAGTTGATCGAGAAGAACGACCAGAGATTGATAGTATTTATATGCAAGCCTTACAAATGATGACGGGTCAGGGGGGATGGCCGTTAAATATATTCCTAACTCCCGATGAAAGAATCCCTTTTTATGGCGGCACTTATTTTCCCTTAGAACCCCGTTATGGTAGACCAGGATTTTTAGAAGTTTTACAAGCGCTGCGTCGATTTTATGACTTAGAAAAAACCAAATTGCAAGGGTTTAAAGATGAAATTATGACGCAGTTGCAGCAGTCTACAATTTTACCTATTTCTGAATTAACTGAAGATTTATTAAAAATAGGATTAGACGCCAATACTGGAGTTATTAGTCGTAATGAATATGGGGGGCCAAGGTTTCCCATGATTCCCTATTCTGAGATGGCATTACGGGGAATTAGATTTAATCTTGAGTCAAAATATGATGGAAAACAAGCCTGCACCCAACGGGGTTTAGACTTAGCTTTGGGGGGAATTTATGATCACGTTGCCGGGGGATTTCATCGGTATACTGTTGACCCGACCTGGACAGTTCCCCACTTTGAAAAAATGCTCTATGATAACGGGCAAATTGTGGAATATTTAGCGGATTTATGGAGTGCGGGGATACAAAAACCTGCTTTTAAACGTTCAATTCAGGGAACTGTTGAATGGTTAAAACGGGAAATGACCGCCCCGGAAGGGTATTTTTATGCGTCCCAAGATGCCGATAATTTTACTACTACCGAGGAGTTGGAACCGGAAGAAGGAGCTTTTTATGTTTGGAATAATAGTGAACTGGAAAAAATATTAACTCCAGAAGAATATGCCGCCCTACAAGAACAATTTACGATTACAAAATCGGGGAATTTTGAAGGTAAAAATGTCTTGCAACGGTGCAATGCAGATGAGTTAAGTAATACGATTGAATTAGCTTTAGAAAAACTGTTTCAAGTCCGGTATGGGGAAATGCCAGAAACTCTAAAACTCTTTCCCCCCGCCCGCAATAATCAGGAGGCAAAAACCCATGATTGGTTAGGTAGAATTCCTCCGGTTACGGATACTAAAATGATTGTAGCTTGGAATAGTTTAATGATTTCAGGTTTAGCCAAGGCTGCGAAGGTTTTTGGGGAAGTTGAATATTTAGAATTAGCCACAAAAGCTGCTCAATTTATTATTAATCATCAATGGGTGGAGGGACGTTTACATCGGGTTAATTATGCAGGTGAACCGGATGTGGTGGGTCAATCGGAAGATTACGCATTATTGGTTAAATCCTTGATTGATTTACACCAAGCCAGTTTAATATTAACTCCTGCTTTAGTATCACCCGATTATTGGTTAGAACAGGCGAAAAAAGTTCAAGAAGAATTTAATAATTTACTCTGGAGTGTGGAATTGGGAGGCTATTTTAATACCGCCCAAGACACCGGAAAAGATTTATTAGTTCGAGAACGCAGTTATATTGATAATGCCACGCCATCGGCGAATGGGGTAGCTATTGCTAATTTAGTCCGGCTGTTTTTATTAACAGAAAATCTGGAATTTTTAGATCAAGCAGAACGAGGTTTAACCGCTTTTAGTTCTGTGATAAAAAAATCTCCCCAAGCCTGTCCCAGTTTATTTACGGCGTTAGACTGGTATCGGAATAACACCCTAGTTAGAACTTCTCCCGAACACATTTTAGGGTTAAGTGTGCAGTATTTCCCCTCAACTATTTTTAAAGTTGATAACACGCTTTCTCATGAAATTACTGGGTTAGTTTGTCAGGGATTAAAATGTAATAAACCTGCCCAAAACCTCGAAGAAATGTTACAACAATTACAGGTTA
Source organism: Oscillatoriales cyanobacterium CG2_30_40_61 (assembly GCA_001873365.1). GTDB lineage: Bacteria > Cyanobacteriota > Cyanobacteriia > Cyanobacteriales > Microcoleaceae > Planktothrix. The sequence continues at coordinate 31,956 of MNYZ01000044.1, read as the reverse complement.
GTCAAACTCGTTCTTAACTTCAATTTTGGGCTGTAACCCAGGTAGGAGTAATTCAGGAATTACCCCTACCTATAGAGATAATCTGGGTAAATCCTGTGATTATTTCAACACAGTTTTAGAAACAATCCGGGTTTTCTTCTTATCACTTTCGGATAATTCTTCTCCTGATTGTAAGCGAGTAGCACTGGTTTGTAGAACAGTTGCTGCGTTTTTATCCCCCATTTGTAAAGCGGTTTTAGCGGCGGTTTGTAACATGGTTGCTGCTCCGGCTCGGTCGCCTTGTTGGAGTTTAGTTTCAGCAATTTGAGTTTGACGATATTTAGCTAAGGTTAAAATTTGTTGTTGCACAAACCCATCCATTTTGGGTTGATAATCACCAACAAAATTACCTTCCACAATCACTAAATCAGAATATAAATTTTTTAAATCTAAGGAAGGATCATCATAGCGGACTTGAACATGGGCGATCGCTTGTTTTCCTGGGGGAAATTTGTCAAAATATAAATTAGCTAAGACCACCCGATCTATATCTTTCATCACATCTCCTAGACGGACAATCCATTTATCTCCTTCTTTTTGGATCGGTAATTCAATCGTATCGGGGGCAACTTGGGCGATGGGTTTGAGTTCGGCTAACCGAACATGGGGCATCAAATCTAATAATAAATAGGCATTGGTTAAAGCTACCGACTGCATTTTATTAAACAAACGGCTAAATTCATCCAGGGCTTGTTCGGGATATTCAATATAGGCTAAAGTTCCCCCGGCTGCATCGGCAATTTCTTCTAAAACATCGGAGTTCCAATCTTCCCCAAACCCCAAAGTATTAATCGTTAAGTTATAACTAGCGGCAAGTTTGGCTAATTTCAAACAGCGATTATTGTCTCCATGTTCATTTTCACCATCGGTTAATAAAAAACCTTGGGAAATTCGTTCTTGTTTGCCTTTTCCTAATTCCTCAATCCCTAATTTTAGCCCCTCATCGATGGCCGTTCCCCCGGAGGTTTTTAAAGCGTTGATTTTCCGTTTAATATTATCTAAATCCGTAATATCTTGATTGGGAATTAAAACCTTAGCGCGATGATCAAAGGTTATAATAGAAATGCGATCGCCCGGTTTTAATCGATCCACTAACTCAATTGCCGCCTGTTTCACAGTTTCTAGGGGTTTTCCACTCATGGAACCGCTATGATCTAAAATTAGGCACAAATTCAAAGGGACATCGGCATCACTTTGGGAGGGAAACGCCGAAATGGAGATCGCCAACTGACGTTGACTGTTAGCAACGGACAGATCAAAGTTGGGATCACTAAGAATTGCTTGTAAACTGAGTTTCATTATGATTACCTGAAGTTGCGCTACTATTCTTATAAGTTTAAGGTTGAGAATTCCTGATGAGAGAACCCATTCAAGCTGTACAATCGGCATATTCTTACACCGATAGCCCGATTCGGACTCCCCCGCCAGATTTAGAATCCCTTCTGTTAAAGGAAAGGATCGTCTATCTGGGACTTCCCCTGTATTCGTCGGATGACATCAAACGTCAAGTCGGGATTGATGTTACTGAACTGATTATCGCTCAACTGCTTTACTTACAGTTCGACGATCCTGATAAACCTATCTATTTCTACATCAACTCTACGGGAACTTCCTGGTATGGAGGAGATGCGATTGGATTTGAAACCGAAGCTTTTGCCATTTGCGATACCCTAGGTTATATTAAACCTCCAGTTCATACTATTTGTATTGGTCAGGCGATGGGAACCGCAGCCATGATTTTAGCCGCGGGTACTAAAGGTTTCCGGGCGAGTTTACCAAATGCAACCATTGTTTTAAATCAAACCAAAAGTGGGGCAAGAGGTCAAGCAACGGATATCCAAATTCGGGCGAAAGAAGTTCTCGATAATAAGAGAACCATGTTAGAAATTTTAGCAAAAAGTACCGGACAATCGGTGGCAAAAATTTCTAAAGATACCGATCGGATGTTCTATTTAACACCAGAAGAAGCTAAGGAATATGGCTTAATTGATAAGGTGTTAAAAAGTCGAAAAGAACTGCCCGCATTGGTAGCAACGGTTTAAAATTAATTGAAGTTAAAAAGGGAAAAGCTATGCCTATTGGAATTCCGAGTGTTCCTTACCGTCTTCCAGGTAGTCAATACGAAAGATGGATTGATATTTATACCCGTTTAGGTGTAGAGCGCATTCTATTTTTGGGTCAAGAAGTCACCGATAGCTTGGCTAATCGAATTGTGGCACAAATGCTTTATTTAGATTCGGAAGATTCTAATAAACCGATTTATTTGTATATCAATTCTCCTGGGGGATCGGTAACAGCAGGTATGGCGATTTACGATACCATGCAATATATTAAAGCCGATGTGGTCACGATTTGTGTAGGTTTAGCGGCTTCGATGGGGGCTTTTCTATTAGCCGCAGGAACCCCCGGAAAGCGTTTAGCCTTACCCCATGCCAGAATTATGATTCACCAACCCTTGGGCGGGGCAAGAGGGCAGGCTACGGATATCGAAATTGAAGCCAGAGAAATTTTGAGAATCCGCAGTTTATTGAATGATATTTTAGTCAGTCGTACTGGGCAAACCTTGGCCAAAATTCAGAAAGATACGGATCGGGATTATTTCCTCTCTGCCCAAGAAGCCAAGGATTATGGTTTAATTGACCAAGTGATTGAAGAACGGGCTACCGTGGCTTTAACCGCAGGTTAAGGGTGAACAATTCACTATAATATTGGATGGGTTTTTCCCATCCATTTATCCTCTATTTGCTTTTCTATTTGTGAAATTCATCTCCCATATTATTAAATTGAGTCACTGATACAATTAGTGATGGATACAACCGACTATTACCGACAATTAGGATTAAGATCCGGAGCAAGTTTGGAAGCCGTGAAAACCTCTTATCGTAAACTCGCCAGACAATATCATCCTGACGTCAATCCTGGCAATGAAGTCGCCCGAGAGAAGTTTATGGCGATTACAGAGGCCTATAAATTTTTATTAACTATTGCTAAACCGGAAGCAGAATTAGAACCCGTTACATCGGGATTTAAAGTTTCCCAATATCAATCAACAAAAGTTAAAATTACCTCGAAAAGTCCGCCAATTGAGTTTAATGCTGAATTAACTCCAGAGGAGCAAAAAATTAAGGAAAATTTCTATTTAGAGTTACAAAATCTTTTGAAATGTAAGCGTTTTCCTAGGGCGATCGCCTTAATTGAAGGGTTAGCCCAACGTATTCCCCATGATGCTGAAATTCGCCAATGGCAAGCGATTTCCTATCAACGTTGGGGACGACAATTAATTAGGGAAAAGCAAGTTGATAAAGCCAGAAATTATTTAAAAAAAGCCCTAAAAACCGATCCTCATAATCGGGCATTATGGGCAGAAGTGGAACGGGATTTTAGACAGTTGGAGAAGATTTATTAATCTCTAAGTGCCGGGTTTTTGAACTCTACTTTCCCCTCGTTCCCCTCGTTTCTAGGTTCTACCTAGAAATGATATTAGGGTGGCTCAGAACCTTTAAAAAGAGGCGGAGCCTCTGATACAATATTCCCAGGTAGAACCTGGGAACAAGGCAAGAACCTGGGAACAAGGCAAATTTCATTAGTCATGTTGATATTTGTTCTTAAGATAATTTCCGATTATTCCCTATTGTTATAATACCTTAATTCCTCAACCCGTAGGGGCGGGTTCGCCGATCAATTTTGTCACCCACCAATAATCTTAATAAACCCGCCCCCACCCAACCAATAACCCCTGACCACCATCCCCAAATAACCGTTAAATTCAATTAATTGTTAATTTTTCGGTGTGGTGGGGGGGTTTACATAATTTGTCGATGGGTGGCAAATATCCTGGCGAACCCGCCCCTACAGGCCATATAATTATGATTTGGCAGTAAATAACCACAAAGACACTAAGACACTAAGACACTAAGAAATACAGAAAACACCAAAATAGAAAGAAAAAAACTGACGGGGTAACAACCCCGCCCAAAAATAGAAATTTATGATAAATTAACTAGGACTTTTAAGATTCTCTACAAATCCAAAATTCAGGGTAGGAGGTTCTAAATTAGGAATAATCACATCCACACCCGGCGGTAACGGGGGTAATTTAGGCATTCCGGTTTCCATATCTTCTGTTAATTTGGCAATAAATTCCGAGGAGGGAACTTGCGCTACCTTCATGGTATTTAATAGTTGAGCCAGCGCCACTTCAATATCATTTCGAGGGTCAATTGCTACCCAGCCTTGACTGGTCAACTTGCGTAACTCAAAGTGTAAATGGGGCCCGGTTGATACCCCCGTACTTCCGACCCGTCCAATTACTTCCCCCTGTTTAACCTGCTCTCCGGGTTTAACAAATAATTCTGATAGGTGACCATAGAGAGTTTCTTGGGATTTTTCGGAGTGATTTAGTACCACCGCCATCCCGTAGCCCCCTAACCAATCGGCGACGGACACTTGACCGGAATAGGACGCCACAACGGGTGTCCCTTCATCGGCGCCTAAATCAATCCCGGTGTGAAAACGGCCATAACCTAAAACCGGGTGTTCACGCCAACCAAATAAAGAGGTAATGGGGGAGGGAATAGTTAGGGGAAAAAGTAGGCTGCTATTGCCATTTCCCCGCACCGCCGCCGGACGTTGGGTGCGATTATAATAGGTCAAACCAGAATTGCTCATGCTGCTGACCACCATCGGGCCAACTTGAATTGGGCTAAACCCGGTAACGGCGACTTCCCCGGAGTATGACCCGCCATAACCATAATCAACGGCTTGAGGTTGCTCAGTATAAGTATAGTTAGCCTCATAACTTCCCCCAGTATAGGCTGGAGAGTTAGGGACAAAATCATTAGTCTGGGAGGAATTGGGCTGAGTATAGGCGGTATTTCCCCCCTCTAGTAAGGGGTTGGGAATGGAGCCTAAATTATTATTCCCGATGTAGGGAGTATTACCAATGTAGGGAGTATTGCCAGTATAGGGAGTATTGCCAGTATAGGGAACTTGATTGTTTTCCGCCTGATAAATTGAGGAGGGATATATAGGAGAAGGAGAGCATAAATCTCCGGCGGCTTGTCCTAATTCTAAAGCCGATTCGCATCCGGTTGAACGCTCGGAGAATACCACTGTAGAGGGGGCTTCATAGCCGTCCGTATAGCCGTCCGTGGCGCCAATTTGGTAGTCCGTTGGGTCGATATAAGCATTGGCTGGAGACTCGGCTGCGGGGGGTGTGTCTGGAAAAACAATTTCTTGTTCAGGTGGGGGAACAATATTAGGAATTTCTGGGCTGTAGGGTTCGGAATAGGGTTCGGAATAATATTCTGGTTCAGGATTAGGGGCGGGTTCAGAATAACTTGGATCAGGTGTAGAGTAGTCTGGAACAGCTTCAGGTTCGCTGTAGGTGGGCTCGGGTTCAACATCAGGAACAGTCAAGTTATCACTGTATCCCGTCGTCGCTTCAGGAACACTGGGAACAGACGCTTCCACAGGTTCAGTTTCTACGGGTATAGAAAATTCATCCGTAGCAATTACCCGACTACTGAATAGAACTAAACCTGTAAGACAACCTAAACCCAAAAGGGCGTAACTTCGGTGAACCCAATACCAACGTCCTTGGCGGGTATTGGATGTTGGATATTTTTTCTGTTCCGTCATCTTCCTCACACAACCAATAATGATCTAACTGTTGAACTAACTTTAGGGGCGGGTTTAGGGAGATAATTACTAATAATTCCAGATCGTCTCGGAACCTGCCCCTACGGTTTAATTGTTTAACTAACTGTAGCCGATACTTATTGTACCGGGCTGTTGGTCAATTTCTCGATAAAAACCGATTTCGGTTTTAGGATAAAGACCAACTCGCAGGTTTCCCTGTTCCGAAATTCCGATAATTTCACCGATTTGATCCCCAACCTTGATCGGTTTTCCAACACAGGTTAATAGTTGATTATAGCCCGTTAACATTTGATTAATATTAGCATCTGATAATTGTTCAATTCCTAGGTCTAATCCCTGTAAGACTAGGGCGGCAAGGAATTCTAGGGATTGAATCGTCGCAGGTGTGGCAGAATGGGCAAAAAAGGTTTGTAAATTAATCCCGATTTCAGGAACAGGATTTTCCCAATTTAAACCAACTCCGATCACCGCTTGAGTAATAAACTGTCCCGCAATTTTGGTTTCAGTGAGAATTCCGCCGAGTTTGCGCTGATTTAGGATTAAATCATTCGGCCATTTCAGGTGTACGGGACAGGAGCGATCGCGCAAAATAGTAGCAATACCCCAAGCGGAACTGATGCTCAATTGGGCTTTTTGAGCCACCGGAAGCCTGAGTTCAACAATTTTTGATAAAAATAACCCCCCCTGACTCGACTGCCATTGTCGGCCCCATTGTCCCCGTCCGGCCGTTTGTTGTCCGGCGATAACTACGGTTCCGGGCGGTTCCCCCTGTTCTAAGAGTTCCCAGGCGGTTTGATTCGTAGAAATTAAGCTATCAAAATAATGAATATTTGGTAGAGACGTACCACGGCGCGTCTCCATCAGGGTTTGTAAGGCAGATTCTAAACGGGCTAAATTCAGCAAGTTATTTAAGGGAATGGAAATAAAACACAAAGACACAAAGACACAAAGAAGAATCGGTTAAAATCAAGGGAGTTTGTAGTCGCAACAGTTCGTAATTATAATTTTATGCACACTTGGCATTGGCAAACTTGGGATGGATTACCCTATTTAACCTGTAGTTTACTTAAAGATTGGCAACATGGGTTTTTTACCCGTTCTTTTAGTCCTCGCACTCCCTCGAATTTAGTGGATGTTTTACAACCTGGGGTGAATGCGTATCGAGTTAAGCAGGTGCACGGAAATCGGGTATTGAAAACCGGAACCGTTGACCCCTTGGATCATTTAGGATTAGAAGATCAACCCCTGGTAGAAGCGGATGGTTTATTTGCGGAAAACTCCTCGGAGGCGGTTTGGGTGGCTACAGCCGATTGTGTTCCGGTGTTAATTGCGGATGCTCAAACCGGGAAGGTGGCGGCGGTTCATGCGGGCTGGCGAGGGACGGCGGCTAAGATTGTTCCCGAGGCGATCGCTCATTTTCAAGCCCAGGGGAGTCAAATCGAGGATCTGCGGGTGGCTTTGGGGCCAGCAATTTCGGGACAAGTCTATCAAGTTTCCCTGGATGTGGCGACCCAGTTGGCTCAAAGTTTGATTTCTGATATAGAGGGATTAGAACCCGTCTATCACCTCCCCAATTCCCCCCTACTGACCGATCCGGAGCCGGATAAAGTCCGTTTAGATGTGCGACGGTTTAATAGTTTACAACTAGAACAGTTAGGGATCACACCTGACCAAGTGACGAGCGCTCCCCATTGTACCTATCAAGACCCGGAGGCTTTTTTCTCCTACCGTCGGGAACAATTAAAACGGGTGCAGTGGTCAGGAATTGTCAGTCAGTAGGATTAATTGATCAACGGTTTGGATCAAGATTGAGTTAAGCTTACAATAAATAAAACGGTATAAGAAAAAGTCTGATGAGCGAGCAAAGTCCCTACGAACAGCTTGGGGTTACCCTTGATGCCTCCTTTGATGAAATTCAGGTAGCCCGGGATCGCCTAAAACAGCAATATAGTGGCGAAGTTAAGCTGCTGCAATCGATTGAAGCGGCTTATGATGCCATTTTGATGGATCGGTTAAAAATGCGACAAGAGGGCAAAATTAAAGTCCCTGAACGAATTCGTTTTCCCGAACGAGTCGCCCCAACTCCGCCCTCTGGTGTGCAACCGGCGGCAAATTCCAAACCCAATTGGTTCAGCCAACTGTTGGATACTCCCAGTCGTGCTGATTTATTATGGCCTTCTGGGGTGTATGTTACCTTAGCAGGTTTGAGCCTATATTCGGGTTTTGGGCTCTCATTATTACAGCTAACTTTAGCCCTGGGTGTGGGATCTTGTCTTTATTTTCTTAACCGCAAAGAGAATAAGTTTGGTCGAGCAGTTTTGCTGACTGTTGCTGGTTTAATAGGAGGGTTAATATTAGGAAGTTTATTGAGTTCACTAGCAGGAGCGATCGCAGTAGAACGATTTATTGCTTTTATTACTTTTATTATTTTGTGGCTTGTGGCTTGCTTTCTGCGTTAATTCCCAAGGGTTCAAAGTTACCGGAATTAGGGAACACCGCAAGAGGCAACACCGCAACAGTAAAGAAAAGACTTTAGCAGTCTTTCAAATACCAGGAGGAGAAAACACCGGAACACCGGAACACCGGAATAGCGAAGAAAAGACTTTAGCAGTCTTTTTCCTGACTTTTAGGGGCGACTTCCATAAAAATAGGGCTATATTTCTGGAAACAGAAATAGCCCTATTTTTATTTAAACTGATTCAATTTTTAGGAATTGAATTAAACGATCGCCGCCATTTTTACATCATTATTGGCTAACAATTCTTGCAATTCATCGGCATCCACCGTTTCTTTATCAATTAAAACATCGGCTAATTGATTCAAAACATGGCGGTTTTCTACTAATACTTGTTTAGCCCGTTTATAGGCAGCATCTACCAGGACACGGACTTCAGCATCAATAGTTGAGGCAGTTTCTTCGGAGAAATCCCGTTCCGACATAATATCGCGGCCCAGGAACACATTCCCCTGTTGACGCCCTAAAGCCACCGGGCCAAGGCGATCGCTCATCCCATAACGGGTAATCATTTGACGAGCTACCCGAGTCACCTGTTGTAAATCATTAGACGCTCCGGTGGTAACTTCTTCTTCCCCAAAGATAATTTCTTCGGCGACCCGACCACCCAAAGCCACGGCCATTTGATTTTCCAGATAGGAGCGGCTGAACAAACCGGAGTCCATGCGTTCTTCGCTAGGCATGAACCAGGTTAACCCCCCGGCCCGTCCCCGAGGAATAATACTAATTTTCTGTACGGGGTCATAGTCGGGCATTAGGGCCCCCACTAAGGCGTGTCCGGCTTCATGGTAGGCGACTAGGGTTTTGCGTTTTTCGCTCATCACCCGATCTTTCTTCTCGGGGCCAGCCAACACCCGATCAATGGCATCATTGACTTCATCCATGGAAATTTCCGTCAAGTTACGACGGGCGGCTAAAATAGCGGCTTCGTTTAACAGGTTAGATAAGTCCGCCCCGGTAAACCCAGGAGTACGACGGGCAATTTTATCTAAGTCCACATCTTTAGCCAAGGTTTTGCCCCGGGCGTGAACCCGCAGAATTTCTGAACGGCCGTTATAGTCGGGACGGTCAACCACCACTTGGCGGTCAAAACGACCCGGACGCATTAAGGCGGAGTCGAGAACATCGGGGCGGTTGGTAGCAGCGATAATAATAATTCCGTTATTACCCTCAAACCCGTCCATTTCGGTTAATAGCTGGTTTAGGGTTTGTTCGCGCTCATCGTTACCACCGCCTAAACCAGCACCGCGTTGGCGACCTACGGCGTCAATTTCATCGATAAAGACGATACAGGGGGCATTGGTTTTCGCCTGTTCAAACAGGTCACGCACCCGGGACGCACCCACACCGACGAACATTTCTACAAATTCCGAACCGGAAATACTGAAGAAGGGAACGCCCGCTTCTCCGGCTACGGCTTTGGCTAATAGGGTTTTACCTGTCCCTGGAGGGCCAACTAATAACACCCCTTTGGGAATTTTTGCACCCACGGCCGTAAACCGATCGGCATTTTTTAGGAAGTCCACGACTTCGCTGAGTTCAAGTTTGGCTTGTTCAATACCCGCCACATCCCCGAAGGTAACTTGGGTTTGGGGTTCCATCTGCACTCTGGCTTTAGACTTGCCAAAGTTCATCGCTTGGCTACCCGGGCCATTCTGAGCGCGACGGAGTAAGAAAAATAACCCCACTAAGAGTAAAACGGGGAAAAACAGACTGCTCAGGGCTTTGAACCAGAAGCTTTCGTCGTTTTGGGGTAAAACTGAAATATCAACATTATTTTCGGTCAGAATATCGATCAAGGCCGGATCGTTGGGAAGGTTAACAATAACTTTATTCCCATCCTGAGCCGTAACTAAGGCTCTGGAGCGATCAGAACTCAGGCTGACCCGTTCAACTTTATTACTCTTGACTTCTTGAATAAAGGTACTATACTTCCAGCTTTCCCGAGTTTGGGGCTGTTTATCAAAAAAGGCAGTTGCTAATGCTAAGACTACAATGGCAAGCAGGGCGTATAACCCCGCATTTCTCCAGCGTTTATTCACCGAGGTCTATCCTCCTACTGTTGCGGCGAGTCTACAGGACTCATTAGTTATGGTATTGTTACTAATCTTAACGTATTTTTCATCAACAGTGCGTCGGGTCTTGTTTAGTGATCTCAATTGGTTAGGGACAAAGCTATTGATCGTATCCTAGATTAGATCCCCCTAAATCCCCCTTCCCAAGGGGGACTTTGATCCCCCCTACCCCCTTAATAAGGGGACTTTGAACTCCGGTTCCCCCTTTTTTAAGGGGGGTTAGGGGGGATCGACCCTTAGAGAAGATTTCAGTTTTCTACCCTACTTTTAGCCTGAAGTTGACACTAATGATCGCCCCGGCACTCGCGCGCAGTAATATAGTAAAAGATTTTTCCCTCAGTTGAGTTTAAGGTTAAACCATAGTGCAAGTTAAAAGTCAATCAAAAGTTACCCCAAATTCCCTTTGTAAAATTTGTAGTTCTGTATCTCCCTATTTTGCTCAAGCTACAATTTTAAATCGCTATACTGTTGATTATTTTAAATGTTCGGTTTGTGGATTTGTCCAAACTGAAAAACCCTATTGGTTAGATCAAGCTTATGCTGATCCGATTGCCATTAGCGATGTGGGATTGGTGGCACGGAATTTTAAATTTTCCCAAATCACTCAAGAGTTAATTATACCATGTTTTAATTCAAAAGGCAAGTTTTTAGATTATGGCTGTGGTTATGGTTTATTTGTGCGGTTGATGCGAGATTTGGGGTTTAATTTTTATGGCTATGATCAATATTGTCAAAATATATTTTATCAGGGATTTGAAGGAAATCAACAGGAAAACTATGATTTAGTTACGGCGTTTGAAGTGTTTGAACACTTTGTTGATCCCCTTGAAGAAATTGAAAAATTATTAAATTTTTCCCAAAATTTATTATTCAGTACCCAACTGCTTCCGGTCGATCATCCTAAACCCGATCAATGGTGGTATTATGCCCTGCATGAAGGTCAACATATTTCTATTTATACCTATCAATCTTTATTAAAAATAGCTGAAAAATTTAAGTTAAATTTATATTCTGATGGGAGTAGTTTACATCTATTAACCCAAACCAAAATATCAGAATCATCTTGGAAAAAAGCTGTGTCTATAGAATCTGCTTCTAATTCTCTCCCTTCCTTAATTGAACAGGATTTTTTAAAAGCCGTAGCAACTCGAAAACAGATTAATTCTGGTAAAAATTCAATTAAAATTATTATTGATGGTGTATTTTTCCAAATTCGTAATACCGGAATTGCCAGGGTTTGGAAATCCTTACTAGAAACCTGGTCTACCCAGGATTTTGCTCAACAAATTATTGTTTTAGACCGGGAAGGGACTACGCCTAAAATTCCTGGGATTAAATATTATCAAATTCCTGAATATGATTATGATAAAATTGAAGAAGATCGGCAATTATTACAAAAAATCTGTGATCAAGAAAATGCCGATCTGTTTATTTCTACCTATTATACTACTCCCCTAACAACACCTTCGGTGTTTATGGGATATGATATGATTCCAGAACAGTTAGGGATGGATTTAACTATTCCCATGTGGCGAGAAAAACATCATGGAATTGAACACGCATCTGCCTATATTACAATTTCTGAAAACACAGCCCAGGATTTAGTTCACTTTTTCCCTAATATTAATAAAAATCAAATTACCGTCGCCCATTGTGGTGTTCCGGCTGTCTTTTCCCCCGCAACTCCAGGAGAAATTCAACAGTTTAAATTTAAAAATAGCATCAATAAACCCTATTTTATTTTAGTGGGTCAACGGTTAGGGGCTGAGGGATATAAAAATACTCTATTATTCTTTAAAGCACTAACTCAACTCAAAAATAATCAGGATTTTGAAATTGTTTGTGTCGGAGGAGAACCTACTTTAGAAGCTGAATTTTATCCCTATGTTCAACGGTTTAGAATTCATTTATTGCAACTGGATGATCAAGAATTAAAACAGGCGTATTCCGGCGCAAGAGCATTAGTTTATCCCTCTAAATATGAAGGGTTTGGAATGCCAATTATCGAGGCGATGGCTTGCAGTTGTCCGGTAATTACTTGTCGAAAAGGTTCAATTCCAGAAATCGCCGGGAATGCGGCTTATTATGTGGATGAAGATCGGGTTTTAGAAATGTTACAAGCATTAGAACAAATTCAGAAACCGGAGATTTATCAACCGTTAATTCAAGCGGGTTTAGTACAATCTTCTCAATATTCCTGGTCAAGAATGGCTGACATTATTCAACAGACTTTAATTAAAACCGTGCAAAACTTAAAAACGCCGACAAAAACAGTGGGTTTTCAAGATTTTACCTATTCTAAACGCAGTCATTTTGATCAGTTTCAACGGTTTAAAGCCTATAGCAATATTAATCCTGATGCTTGTGACCTGAAAATTTATCAAGATTTATTAGTCTATAATTTTATTACCCAAAATTTACCCAAAGGGTCAAAACTATTAGAAATTGGTGGGGGAAATTCTCGGGTTTTAGAAGTATTAAAACAGGACTATGAATGCTGGAATTTAGACAAATTTGAAGGGGTGGGAAATGGCCCCAATCAAATTATAAATTATGCTAACTCCCGTATTGTTTTAGACTATATTGGTAACTTTAACGCTGAACTTCCTAATCAATATTTTGATTGTGTTTTTAGTATTTCTACCCTAGAACATATTTCTGAAGATGAAACAACCTTTGAGAAAATTACCCAAGATATTGATCGAATTTTAAAACCCGATGGTTTTTCCTTACATTGTTTTGACGTAGTGGTTAAACCAAAAGAAGTTTGGACAAATCAATTTTTACCCTATTTATTTAAGACCCAAAAAACCTTAAATTCCCTGATTGATTTTGACCAAATTAAACTTGATCCTGATTTATATGGAATGTCAGAAATAGCTTATCGTCAATTTTGGCAACCCACAACCCAAAAATCCTATCAAGAATTTGGTCAACCGATTTCCTATAATATTCTTTGGCAAAAATCCGCAATTAATATCAGATCTGTATCCCCTGAAATTTTAGTTTCTTCAGCTTTACCTAAAATTTCTATTGTTACTCCTTCCTTAAATCAAGGTGAATTTTTAGAGGAGTGTATTGATTCTATTTTGAGTCAAAATTATCCTAACTTAGAATACATAATTATGGATGGGGGAAGTACGGATAATTCAGTTGAAATTATTAAAAAATATGATCAGTATTTAACCTTTTGGCAAAGTCAAGCGGATGGCGGTCATTATGCGGCGGTGAATGCGGGATTTCAAAAAACAACGGGTAATATTATGGGATGGTTAAATTCCGATGATAAATACCATCCTGATGCTTTTTATAAACTGGCGGCGACATTTCAACAGAATAAACAGGTGGAATGGGTGATGGGAATTCCGACGGAATGGGATAGAAATGGAAGACATATTCATAGTCAAATGCAGACGCCTTTATGGTCAAGAAAAATGCTTTTAGATAAACAATGGGTGGAACAATATCAACAATTACAACATACTTGGATTCAACAAGAAAGTACATTTTGGACGCGATCGCTCTGGGAAAAAGCCGGATTTAAATTACAAACAAATCTCAATTTAGCGGGAGATTTTGAACTATGGTTACGCTTTTCTCGTTATGCTCCTTTGTATTTATTGAGAAGTTTAATTGGGGGATTTCGTACCTATGATACTCAACGTTCTAAAATTTATCGAGAGCAATATTTTCAAGAAGTTAAGCAAATTGTTCAAGAGGAGTTACAATTAATTGAGCAAGGAAAATATCCTTCAGAACAGCTATCTCCCCCTGTGATAGTGTTAGAAGATACTCAAGTTTTAGCCTTAAAACAAAAGGTATTAACTAAACCTGAAATCAAAGTTTCTGCGATTGTTTCTACCTATAATTCGGCATCAATGATGTCGGGAAGGTTGGAAAATTTAGTTAATCAAACTTTATTTAAACAAGGAAAATTAGAAGTTATTGTTGTTGATTCCGGTTCCCAGGAAAATGAACGGGAGATTGTTTCTAGGTTTAAACAACAATATCCTGACTCAATTATCTATATTAAAACTGAGGAAAAAGAACCCATTTATCAAGCATGGAATCGAGGAATTGCGATCGCCAGGGGTGAATATATCACCAATCAAAATACCGATGATCGTCTCAAATTAAATGCTTTAGAAAGGTTATCTAACTATTTAGATCAACATTCAGAAGTCATATTAGTACACGCAGATCAGCAAGCGGTATCACCCGGAGAAAGTGTTAATTTAGAGCAGTTAAATGGCAAACCCCACTGGAAATGGCCGGAATTTTCCCATTTAAAATTATTGTTTTCAGCCCAAATTGGTTCTCAACCAATGTGGCGAAAATCTCTACATAATAATTATGGATTATTTGATCAAACCTTAAAAGTTCGAGGAGATCAGGATTTTTATATTAGAATTGCTAATGCGGGAGAAATCCATTTTATTCCTGAAATTTTAGGGACTTTGAATTTATCAGAAAACTCCTTAAGTCATCAACAGGATTTAAGTCGGGAAGAAGAAGTTTTAATCTTTAAAAAATATACCTCCTCTCGGGAAAAATTAGCTCAATTTTTGAATCATCCTCAAATTCAACTAACAGATCAAAACTATCAAATTTTAGTGAATAATTTATCCTGTGATTTAGCAAATCAAGTTTTATCGCAATTTCATCTACCGTTTTATATAAAATTAATCACGGAATTATTAAACTCTGTAGTTGAATTGGGAACCTATAAACAAACAGTACAAACTAATTTATTAAGAATTTGGAACCGTTTTTCTGACCCCGCCACTCGATTTCAATTTATGAAAACACTATCACCCCAAGTTATAGAAATTTGTGATGAGCAAATTCAACTTAAAGGGGAGGGGATGGAAAAAATTGATCCTGTTCAAATGTATATTAATTTATCGAAACTTAGTCAAGTTAATCCGCCTAAAATTGATCCGATTTTTTCCTCTCAACCTCGACCCTTTTGGTCGGTAATTATTCCCAGTTATAACGGTGAAAAATATATAGAACAGGTGTTAAATAGTATTCTAACTCAAGCACCAAGTTTTGAAGAAATGGAGATAATTGTTGTTGATGATTGTTCAACTAATCCAGAGATTAAAGATCTAGTTAAAAAAATTGGTAAAAATCGAGTTCAATTCTATCAACAACCGCAAAATTTAGGGTTAATTCCTAACTGGAATGATTGTATTAAACGGGCTAAGGGACAATGGATTCATCTTCTACATCAGGATGATTTAGTCCTACCTGGATTTTATAGTCAAATGCGAAAATTATTAGAAACAGAACCCACAGCCGGGGCGGGATTTTGTCGCCATTATTATATTGATGAACAGGGAAAACAACGCTCCCTTTCTGCATTAGAACAGGAAAAAAATGGAATTATTTCTAATTGGTTAGAACGAATTGCTGTGATGCAGCGCATTCAATTTGCCGCTATGGTGGTTAAACGCAGTGTTTATGAAATATTAGGAGGATTTTCTGAAAATGCAGGTTCCGCAGCAGATTGGGAAATGTGGAAACGAATTTCCGCCTATTATCCTGTTGCTTATGAACCCCAAACTTTAGCCTGTTATCGTTTACATTCCACCTCAGAAAGTTCTCGGTTAATTTCAATGGGTGCAAATATTTCAGATACTTTAAAATCTATTGAAATATCTCAATCCTATTTACCCGAAAATTTGGCAATTAATTTATCCAATAAAGCCAGGGAACACTATGGTTTGTATGCTATTAATACCGCTAAACAACTGTTAGTTAATGGGGATGCTAAAGCCGTAATTGCCCAAATTAAAGAAGCATTAAAATGTAGTCAATCTGATGTTGTTAAACAAGCTATTATTGAGTTATTTAGTCCTCAACAACCCAAAGCTCAAATCAGAACGTTAACTCCGGCTCAAATTCTGGCGGAAGTTTCCAGTTTAACTGAAGAATACAAGAAAACAAATAACCCTGATTCCCTGCGTCAAATTCGGCAAATTGTCGCTCAATATTGGTTAGCTTTAGAATCAGATAATTTAGAAAAAACCTATGGAGGAGAAATTGGTCAAGCCCATAAAATATTACTCAATAGTGGGTTAAAAAATGAAGTATTAACATCCCCAGAAAAAGCTCAACTTCAAGATTGGTATACCTATCTAAAACCAGGGTTAAATCAACCTAAAAGCATACAACATTTATTGGCGATTATTTTATATAGCTATCCCTATCAATTATCTCCTAATTGGTATATTCAAGCGCCAATTCCCAAATGGTTTTTACCTGATTATTTTGAATTTATGTTAGCCGTCCCTCAATTTTTCCAAGAGCGCGGGGAAACTGAACTCTATTATCGTTATTTAGAAAATTGGATTCACTATATTCATGAGCGGTTTATCAGTAATCCTGAGTTTTCAATTTGGCAAGAATTAGCCTGGAAATTCACCCAAATAGCTAACTTTATTCCTCTATATTTTAATACCGCTAATCTCAAAGATATTTATATTAAACGGGCGGAAATTATGGAATTTGCCCTGACTCATTTGGGATATTCCTTAGACTATCAGTTTCCCCAACGTTCAAATCGTCCCAAAATTCGTTTAGGAATTCTAAGTAACCATTTCCTACCTCAAACCGAAACCTACTCAACTTTACCTGTTTTTGAGTATTTAGATTCAACTCAATTTGAGGTGATTTTATATACTTTACAATCGAATCAACATCCCTTAGAAAAGTATTGTCAGAGTCGGGCTGAACGTCTTATAAAACTGCCTAAAAATATCTCAGAACAGGTTAAATTAATCCGAAATGATGATTTAGATATTTTGTTAATTGGAACCAATATAACGGCCGTTAATCACGGGATTACGCTGTTAGGATTACATCGGTTAGCCCGCATTCAAGTCACATCAACATCATCTTGTGTAACTACAGGAATGCGGAATATTGATTACTATATTTCAGGAACTTTAACGGAAATAAAACAGAATCCCCAGGCTCAATATCGGGAAAAATTAGTTCTTTTAGAAGGGACGGCGCACTGTTTTAGTTATTATGCGACTCCCCCGGAAGCACCTCAAGTTATTCCAACTCGTTCTAGTTTGGGAATTGCTGAACAAGCGATTATTTTTATCTCCGGTGCAAATTTCTATAAAATCATTCCTGAACTGCGAGAAACCTGGGCTAAACTATTAGCAAAAGTTCCTAATTCTGTATTGGTTTTATATCCCTTTAACCCCAATTGGGCATCCCAATATAGAGCGCTTCCCTGGATTAATAATTTTAAAGCCATTTTAGCAGAATATGGCGTTGATCCTAGTCGTTTAATTATTCTCAAACCCCAAGCTAGTCGCAGTGATATTAAAGAATACTTGAAATTAGCTGATATTTATTTAGATTCCTACCCTTTTTCTGGGGTAAATTCTTTAGTTGATCCTTTAGAAGTGGGTTTAGTTCCTGTTGTCCGTGATGGGGATGTGATTCCTAATTTTTCCCCCACCACATCCCAAGCAGGAGAGGTTTTTGTAGTGCGAGATAGTGGTTCATTCCGTTCCTTGATGGCCGCTTCTTTGTTGCGATCGCTCTCTATTCCTGATTTAATTGCTAATAGTGAAGAATCCTATATTAATCTAGCGATAACCCTCGCTAATAATCCTCAACTACGACAACAAAAACGCCAAGAAATTCAACAAAAAATGCAGCAGAATCCTGAATTTTTGGATAGTCGTACCTACTCGGCTAAAATGGGTGTAATTTTGCAACAATTATTCCAAAATTGGCAACAAAACCAACCCAAATTGCCATCTATTCAACTCAATAGTCGAGAAGCAATCCAACAGTATTTATCGGTTTTGGTAACTAATATTAATCATTATGAATTAGAACCAAATAATCAACCTATTGTTAATCAGTTACGTTCTCTTCGGAAAATTATGGTGGAACATTGGCTAAAAATTCCACCCGAACAGTTAGAAAAAATGTATACAACAGATTTAGGAAAAGGATATCAAATTCTCTTAAATCGAGGGATTCAAAGGGAACCATTAAACGCAGAAGAAGAACAATTAGTCAACCAAATTACTCAACAGGCGATCGGACTTAAACAGTCTGATTCTTTAAATCATTTAATGGTGTTAATGTTATATTATCCCCCGGGAAAAATGGTAGTTGCTAATGCAAAAACCCGTTTACCTAAATGGTTATTAAAAGAGTATCAACGAGTCTTTGAAAATCCATCAGCTTTAGAAAAGATAATGGTATCAGATGTTAGTCAAAATCAACCCTTAACTCCTATTGAATCCTTCCAAAATCGTTTAATTGGATGCGTGAATTTATATAAAATTGATCCGTCTAATGTTGCTATTGTTGAGGAGTTACGTCAAATTCGCCGACAATTTGCTGATTTTTGGTTGGGTTTGGAAGCTACACAATTAGAATCGGTTTATCAAAGTGCAGTAGGTAAAGTCTATCGAACCCTATTATATAGTGGGTTTTCTCAAGAAAGTTTGACTTCTACAGAACAGCAATTCATTAAAACCTTAGCCTCTCAAATGAATCAAGGATTAAATCAAATAGACACAATTAAACCTCTATTGGCGGTGTTATTATATTGTCGTCCTGAACAATTACAAATTCAAGATTTATCCCGTTTACCGCAATGGTTTCGTCCAGATTATGAACAGTTAAGCCATCAGGTTTCTAGTCGGAAAAGTTAGAATTTTGGATTTCATATTATATGAAATGCTTAAATATGTGCTACACATTCCACAAATCCCCCCCTTTTTAAGGCAGGGCTGTTTCATTCTTTTCGGTAAATCCCTCGTGACCTAACCCCCCAACCCCCTTCCCTATTAGGGAAGGGGGAGTAATTAATAATTTTTTATGTTTAATAGTAATAATTAGTCCCTCCTCTCCTTGCAGGAGAGGGGGTTAGGGCGAGAGGTCATACAAATTTTGGGAGAAAATGAAACAACCCTGCTTTTTAAGGGGGGTTAGGGGGGATCATCTGTAGCATTAATAACTAGATTTCGTATTAGATGGTGCGTGCGCGGAGCTTACGCACCCTAGATTTATTTGATATCGTAGCCGAATAAATTGGGGTCTACTTCGGTTAAATTCAGATCATTTAATCCATATTCTTCCCAACGTCGTGTTACCATTTCGGCTGTATCAACATCTGACTCTAAAGGTTCTCCCCATTCGTGATTAGTTTCCGGGGGTATTTTTGTAGTTGCATCTATCCCCATTCTGCCGCCTAAACCTATTTTTTGACTAGCAAAATCTAAGGTATCAAAAGGCGTATCGGGAAGAATAAAAACATCCCTGGAAGGGTCAACTTTAGAACTAATTGCCCATACTACTTGTCGCGGATCTCTAATATTAATACTCTTATCCACGACAATCACAAATTTGGTATAAGTAAACTGAGGTAAGGCACTCCAAAAAGCTAATGCCGCCCGTCGCGCTTGACCTGGATAAGCCTTATCAATAGAGATAATTGCGGCTTTATAACTCAAGGCTTCCATGGGTAGGAAAAAGTCTACAATTTCCGATACTTGCTGTCTTAAAATCGGGGTATAAATCCGGTTTAAAGCGATCGCCATCATTGCTTCTTCCTTGGGAGGACGACCGCTAAAAGTTGTTAAATAAATCGGATCTTGACGATGGGTAATACAGTTAAATCTTACTAATGGAGAATCTTCCACACCGCCATAATATCCCATGTGATCACCAAAGGGCCCATCGGGTAATATTTCTCCGGGGGTTATGGTTCCTTCTAATACAAATTCCGAGTCCGCCGGAACTTCTAAATCAACCGTTTTACACTTGGCTAATTGTACGCCAGAACCGCCATATAATCCCGCAAATAACCATTCCGATAAATCCACCGGAATCGGAGTCGCCGCCGCCATAATAATTAATGGATCCACTCCTAAAGCGATCGCAATTTCTAATTTTTTTCCCTTCTCCGCAGCCTTGCGTAAATGTCTGGCTCCTCCCCGCACCGATAACCAATGGACGGTCATAGTATTTTTAGATTGCAATTGTAACCGATAAACCCCGACATTCACTGTTCCGGTTTCACAATCTTTAGTAATTACTAATCCCAAAGTAATAATTTTTCCCGCATCTTCAGGATAGGGACGAATCATCGGAATTTGGTTTAAATCAACATCATCTCCTTCAATGATAATCTGTTGACAAGGAGGAAAAAAGTTGCGCCCGGGTTTGGCTTTCACAACATCAAATAAAACCTTACCAAAATCAATCGCTTGGGATATCTTTTTTGGGGGTTTAGGTTGTTGTAACATCCCTAATTTTTTTCCCAATTCCTCTAACTCCTGGGGAGTTTCCATCTTCATTGACCAACAGACCCGTTGTTCTGTCCCCAACAAATTCACCGCCACCGGATAGGGGGAACCTTTGACATTTTCAAATAATAAACCAGGGCCACCAGCTTGTAACATTCGGTTGGAAATTTCGGCAATTTCCAAGTCAGGATCAACTAAGGTTTTAATCCGTCGTAATTGTCCCCGTTCTTCTAACAGTTTTAAAAATCCCCTTAAATCCCTTGCCATTGTGTTTAATAATTGTTACGTCTATTTTTATATTATGACATTTTTCAACAATTAATGCGACTCCGTAAGAAAATAATATGAGTAAATTTAATTTTTTTGAATTCAATGCTACAACTGACTTGAGGGAAATATATCCTTTTTAAAATCATCCACTTTCCACCTAACCGGGTGTTGCTATGCCATTATCAGAACCACCAGAAGCGTTGCTCAAGCGTTATCTTCAAGGAGATAGGGATGCTTGTCGAGAACTTTTGAAAGATCCTAAATATTATCAATTTTGTCAAATCATAGCCAGGAAAAAATTTTCAGGACAGTCCCACAACTGGGAAGATGCGGCTCAAGCAGCATTTGAAAAAGTGTTAATAGAAGCTTTAAGAGGTAGATTCACCCAAGGAGACCTAGAAAAATTTAATCATTGGTGTTCTAAAGTCGCCTCGAATTGTATTATAAATTTACTGCGTAAAATTAAAACAGAAAGTAAATTTTTAAAAAATCAAAGTCCAGAGATTATTAATCATATTCCTGATATCCGAGAAGATTTAGAAACAACCGATACAAATGCTCAGATTCAAAAAGCAATTATTTCTGTAGACCAGCAAAATCCCAAAAAACAGTATCTGCAAATTTGGCAAGGGTTAGAATTTGAAAAAAAACAAAAGCAAATCGCTCAAGATTTAGGTTTGAAGCAATCGGAGGTTTCTAAGCGATATCGAGAATTAGCGGTTTTAGTTGGGAAAGAATTAGACTTGTTAAACGTTAAACAAGTAGAGGAGGAATTAAAAAACATTCGTCAGGGTCGAAAACCCAAGCGCTCTCAAGAAGATTGGGATAACTAAAATAGCTTATTTGACAAAAAAAGGAGAAGCAACGATGAAATTAATGGAAATTAGCCGAGAATTGCCCATCATTAATCCTGAACAAATTAAACCCGGACAAATTTGGGAAGTTAGTCGTCAAGTATTCAGTCCTCTGGAATTTACCCCAGAAGAACAACAGCATTTTTATTCCCCGGCTATTTTTGATTTTCTCAATGGGAATACACCACCTCGCTATGTGATAATTGTCACGAAACCGGAACTAGAAATTGACGAAACACCGGAATGGCAAGTTATTTCGGTGATGTTACTATCTGTAAAAACTGAATATATTAGTTCAACTAATCTCTTAATTCCGACAACAATTTCCGGTTTGAAACAGGATGTAATTGCGGAAACTTGCAATGCAATTCCGATGCTAACTTGTAATTTATTAAGACTTGTAGGAAAACGATTATCTCGGAAAATTTATGACCTTTTGTTAGATGTGGGAGACTTTGAACAAGGATTTATTGAAAAAGCTCCTAGTTTAGAAGAAATTTTAGCTTTGGGTTTGAACAAGGGAACTACAAATCACCCCGAATTTCATCAACAGGAATTAGACTGGAAAACCCTATTAGAAGTTCCGGTGGCGGCTTATCATCTCTATGCAAAAGCAGTATTGACATTAGATGAAACCCTATTATTAGAACAACTCAAGGCAAAAGTAACCACACAACCTGTTTCCTTAAATCAATGGTTTCAGGGAGTTGTTCAGACGGGATGGCAAACTTTTGAGGAGGTTTTTGGAATATTTTCTGCAACTCCCGCGTTAGAAGGATGGAGGGGTAAATCAAACCCTGATTTCCCAGGAGGTGAAGTGGAAATAACCCAGATTGAAACCTTAGTTAAACAAATTCAAACCACCGAAGATGATCACATTCTTTGGAATGCTGTAGCAACTTTGCGACAGTTACAACCGCACCATTCTGCTTTAGGTGTGAGAAAAGTTAAGTCCATTAATATTCAGGAAACAACCTTAGTTTTAACTATGAACTTGATTTCCAGAGCTAAGGAAGAAGTGCGGATTTTATTAGAAGTTTATTCCACAGATAATTCGCCTCTCCCTAAAGATTTACAAGTGATGATTTTGGATGATAAAAAAGATATTGTATTGGAGGATACAGCAGAAAATGAAATTGTATCAATTGCGTTACAAGGCTTGATCGGAGAAAAATTTAGTGTCAAAATAACAACCAAAGATGATTTTATCCTGGAAGATTTTTTGATTTAGATTTTGTCTAAAAATTTTTTTAACCAGTTTTAACCAGATTTACCCAACCAAACCTAACCCATGAAACCTATATTGTGGCTCGGTGCATCTCAGCGTAACTCTAAATTCTCTGATCAAGGATTTACCTTGATTGAGTTATTAGTTGTTATTATAATTATTGGCATTTTGTCAGTAATTGCAACTTCCTCATTCTTGAAATTTATCAATCGGGCTAAAGAGACTGAAGCAATAAATATTCTTAACTATTTAGAAAAGCTAGAGAGAAATTATATTCATGAAAATCAAGTATTAGCACCATCATTAACAGCATTAGAATATAATGAAAAAACAGAAATGGAAAACTATTCTATTCAATTTTTATCAGATAATATGATATTACATGGAGCCATTCATATTGCTAAATCGAACAAAAATGAGTTGAATTCCTATATTCAAATTATTTATTTGAAAAACAACATAATCACAACCTGTAAAGTTGTTCCTATTCTTAACCCAAATCCTGCATTACTGCTGATGCAAGCCATGATGAATCCCAAACAATTCTGTAATTAATTATCAAAAAATATGTTATCTAATTCTTTCCATTCTCCATCTGAAAAAAACTATCAAAATCGTTCTTTTAGAGGAAAAGATTTGTCCCTAGAAGACTTTTCTAACGCCGATATTCGGGGTTGTGATTTTAGTGAAGCCAACCTCACGGGAGCTAACTTTCGAGGGGCTAAAGCGGGATTATCACAACAAGGCATTTACCGAAGTTTATTGATAGCAGCAGCCCTATCAGGATTAGCAGGAGCCGCTGCTACACTAGCCGTTGATCAACCGATTGTATTGATGACTCCTAAACCTAATCCAGTCCTGCCTTTTACGGTCAATTTTATCATGGGCTTGATTTTGATTTTTGTTAATAGTATCCTATTAATATCTAGTCTCAAAAATGGGTTAGAAAAAACAATTAAAAATCTAGGAATTACGATTGCAGTTTTGATTCCTATTGGGGGAATTTTAGCTGCATTAGGAAATGCTAAAACTCCAATTTTATCAGAGTTAAGAGTTTTTAGAATCAGCCATTTAATAAACTCTAACCAAATCGCAAACCCAATTCCCACCTTGATTGTCACCCTGACGGCTTCAATGGGAGCCACGCTAACAGTTATTTTTACCTTAGCTTTAGCCGTTGTGATCGCAACTATTACCTTAAACAAAATCTTCAAATTATTAATCATTGTAGAAGCATTAGCGATTGGAATTATTGCCAGTGCTATTGTGACTAGAAATGCCGATGATAGAGTTTTTGAAGTGTTTTCGGTAGTTAATGGAGAGCCAGCCCCCTTACCTGCAATTATCATCCTAATTGCCTTGGTGATATTATCAATAATTTTAGCAACTATTCTGATATTAGTGAGTAGTAATATTGGCAAAAAAGTTTTAAAAGAAGAAGAAAAATATTCAATTATTCGACAATTTGCGATCGCTATTTCCTCCTGGGGCGGGACTTCCTTTGTCAAAGCCAACCTAACCCAAGCCCATTTTAATCAAGCCCTATTAAAAAGTAGCGACTTTACCGATGCTAATATCAAGCATACACGCTGGTATCAAGCCGAAAAATTAGAATGGGCAAAAGTCGAAAACACGATTTTAGAAAATGCCCAAGTCCGAGAATTACTTGTTAGTTTAGAAGGATATAGAAAAACATTTATTGGTCTGAATTTAAAGGAAGCTAACTTAATGAATGCTAACCTAGAATATGCTAATTTAAGAGGATCTGATCTCAGTGAAGCCAGCTTAGAAACGGCAAATTTAGAATGGGCAAACCTCGCCCAAACTCAAGCCATCGGGACTAATTTTAAAGAAGCTCGTTTAACCGGGTCTTATGGTTTAAGCACTTGGAATATTGATAGCACCACTAATTTATTATGGGTGAATTGTAAGTTTATTTATCTATTAGAATATCCCAAACCTGGAACCGATGACCGCGAACGTCGCCCCAGTAGCGGAGAATTTGGGCCCGATGAATTTACTAAATTGTTTCAAGAAGCGATAGATACCGTTGATTTAATCTTCAGGGAAGGAGTTGATTGGCGAGCGTTTATTTATTCCTTTAAAAAAGTTCAAGTTGAGAACTCAGAAACCGAATTAACTATCCAAAGAATTGAAAATAAAGGCGATGGCGTGTTTATTGTGCGGGTGCAGGTTCCCCCGGAAGCTGATAAAACCAAAATTCATCAAAACTTTACTCAAACCTATCAGGAAACCTTACAAACCTTAGAAACGGAATATCAAGAGAAATTAAAAATTAAAGACTCAGAAATTGCTAATTATCGTGAACGTAGTTCTAATATGACTGAAGTAATTCGGCTATTAGCAAGTCGAGAAATTACTCAAGACCGTAAATTTATCAAAAAATCTCCCCTGGTTGCAGGTAAATTAGTAATTTTAAAAATTATTAAAGGAGACTTTAAAACCGGGTTCATGGTGATGTTACAATTAGGACAAGATGGAATGTTACCCAGCACAGAAATATCCGGTTCCTTACCTCCCTTTCCTGAACTAGAAGCCACCTATCAACAGTGGAAAATTCTTTATCATCAACTCCAACTTCCTGTGAGGATTAGTGGGAGAAAAGTTAATCTTTTTTCCTCTGAAGATGTGTGCAAAGAATCAGCAAAAATTTTAGCAAAACACCTTAAAACCTGGTTGAAATCAGAGGAATTTTATCCCCTGAAAGATCGGTTACAACAAAAATTGAATTCAACGGATGAAATTCGATTGATTCTGCAAACAGAACATCCGACATTGCTGCGACTTCCTTGGCAAGTTTGGGAGATTTTTGAACATTACCCAAAAGCGGAAATTGGCCTGAGTTTACCTCAATACGACCAAGCGGAATCTGTTAATTTAAACCTACCCAGAACCCGAGTTAGAATTTTAGCGATTTTAGGAAATAATCAAGATATTAATGTTCATAAAGATCGAGCTATTTTACAACAGATTATTGGTGCGGATGTGACAGTTTTAGATCAACCCCAACGGTTAGAGGTTGATGTTCACCTGCGGGATGAAATTGGCTGGGATATTCTGTTTTTTGCCGGACATAGTTTAACCGAGGAAGAATCCGGGATTATTCATATTAATCCGACGGATTATTTAACTATTTCTGATTTAAAATATTCTCTCCGATTTGCTGTTAATAGAGGACTAAAATTAGCCATTTTTAACTCCTGTGATGGGTTGGGGTTAGCACGGGATTTAGCGGATTTACAAATTCCTCAAATTATTGTCATGCGAGAACCTGTTCCTGATACTATTGCTACGGAATTTTTAAAGTATTTTCTCGTAGCATTTTCTAAGGGAAAAACCTTATATACGGCCGTGCGCGAAGCTAGAGAAAAACTCCACGCCAAAGAAGATCAATATCCCTGTGCGAGTTGGTTGCCAATTATTTTTCAAAATCCCTCAGAAATGCCTTTGATTTGGGATGATTTGCGGGGTTTATCTTCAACAATTACTGATGGTAAAACCAGTTTAGAAGATTTAGCAAAATTACTAGAACTATTTGAACAAAATCTTGATTTATCCCCTTTAGAACAGGCGAATATTTTAGAGCAATTGCAAGCCTTAGTTCAAATAGTGCCAATGCCTCCCTCGGAGCTTAAACAACGTTTAGGAAGTCAATCTTTAATGGTGATTAAAGGGACAATTGCTGATTTACCAGCTACTTCTATCTTAAAACATGAGGGTCAAAAACTATTGAAGGAAATTTATCAAGAAATTTTGGGTTAGTTGGAATATTCTCAGCAGAACTGACGTTACATTAACTATAACTTACAGTGTCTTTGGGAAAAATGAGTAAAATTTGTGAAATTGTTCAAAATAGTTTAGCAACGGGTTACTTAACTTTAGAAGCAGAACAAGAATTAAGAAGACTATTGCAAACTACAAAGTATGGGGTTTCTGAATTAAATACTTTTGCTGATTTACAATACGCAGGAATACAAGGTCTGATTCGCCAAGAGTCCCGTGAACTTTTAGAGTCTCAAGGGGGTGTTCAGGATTTATCGGGGTCGTAATCGCAAAATCAAGAAACCGGGTTTCTAAAAAAAAGGGGGGGGCTTTGAGGAGAGTACGATCAGTCTTTCGGAAAAATGGAATAATTTCTTTCCCCATAACGTTATTAAAAATAAGATGCTTAGGGGGAAGGTTTTTTGCATTGGTATCTAATTCAGCCGAAAACCCTCACTTTTTCCCTAGATTAGATCCCCCTAAATCCCCCTTCCCAAGGGGGACTTTGAAGAGAAGGTTATCCCCATTCAAAACAATAATTCCACTCCTGTCCCCCCCTTCCCAAGGGGGGCTAGGGGGGATCTCTCCTGTATTAATCAGAGATCCCCCCAACCCCCCTTCCCAAGGGGGGCTTTGAGGAGAGTGCGATCGCACTTCAAAACAACAATTAAACTCCTGTCCCCCCCTTCCCAAGGGGGGCTAGGGGGGATCTCTCCTGTATTAATCAGAGATCCTCCCAACCTCCCTTAAAAAAGGGGGACTTTGAAGAGAAGGTTATCCCCATTCAAAACAACAATTCCACTCCTGTCCCCCCCGTATTTTGAGGTGAATTGTAAGTTTATTGATCCACAGGCTTTAATATAAGTCTAAAGTAATTTTTGGTCGATTATGTCTCGTTCTAAAGCTTTACAATATTACGTTTTTAGTCGTTTACTGTTAGCCCCTTTAATGTTGTGGACGATTACCACCGTGGTTTTTTTGCTGTTGCGCGCCACGCCCGGTGATCCTGTGGATGCGATTCTTGGCCCCCGGGCTCCGGCTGCTGCTAAGGAGGCCTTGCGATCGCAATTGGGGTTAAATGGCTCCCTGGGGCAACAATATTTAGATTATATGGGGAAACTCCTCCATCTGGATTTGGGCACTTCCCTCACCAGTCGCGGGGAAACAGTTTGGCAAATTATTCAAAATCACTTTCCCGCAACGGTTGAACTGGCTTTATTTAGTATGATCGTGGCCTTGGCCGTGGGAATTACCGTGGGGGCGGTGGCCGCATCCCATCCCGATACCATCTGGGACACGGGGGGCCGTTTATTTGGAATTATTACCTATGCAGTCCCTCCATTTTGGGCGGGGATGTTGTTGCAATTAATTTTTGCGGTGCAGTTGGGTTGGTTTCCCTTGGGCACTCGATTTCCGGTGACAATTCCTACTCCTGAAGGCTGGAGTGGTTTATATACCTTAGATAGTTTGTTTACGGGAAACTTAATGCAGTTGGGAGTCACACTTTATTACCTCTGTTTACCTTCTTTAACTTTAGGTTTATTATTAAGTGGTATTTTTGAAAGAATTGTGCGAGTTAACCTTAAACAAACCTTAAAAGCCGATTATGTAGAAGCGGCTAGGGCGAGAGGAATTCCCGAATTAAGAATTGTTTTAGCTCACGCTTTAAAAAATACCATGATTCCCGTGATTACGGTTTTAGGTTTAACTTTTGCCGCGTTATTAGGGGGCGCAATTTTAACGGAAGTTACCTTTTCTTGGCCGGGATTAGCTAATCGGTTATATGAAGCCATTAGTTTCCGTGATTATCCCACAGTGCAGGGAATTGTTGTCTTTTTTGCGGCTATTGTTGTGGTTGCGAGTATTCTGATTGATGTTCTAAATGCCTGTATTGATCCGAGAATTAGATATTAAGATAATTGGGGTGATGGGGGAATAGAATTGTGATTCAATTCGATGGTATCTAGGGGCAATGGCAACTGGAATCCATCGACTTGATCAATCCGATTCCTCGCAATTTCACAGTATTCTGGACTAATATCAATCCCAATAAAATTTCTCCCCATTTGTTGAGCAACTTTGCAAGTTGTCCCGCTTCCACACATCGGATCAAGAATCAAATCCCCAGCATTTGACCAAGAATAAATATGATCCCTCGCTAATTCACAGGGGAAGGGTGCAGGGTGGCTTTTAGCTTCTTGATCTTCGATATTTTTTCCCACTACATATTCCCAAATATTCCCTTTAATTTTTTGATTCTTTACAGGTTTTGCCATTTTTGAACGTTTTTGATTATCTTTTGAATAATTTTTATAGGTTGTGCCATTTAGTTTTAATCCGGCGTGTAAACAGTCTACCATTAAGGCGTTATGGGTAGCTACCTGACCTTTACTTAAAATAAACATATATTCAAATTCATTACTATATCTGCGTCGATAAATTTGGGGGATGGGATTTCTTTTTTTAAAGATCATGGTATCATGAAGATTAAAACCAATTTCTTTAAAAAAGAGCGCTTGTTTAAAGCTAGTTCCGCTTTCACTTCCGTCAATTGTCGCATCAGCAACCACCCAAACTATAACGCCTCCTGGTTTAATCACACGGTATAGTTCTCTAGCAATATCTTCAAAGGGAAATACAAAACCTTTATATTTTCTCAGGTTATCATAAGGAGGGGAAGTTAACACCATATCAATACAGTCATTCTCGAAGTTTTTCATCACTTCGATACAATCTCCTTGGACTATTTTATTAATAAATTCGGTAATAGTCATTGAGCTTAAATTTTTGATCATTATCCTAATATAACCCAATTTTAGGGGCGGGTTCAAGACCATCTTTGTTAATTAGCATAAATCTTGATTAACCCGTCCCTTGTTAAGACAGAAATGTTATTCCAAAATTTACGGTAATAACGCACAGGTTTGATAAAATGGGGGATGAGCGATCGCGATAATAATCATGATGGAAAGTCAACCTAGGGAGATTCAACGTTATGTTACACCAGAAGGTAGAGTTCCGTTTGCACAGTGGTTAGACTCCCTGCGGGATCGAAAAGCTAGATTGAAAATTCAAACTAAGTTAAGGCGAATTCATTTAGGAAATTGGGGAGATTATCGTTCATTAGGTGAGGGCGTTTATGAATTTAAAATCAATTATGGCTCTGGTTATCGGATCTATTTTGGACAAGTTGGGTTAACCCTAATACTCCTTTTATGTGGTGGAGATAAAAGCACTCAACCACAAGATATTGAAAAAGCCAAAGAATACTGGAGAAACTATGATGCAAGACGTTAAAACGCCCATTAGTGATAGCTGGAAAGATGCTTTTATAGAATCTCTCAAAGATCCTCAAGAAGCGGCGGTTTATTTAGAAGTTGTTTTAGAAGAAGAAAATCCTGAACCCAAACTATTACTCGCGGCTATTGAAGATATCATGGGAGCTTTTTCTAGTCAGCATCTTTTATCCGAAGACCTGATTAAAAAGCAAGAAAAAATTTATGACTGCTTAACAGTAAGCGGTTGTACAGAAATTTATACTTTTGTTGAATTACTTAATATTTTAGGGTTTAAAATTTCAATTCAGGTGAAAGAACCAGAAATAGAAAGAGATGCAGAATAATCGATCTTGAAAAACTCTGGGCGGGTTTAAAAACATCAATTGTGAGTTATAAAGCTCTGATTGAACCCGCCCCTACAAATCATTTTATATTAACCCTAATTTATTTAAAGCTAGGGTAGCAGCTTGCTTTTCTGCATCTCTTCTCCTTGTAGCTGTTCCCTGACCATAACTAATACCATTGACTTTAACTGCTACAGTAAAGACTCTATTATGAGCATCTCCAGATTCTTGAATAACAATATATTCAGGATTTTGTTGATGATTAGTTATCGCCCAATGTTGAAAAGTATTTTTAGCATCATTCAATACCTGAGAACAGTTAGGCTCTATTTTTATGGTTTCTAATTGTTCTAACATCGGTTTTAACCATTCCCAAACTGCATCAATACCAGAATCTTTATAATAAGCTCCAATCACCGCTTCTAATGTATTACTTAATAAAGTTGGGTTTGTCCGACCTCCGGTTAATTCTTCTCCATTCCCTAATTTTATCCATTTTCCCAAATTAAAATTCTGAGCTAATATTGCTAATGCTTCATTACTAACAATTTTTTCTCGTTTCTTAGTCAATTGTCCTTCTTGTTCACCGAAATATTTTTCATACACATAATCTCCCGCTAAAAATTGTAACACAGAATCCCCTAAAAATTCTAGTTGTTCGTTATCTCCTTGTGTTTTAGTTGGATTTTCAAACATATAACTGCGATGGGTTAATGCTCGCAACAATAATCTGGCATCTTGAAAGGGAATGATCTCTAAAAGTTCTTTTAATTGCTCTCGAATTTGCTCATCTGCTTGAGACATTTGAGCTTGAGCAAAATTAGATTGCTTTTGAGTCAGAAGTTTAAAAACAATTTGTTTATGAGCATCAACAGTCTTTTCCTGTTCAGCACCAATTTTTACAAGTAACCGATGAATACTATCTAAAGCCCGAAAAGCATCCTCTGGTGAAAATCCATTAATATGCGCCCATCTATTTCGGACTTCAATCAATTCACTGATTAAATATCTTTCTGAAGATAAATATTTCTTGAAAACTTTATCCCAGCGTTGATTGATTATAGTTAATAACGTAGAAACATCTTGAAAAATTTCTTCATTACTTCGATTAAAATTGTTCTTGTTTGATAGGCAAAGATTGACCTGAGAAAACCAACTATTACCATAAATTTCTCTCATTTTTTGTTCGACGTAAGGAGATAGTGCTTGACTTAATAATGTCAAAGACTGACCAATTCTTTCATTATTGCTGAGTTGCATATTAAGTTCATCCTTTTTATATAAAATAGCTCAAAACAAAAAGCCACACCTATCAATGCTGGTAAACAACTTGATACTATAGCAGTCCTAAATCATTATCAAGAGCATGATATAATGATATACACTACTTGATTATGACAATAAAAATTATGAATGACTTACAACAGGCAGAAAAAGAGCGGAACAAAGAAATAGCTGAATTAGAAATTTTAATTGAGAGTAATCTTTCGGCAAGAGAACTAAAACGAGCAATAGCTGTCAGGATGGCGCTCACCGGTAAAATTTACCGTGAAATCAGCCAAATTTTAGGTGTAAGCGAATTTTTTGTTGGGCATTGGAAAAAAGTTTTTAAAG
>MNYZ01000093.1 GCA_001873365.1 Oscillatoriales cyanobacterium CG2_30_40_61 | reverse complement strand
TGTTAGACTCCCTGACTAAGAATCAATTCTTTAATAACGAGATCAAGAATGTTTTAACTTGGCTTTCAAACTCTTTAGTTGTCCAGGTTCGGTGTGTCTTTGTTTTTCGACACTTTTATAAATCTATCAGTCTTTCCCTAGGTTGTCAACCCTTTTGGGAAAAAAAGTTTTTTCTTCCTCAAATTCACCCTTTCAAAGGCTTTCGCCCTTCTCTGCCTCGGCATGTCGATCATTATATATGTTTAATTTTTATTCAAGTCCCACTGGGTAGACTCGAAGTTTTAAATTAACAATCGCCACCCCATCACAGGTCACAGTGATTAATTACAGGGTGGCTTTGCTGTGTTTTGGGTGGTGGATGATTGATCAAAAACAGCCGATACCCCCCCTGATGGGTGACTCCCCGCTCCTCAAATTCTCAAAATAGAGGGAATATATATCCGAGAACACCAGAACACCGGGGCAGATTTCTACATCCCTCGTGCGGTTCTCCCAGATCTAATCGGGTTATAAAAACCTGGTCATATCAGGATTTTGTTCAATCAAGGCATCAATTTTGATAGCCATCAGGGGTCATCTCATGAAAAATATTATTGTTTTGTTAGGACTTGTGGCGTCTACAAGTTTTACCGTGTTTTCCGTGGCTTCTGCCCATGCAGTCCCATCCAAATCTGAGGTGTATCAAACTACCCTTGATCAATGGAGGACACTGAGTTACACCGGAAAAAATGAGGATGGAGAAACAGAACAGATCGATACTAAAAAATCTTAATCAATATTTAAGCTGTTTCTAACGCCAACGTACCCCGACACCAATCTGATCGCCCCCTTGTTGTTTGGCCTCCTGTAGTGCTTCTTGGGCAACGGCGATCAACGGATAGGGGGACAATTCCGGTGAAGGAATCGCCGTGGCTACCCCTAAACTCATAGTTAGGTAGAGACTGATCTCAGATTTAGGGTGAGGAATTTCCAGTTGTTGAATTTTAGCTCGGATTAGCTTGGCTACTTCTATTGCGCCAGCCCTAGCTGTATGGGGTAGCAAAATTGCAAATTTTGCTACCCTATAACGTCCCACCAAATCCGCCGGACGTTTAATACAGGCAGCTAGGGTTTGGGCGATGGTTTGTAAACAGATATCTCCTTGATCATATCCATAAACTTCGTTATATCCTTGAAACCTATCGATATCTCCAATAATTAAGGATAAATGTATTCTTTCCCTGGCTAAACCTTGTCATTCTCGTAATAAATATTCATCGAAGTTCAGAATTAATTATTAAACAATTAAATTTAGGAGAACTTGGAAGAGGAAAAATCCTATAACTTAATCAAATTAAAATAGATCAAAAAACAGGATTGATTCGGATTTATTAGAGACTTGATTTGTGATTTTATTGTATACTTTAATAGGGATTTATTTTTCAATTAATCAATTAATAGTTAACGATTAACTCTTACACTGATAACTGTTGACAAAACCCCCCTAGGATGAAATAGTATAACCTATTGAGGATATTAGACCATGACTGTTAAAATTCTATCAATAAGTAATGGTCATGGAGAAGATGCGATCGCTGTTCAGATTTTACGCGAACTCCAACAACAGCCCCACCCGCCGGAAATCGCTGCGTTACCCCTAGTGGGGCTAGGACAAGCATATACTCAACTAGAAAACCTTCCTGTGATTGGCCAAGTAAAATCCCTACCCTCCGGGGGATTTATTTATATGGATCAATACCAACTTTGGCTAGATCTAAAAGCGGGGTTATTTCCCTTAATTATTCATCAATATCAAGCCATTCGTCAGTGGGTAAAACAAGGAGGAATTATTCTAGCTGTCGGGGATATTGTTCCCTTATTTTTAGCTTGGTTAAGTGGGGGAAATTATGCTTTTATTGGAACAGCAAAATCCGACTATTATCTTCGTGATGAACAGGAACAATTACCCTTAACCCAAATGTGGGTATGGTATCGATATTTTGATTCGATTTATTTCCCCTGGGAACGATTTTTAATGAATAATTCTCGCTGTTTAGGGGTATTTCCCAGAGATACTATCACCACACAAACCTTACAAAAATATTCAATTGCGGCGATGGATTTGGGAAATCCCATGATGGATAATTTGCAACCCAATATTGATAATTATACTCTTGATCAACTCAAGGGAGAAAACCAGCAATCACTATTTATAACATTATTACCCGGATCTCGTTCTCCAGAAGTTAATCGAAATTGGGATATAGTTTTACAGGGGGTAGATGCAATTATTCAAAGCTCAATTCTATCAACAGAAAATCCAATTCATAGCTATCAACATTTAGTATTTTTAGCTGCGATCGCCTCTAGTTTAGATCTGCAACCCTTTTGTCAATCTCTCATCGCTTTGGGATGGCGAGAAACCCCGGAGTTAAAATCACCTAATCTTAACTTTCTTTGGGGTCACGGAGAAGTGATTTTTGCTAAAGAAACAGCCAGATTAATCTTGACAAATCAGGGATTTAATGATTGTTTAGCTTTAGGAAATGTAGCGATCGCCATGGCGGGAACTGCAACGGAACAATTTGTCGGTTTAGGGAAACCTGTGATCGCAATTCCGGGCGAGGGGCCACAATTTACCCGCACCTTTGCTAATAATCAACAGCGTCTTTTAGGGAGATCATTAATTGTAGTAGAAAATCCCAGAGAAATTCCTGAAATATTGCGATCGCTGCTGCTTAATTCTGAGCAATTAAAATTAATTGCAGAAAACGGAAAACGTCGCCTCGGACAACCGGGTGCGAGTCGTCGAATTGCTGAATATTTATCAGTGCGATTTTCAAAGGGACTATAGGTATTTAAAGATTTAACTTGAAAATTTAGAGATATTAAAGTTACCTTTTTTAAGGGGGATTTAGGAGGATCTAATCTTGGATATAATCAAGAATTTTAATCTTCAATTTTACGCCAATAAAAATCGGTTAATTTCCAAACATGATCAGGGATTTGCTCCTCAATAATTGAGCGATAAACAGGCTCCAGAAACAGTATAAGACGCGAAATAATATCCTGAAAATTTTCTGAAGTATTTTTAATTTGTTTGTCTTTTAAAAAAGCAATCCAATTTTTTTGCTTTGCTTGAGAAAATTCTTTTGTTAGACAATAGGGAATATCAGAAGGTATAGCCGTTTTTCTGTGATTAAAAGTTACTTGAATAGCCTTAGCAAGAATTTTTTGATTAAAGACAAAATTTTCTGATAAATAAAAAATATCATAGAAATCTTTGATCCGACTATTCAATTCTCCTAATTTAACCATTGCTTCAAACTTTTCTGCTATGACAGTTTCAGGAGGATACATTCTCAGTTTTGGTGGGTTAAGTTCAAGTTCTTGTAAAATCAGGGGAAATGTTTCTATTTTAGCTTCAGGTACTACTTGATCTCCAAAACCGATATCAATTTGTGCAACTCCTTTAGTTGTATGAATTTTCCAAGCTATTTTAATTTGGACTCCTTCATACTCTTGATCTTCTTTAATTAATTTTCCTTTGATCGTATCAGATAAGAATTCAACACCATCTTCTTGAACAGAAATAGAACAGATTTCTCGAAATAAATTTTTTATATGTTCAATATTATTATTACCATAACAGAGGAAATCTAAATCTTTAGTATGTCGATGGGGTTGACCACTCCATACAAAAAATAGATTTGCACCTTTTAGAATAAACTGCTCCTGATCACGAGATTGACTTAGACGATACAATAATCTTTCATTAACATAACGAATCCGTAGGCGATTAAGATCTGCTTTGCTCTCCTTAGCAAGTTTTAACAAACGTTGATTAACTTTTTGAGAAATATTCGGTTGATTGGTTTGATCCATGATTTAAGATACAAGCAATTCCAGATAGGGACGAATAACATTTTGAACGCGACAAATTTTAGCATAATCCCAAATTTCATCAATTGTACAATGCTTTTCCTGCCAAGATTCTCGTAGAGCTTCAAGAGCAATATCAAGTCCAATTTTATTGCGAAATTTGAAACAATCAGCAATTGTTTTTGCCAGACTATAAACTCTTACAGGAACTCCTTCAATAATATGTTCTTCAATCCCTGATTCTTTGGCAATACCTGACATATAAATAATTCTCAAAGGAATTAGATCCTCCTTTGGAGAACGTGCTTTTTGGTCAATTGCCAGCCATATTTGAGAGGGTGCTTGAGTGGTAATTTGATAAAAACTCAGTGCTGATAGCAAACAGATTACCCCATGAGGTACTCGCTTAGAGACTTCTACAAGACCATGATTTTCTGTGATATCTGCTTCTACTATGGTATAAATACCTCGTCCTGAACGAATCAACAAACCTTGTTGTTCTAGTCGTTGTACATACTGACGAGAAACTCCCCATTTTTCTATATCTTTGGCACTGATGACTCCCATAGTGCAACGGGTATCCAGCACTTGTTGTCTCTGAGTCATGATCGTATCACCCAAATCAATGAATAAGCTCTCCTACACTTTCAAAAAGGGTGAAAAGTGTAGGTACTTCTATTTATATACCGACATTTTATCATACCTAGCATAAAATATAGGGTGAGCCATGCCCACCCCAACCTTATATTAACCTACGGATTAATGTCCAATACCGACATATTGGAAACCGGCGGCTTCTAATTGTTTTCGGTCTAAGAAATTCCGGCCATCAATCATAAATGCCGAGTGCATTTTTTTCGCCATTTTTGCATAATCAAGGTTTTGGAATTGCGCCCAGTCGGTAATTAAAACTAAGGCATCACAACCATCAGCTAACAATTCAGGATCGGTTTCAACGATAACACCCGTTAAGCCGTGCCGCATTCCACTTTGGGAAATAATCGGATCATAGGCTTTAACTTTTGCCCCCAAACGGTTCAATTCTTGGATAATATCTAAAGCCGGAGCATCGCGTAAATCATCCGTATCAGCTTTAAAAGTTAACCCCAATAAACCCACGGTTTTGCCTTTAAGAATTTTCAGAACTTGCTGTAATTTGTCAATAGCAATAGTGCGCTGACGATTATTAACTTCCACCGCCGCTTTTAACAATTGGGCTTCATAATTATAGTCATCGGCGGTATGAATTAAAGCCGAAACATCTTTAGGGAAACAGGAACCCCCCCAACCAATTCCCGCTTGTAAAAACTTATTACCAATCCGAGAATCTAAGCCAATTCCTTGAGCTACTTGTTTAACATCTGCACCGACGCGATCGCAAATATTAGCAATTTCGTTAATAAAGCTAATTTTAGTAGCTAAGAACGAATTAGCAGCATATTTAATCATTTCCGCCGAACTCAGATCCGTTAATACAATTGGAACTGGAGGTAAGGACTGATCATCAGAATATTTTCTCGACACCAAAGGTGCATACAATTCCTGCATCACAGAAAGTGCTTTTTTGCTGTTACTTCCTAACACAATTCGATCAGGATTAAAGGTGTCATAAACCGCCGAACCTTCCCGTAAAAATTCCGGGTTACTGACCACATCAAATTCCGCTTCAATGGGTGTTCCTGCTAACCCTTTTTCTTTTTGTTGCTCCGAAACACCGTCCAAAACAATCATCCGCACCCAGTCCCCGGAACCAATGGGCACAGTAGATTTATTCACAACTACTTTATAACCTTTATTCAGGTTAGAACCAATCCCTCGGGCAACAGCTTCAACATAACGGGTATCACTTTCTCCGCTAGGTAATGGCGGAGTTCCTACGGCGATAAATAACACCTCACCATGTTCCACACCCGCCGCTAAATCCGCAGAAAAATCCAGACGCCCGGACTCCATACAGGACTTCATTAATTCCGGTAATCCAGGTTCATAAATCGGAGACTGTCCCGACTTCATTAATTTAACTTTTTCTTCATTATTATCAACACAAATAACCTCATGTCCGATTTGTGCCAAACAAACTCCGGTTACTAAACCCACATATCCGGTTCCAATTACACAAACACGCATAAATCTATCCTCAATTTTTTGACCCAAACATTAACAATCTTGTTAACGCTGAACAAGTGACCGTTAACAAGAATTTCATTCTTTTCAACTGTTGTAGATGCGTTCCCGAAAATCTTTCACTGTCAATTCTAATCCTTGATCGAGTGGGATTGTCGGTTCCCAATTCAGATAGGTTTTAGCACGAGTAATATCAGGTTGTCGCTGTTTAGGATCATCCTCCGGTAGAGGTTTAAATTGAATTTCCACATCCGGGTTAACCAGATTCTGAATTTTTTGGGCTAATTCCAAAATGGTATACTCCCCCGGATTCCCGATATTAATAGGGCCAAGCTGATCACTATTCATCAAACGGATGAATCCCTCTACCAAGTCTGACACATAACAGAAGCTCCGGGTTTGGGAACCATCCCCATAAACCGTTAAGGGAATCCCGCGCAGGGCTTGGACAATAAAGTTACTGACCACACGCCCATCATTTTCTAACATTCGAGGGCCATAGGTATTAAAAATCCGTACCACCCGAATATCTACCCCGTTTTGACGATGGTAGTCAAAGGCTAAGGTTTCTGCCACCCGCTTTCCCTCGTCGTAACAGTTACCACAAAAGGCAACCCGTCCATTCCGACGCACACAAATGACATGGTTTTTCACATTTACACAATAGACTTTCCCGACATGGTGAAACCGTTCTGGTTCAACTAAATTGGCATCAATGGCGGGACGGATATTCACACGATACAGGTCACGTCCGATGGCATGGGACACCACAGAAGCAGCATATCCACAACGCATCGCTAATTCCTGTACATCGTCAGCTAATTGTTTAGATTTGCTGTAGTAGGTATAACAATTACCCCGTTGACTACCATCTCCTAAAATTAAGGCGTTAAAAAGAATTAAGGATTGACGTCGTGACAATTGCAAAAATTCACGGGGAATATATTTATCACCGGATTTACCCAAGGGTAAGAGAATATCGGCTAATTGTTGGCTACAAATCCGAAATTGATGGTGATCGGAGTCAAAAAATTTCCAAGGTAAACGTTTGAGACATTCGGCAATTTTTGTCCGGCCTTCCGGGTTTTCTTGAGCAATTAAAATGTTATAGTCCGCCACATCATAATCAGCACCCCCGACCGCGCGCACCCGTCGCCGAACATGAACACAACCTTCAGAAATGTAATAACCCAGGAATTCCAGCCAGTCATCCATTTTGACTTTTTCGACCCGGACTTTGGCATTACGGGGAGCAGGGTCTAAATCAAATTCTTCTTGATCCGGGGTGTCAAATTCTGCACCCGTGACCACTCGCCAAGAATGCCAGTGTTTGTCCTCACCCGCCTGAATTGATTTTAATTTCCCGGTTTTACCGCGAACATACATCCAGTGGTTGGGGGTGACGCAAAGATCAAATTTACTGTTAGCAAATCGCAACATTTCCCCGATATAGGGTTGGACAATATATTCATCGGGAACGTGATATTCAATTTGATGATTTTCGTTGAGGGTAGCAACTTTGATCCCCGGTTGCAAGTTAGGGAACGGAACCCAACCTTGCTCAGTTAAAATTTCCGTTTCCCGATCGTAACAGGATCGAATCCCAATACAGTTAACATTGCCTCGATATTCTTCCGTTTGGGGGTGAACGTCAGGATCGCCGTAGACTTCAGAGGTGGAGGCGAGGAAAAACCTGGCTTTGATCCGTTTGGCTAACCCCAACATATTCATAGTTCCTAATACGTTGGTTTTGATGGTTTTAACCGGGTTGTATTGGTAGTGAACCGGAGAGGCGGGACAGGCTAAATGATAAATTTGATCGGCTTCTAAGCGAATTGGTTCGGTAATATCATGGCGGATTAATTCAAAATAAGGATTTCCGATCCATTTCAGGATATTTTGTTTTCTCCCCGTAAAAAAGTTATCCAAACAAATCACTTCATGGCCTTGTTCCATTAAGCGATCAATCAGGTGTGAACCCAGAAAACCCGCGCCACCCGTAACTAAAATTCTCATGCTTACACTCCATGCGCGAAATTGTAGAGAGTTTAACTTGAATGGACAACAATCAATTGTAGGTAAGCTGAATTTACTATTGGTTGATTAAAGTTAAAACTTGGCTTTGGACACACCCCAGCTATACCCTACAATATTGATATGTTGCTGTCCGTTCCAACATCTATCCTACTCGATTTTAGATTTTTAGCGGCCATTTAACCCGGAAGTTGCCAAGTTTAAACAATAACGCGCTGTCAGCGTGGGTCGTTCATAGATTCAATTGGGCTCTAATAGTTTCAATGCGTTTCCGATTAACACCTAAATCCGATTCCCCTAAACGAGAGGCAGAACGCACTTGAATTACACTATTTTGTTGATCTAAATAAAATTCTACATCATCAACAAATCCCATCAAATCTGAGGTAAATTCGGCGTAAATATAATTAGGTTTCTGCGTAATTATTTTAGCATTTTCAGTGTTTTTAAGCAGTTTTTCAAGCTGTTCAAAAGCTGTTTCGGGAGAATCTTGATAGGTGAAAGGTTCAATTTGATGTTGAGCATCTAGGCTTTGACTGGAAACACAATTGGGAGAAGTTGGGCAGGGGGCAAATTGTCCTTGGTCAATCCCGATGTTAGTGGGTCGATTGCCTGAAAATGAAAATATACTAGCTATGATTGGAGAGACGGAAGTATTAACCGCAGAAGCTGGAGGCACTAACCCCAATAAACTGCTAACAAATATAATCGTCGTTAACAGTATAGAAAAACCGGAAATTTGACCAATAGACAAAACTGATTTTTTCATGGGAAATATTAAAAACTTAATCTATTTTAAACTTAATTTAACCGATTAAATCCTCTCGATGGATTCAAACATGGGGCAGTAACCATCGCTGGTTACTTTGAAGCCATGGAGAGCCGAGGATTGATTCCAACAGCGTTGTCCGCGATAGTATTGGCAGTTTCCACAACAATCGAGATCCCGGGGAATGGGGCGATCGCTACCTTGACTGAGGAACTCCCGTTGGGAAATCCCCCGCAAAACTAATTCTTCCCCTTGCCATCGGGCTTCTACTAACCCCGTATCGGCAAAACCTAACCAGCGCGGATCGGTGCTTAATCCTGGGGGCAGGGTAATATGAATTTGAGTTTCAAACTCGGCAATCTCCCCCTCATACTCAATTTCAGCCAGGGGAGGCTGGATAAATGTTTCCCCGATGGGTAACTCGACGAGGGTTCCGGGGTTGGGGGTATGGAGTTGATAACGGTTTCTGAGTTCTTCTAAATTGGTCAGATCCCCTAAATAGGTGGGAGATCCGTGCACAAAAATAATATGTTGGGGTCGCAGGTTATGAATTAGTTGGGTTGTCCCCGGGCCATCACAATGTTCTGAGATGAAATAGGTTTCCACCTTGGGAATACAGGGACTAAAACCTTTTTCTTCCGATTCGGGAGTTAGAATAATATCGAGGTTTTGGCCGGGTTTTTGAGGTAAAAATAACATCCAAGGCAGGATAGAATCGGCCCAATAGGAATTCCAGTCGGCTGATTCGTCGGTGAAAACAATACAGGGTGTTTGACCGAGTTGAGAGCGTTGTTCCGGGCTGAGTCGTCGAACTCTGGGGCGAATCCGGTCATCCCAAAATAGGGGCTGATGTTGGGCAAAATTCTGAACGCTGGCGGGGAAATGGGGCAGGAGTTGCAGGTAAATATCACATCCGGTGGCTATACTCGCATCTACCCAAATATCAAGATCTCGCCCGGTAAAATAATGGTGACTGCGAAGCAACATTAACAATTCTTGTCCTAAACCTAAAGTTGGTGTCGGTAGGAGTAGGCAATATTGGGCTTCTATCGCCCGATATAAGCGTTCTGCCAGTTGGTTTTCCAGTTGACGGCGATGGGGATGGCGTCCGGTTCCATAACTGCCTTCTATGATTAAAACATCGGGTTTGAGTCCGCGCAACTCCCCCAGGGGTAAGCCTTCGACTAGGCGAGAATTCGAGAGAAAAAAATCTCCGGTGTAAATCAGTTTATAGTTGCGTTCGGGTGTTACATAATTGATTAAAATTACCGAAGCCCCAGGTAAATGACCCGCCGGAAACAAGGTAACACTAAGTCCGGGTTGGAGTTCAACCGGAGAATCCCAGGGTAAGGGCTGACACAGGGGAATCTGGGGATCGGGTTCCCAGTCTGGCCAGTTCAGGGGTAAGAGTTGGGTTGTGACTTGACTCCCATAGATGGGAATTTTAGGAAAAGCCTGATGGAAGGCGAGTAAACCTTGAGCATGATCCCCATGGGCATGAGAACATAGAACTAAGTCGGCCGGAGGTTGATCTGAGGATGCTAATAGGGGTGAAATGTCCTGAATACCACAATCGAGTAGAATGCGATGAGATCCCATCCGCATTAACAGACAGACACCTTCCCCTGCATGGCCGACGCTATAGGCTAAACATTCCGGGTCAATCACAGGAGTTCATCAACAGGATAATTTAGTTTAGATCTTAGAATTACTAGGGATTTTTACTAAAAAATGTTAAAAACTGTTGCAAAGATGATTTAAGAGGAGTGATATTCACCATGTCGATTGCACAATTTCAGGAATTTTTCGACCATTGTGTGGGTCAATGGATCACAGAACGTACCTATCATTATCTGAGTTATCGGGAAGTTGAGCGATCGCATACCGAATTTGTGATTCATCCTTTGGAGAATTCAGCTAAAGCTAAAGTCTTAGAAGATAATCACCGTTTATCAACAAACTTAGAGTTAGAAGTTTTACCCGGATATCGACTAGCGTTTCAAACGGTTTCGGAAAAAGGGGATGAGGTTTCTCAAGAATTAAATATTCTTTTTGTCCCTCAAAAACTAGATTTCCCGATTATTGAAGGAGATTATCTCCGGGATAAAGCCTATGAAGAAGCAAGACCGATGGTGTCGCATTTTAGCTACCATACGGAAACTCGGGAATTGTTAATGAAAACTACTTATACCAGTATTGTTTCGGTAGATTCGATTACTTTAATTAATCCAAAGTTAAGAATTCGTAGAATTCTTAAT
Source organism: Oscillatoriales cyanobacterium CG2_30_40_61 (assembly GCA_001873365.1). Classification (GTDB taxonomy): domain Bacteria; phylum Cyanobacteriota; class Cyanobacteriia; order Cyanobacteriales; family Microcoleaceae; genus Planktothrix. Next base: position 53,871 of record MNYZ01000093.1, on the reverse strand, counting down.
TATCAACGACCGATTGAGAATAACCCCTTAGAAAATATATTATTAGTTGGTTTTGGAGTTGAACAAAAACAATAATTTTTAGTTGAAAGAGGATCACGGATTTAAGCGGATTACGCGGATTACACAGATTAAAATTCGTGAAATCCCCATTACCCATTACCCGTTCCTCATTTAATCTATTTTAAACTCTGTACCTCGATAACAACCTTGAAAGGTGGTAATTTCAAGTCCGGTTTTTTGTTGGAGTTGATTAACCAGGGTGGAAGAAACACTATTCCATTGATAGGGAAAATTTCCTAAAGTTTGATGGGTTCCTTCTTGACTATACTCCTGAATGGGAATCCCCGAAACTCCCATAATATTTTGATCATAATATCCATTTAAAATTATTTTTTCAATGATAACTCCGGGCTTAATATCCAGTTTCCAGGTCACGGGTTCATAGGATGATAAAGCTAATATTATGGGTTGATTCTGACGGTTAATGTTAACAGAAATTGTACCGGGAGAACGTTGGTTTCCGCTATGATTAGGATCGGCTTCATAGACTCCAATTAAATGCAGTTCTTTGGGTTGGGATGTTTTAATTTCATAATGGTTAAAATCATCAGATCCTCCGACTCCACAGGTTTGATTTATGGCTATAATAGGCTGGGAAACAGGAGAACGGGTTAGTTGCTGTTCTACTTTAGGAATTAGGGAAGATCCGGTTTTTAAACCTAATATAGTCACAAAACCAACAGCAACAGTTAAGGGAATCCATTTTAATAAATTTAATAGTAAAGGATTATAAGTGATTTGATTCCATTGATATTTGATATTAGAAAAACTCTGATTTTTAGTTTCTAAACAAGCAAGTAAATTTAAACTATCTGGTTGTTCTAATAAATTTTGAATCAGTTTTCCCTCTCCGATATAAAGGTTACGGGTTTTTCGATCTAAAAGTAACCCATATTGCTGATTAGGGTCGGGGAAATACTGTTGTAAACTGGAACTAATATTGGGATGTTGTAATAAAATTTGCCAAGATAAAGCCGAAGTTGTTCCTAGGTTTTGACCATCGGTAAAGAATGCTTGTTCAATATCAGATTCCCAATACCAAGCCACCCATCTATTATTAGAATGATAGCCTAGGGATTTTTCTAGTTGGGGATGAACACTAATATTAAGGGGGTATATCTGTTGAGACATGGTTAAATTTAAGATAGGTAATGGGTAATAGGGAATAGGGAATAGGGAATGAGGGAGAAAATAGTTGACTGTTAGGTTTGCTGGGTTAGTCTTTGTCGAACGCCGTGGGTTGTGTGACTTCTATAGAGTTTGAAAGTCGTTGCTATTTAAGCTATTCGCAGAAATATCAATTAATGTCGCTAATATTTCGCTGGTATTGGTGACAAGAATTAGGGTATTATTTAGATCGGAAACTAAGGTTAATTGGGTAAAATCTAATCCTCCAGTTAACTCAATTATATCCTCACCTTGGGTAAAGTCATTGATAGTATCGCTTCCTGAATTATTGGTAAGGATAAAGCGATCGCGTCCAGCACCTCCAATTAAGGTATCATTATCTTTATCTCCATATAACCAGTCATCCCCATCATTTCCCCGCAGAATATCTATTCCTTGACCCCCAAATAAGGTATCATTTCCCTCGTCTCCGGTGAGGTCATCATTATCTAAATTTCCAAATAATAAATCATCTCCAATTCGACCATCTAAAATATCATTATTTTGCCCTCCATAAAGGGTATCATTACCCTCATTTCCCACGACTGCATCATTATCTAAATTTCCATTTAACCAATCATTTCCTAAATTTCCCGATAAAAAATCATTCCCTGAAAGTCCTAATATTAAGTCATTTTCTACCCCTCCTAATATAGTATCATTATTATCGGTTCCCAATAAAAATACAAAGGTATTATTATCAAGGGTAACAGTTGTGTCTGTCATAATATTTTTTAAATTAAAATTGATTAACCATTAAAAGTTGTTTTCGGCTATGGGTCTATTATACTCATACCAATGGTTAGCAATATCAACCCGACGACAGATCCAAACCCGGTCATGGTTTTGAATATAATCTAAAAACCGAGCCAGTGCCGCCGCCCGTCCGGGTCTACCGACTAAACGACAATGTAACCCAATACTCATCATTTTCGGTGCGGTTTCTCCTTCAGCATATAATAAATCAAAGGCATCTTTTAAATAGGTGAAAAACTGTTCCCCACAGTTAAACCCTTGATTTGTTGCAAATCGCATATCATTATTATCAAGGGTATAGGGAATGACTAAATGGGGGGTTTTATAATCATAAACCCAATAGGGTAAATCATCGGCATAACTATCAGCATCATACAAAAATCCTCCGGCTTCTACGACTAATTTGCGGGTGTGGGGACTGGTGCGTCCTGTATACCAACCCAGGGGACGATTTCCGGTAACTTTTGTATGAATGGCGATCGCTTTTTGTAAATGTTCGCGCTCCATTTCTTGATTAAAATATTTATAATCAATCCAACGATAACCGTGACTAGCGATTTCCCAGTCCGCCTCTAACATGGCTGCAACGGCTTCTGGGTTGCGTTCTAAAGCCATGGCGACCCCATAAACGGTCACGGGGATATGACGTTGGGTAAACAGCCGATACAGTCGCCAAAACCCCGCTCTACTGCCATATTCATAAATCGATTCCATGTTTAAATGGCGCAGTCCGTGAAAGGGTTCAGCCCCAATAATTTCTGATAAAAAGGCTTCAGAAGATTGATCACCATGTAGAATACAATTCTCGCCACCTTCTTCATAATTAATTACAAATTGTACGGCAATTCGGCCTTGGTTCGGCCATTTTGGATCGGGGGTATGGCGACCATAACCGATCATATTTCTGGGATAATGCTTTGCACTGAGCTTGTCGAAGTGTTCAGACATCCGATCAATTTCCTCCAAGCAATTCGGTTTAATTAAACTTCGGGTTCAATACCTGCTGCTCGTAATTGTGCAGCTAATCTTTCTGCTAATTCAAATCCCCATAATAATAATTTTTCGCTTTCATCCCACCACCGCAACCAATATCCAGTTCTGTTTTCTCTGGTTCCTTGCCAAACCCCTAAATATAAGTTCATTTCTGGGAAAAAATAACGGCTATTTGCATTAGCAGTTTGTAACTGATATTCTCCGTTTTGATTTAAACTGTAGACTTCTAAAATGCCTTGCGGGGGTTCAAAAATAACATAATGTTTGACTTGCAAAATTGTTTGATAGAAAAACCATTTCCCGGGCGGATAGGTTGATTTAATCGAATATTCTCCGCCTTCGGTATCGGACAGAAATTCTACAACTAAAAGCGGAATATCTCCTTGTAATTGTGGGGTATAACTACGTTGAATATCGGTTCTGGGAACTCGAATTTCTGGAATAAATGCCCAATCTGGTGCTTTAATTACTATTTTGTCATTAACCGTTGCACAAATTCCATAATTGGTTGGAGTTAAACTATTTGGGGGGAGTTTTCCTGCATTTTGTAGACTATCTGTTAAAGCGGAAGCTAATGCAGGTTGATTAATATTATCCACAGGATCATCCGGTAAAATAAAATCATCGGGAAGGGGTTCCCAGGTTATTTTAAAACTGGCGATTGAGGTTGCCATTTTTCTTAAAAAATAAGCTATATGTTAATATTTTAATTGATATTTTGATCATTGTCAAGTTTTTAATCGATTTTATAATTAACCGGGTTTCTAAATTGATCAAGAATAGTTAGAAACCCGATTTGATGGGTTATGGGTTAATATCGTAGGTTTCAATCATATAGGATTCGGGGAGAGTTTTAACGGAAGATTCAGAGGACTGAGAATTAAAAATTAAGACAAAGATCAGGGCGATCGCACTAAAAATAATAATCGTTAAAGCGGGATCATTAGTACGAATATGGCGATCTTTTCCACATTTTAAACACACCCAATTATCGGCGTCGTGGCGGTTTTGAATCCACTTACACCCAAAGCCATTGCATTGATTATCTTGCATAATATCTCCTTTTATCTTAATATGAATTTGTGCAAAAAACCAGTAGGGACGGGTTCTCGTCAACCTTTGAAAATTACCCCAAATCTTGCTAAACCTGCCCCGTTTTTTCGTTAGATTTGATAGTCTGAACGATTGATCAGATAGTGGGCATATTGGCGACCGTCATAGATGAATTGATCAGTAATACAGGTCATGCCAATTTTTTCGAGGATATGACGACTGGGAATATTATTGATATGGGCAAAGGCATCAATACGCGGTTGATTTAAGCCATAAAATCCCAGTTTTAAAGCCATTTTTCCGGCTTCAGTTCCGTATCCTTTGCCCCAATATTCACGCCCTAAAAAATAGCCGATTTGCAGATAGGGAGTGCGATCGCTTAAATAGAGTTTAATAACGGCTCCCATAACATCTTTTGTCTGTTTATTCAACAGAAAATAAGCCCCCCATCCCTGTCGTTCCCAAGCTTTTTGAAACGCTAAGGTTTCAAGTTTCGCTTGTGCGTTTGAACGCGCCCCTGTGGTGACATATTTCATCATTTCGGGGTCTTGTAACATTTGTTCAATAGGTTCAAAATAATCGGGGTGAGGTTTAATCAATTGCATCCATTTTGTTTCTAAGATTGTCGGTAATTGCAGTTGATGGTTAGGGAAGGGTTGAATATTGTTTGCAGAATTGATGGATAAGTCGTAAGATGTCATAATCTATTCCTGAACTCTGCTCTCATATTGACAGGAAATTATTTAAAACGTAACTGACACTCATTAACGAATCAATAGCATTATTAAACAGGTTTCATTAACCGGGTTTTTCAAGTTTTTAAGGTTAATAACCATTAACCTTAAAAACTTAATTAGGAGTTAAGATTAAAAGTTTTACTTTGTCCTGGGGTTTCGATCCCCCCTAACCCCCCTTAATAAGGGGGGAACCGGAAGCACTTAATAAATAAAGAGGAAAGCACCAAAACTCAAAGTCCCCCTTGGGAAGGGGGATTTAGGGGGATCTAAACCTCGGTTGAAAGTCAGGGGTTTTTATTTTGACGATAAACATTATTAATCATAGCATTTTTAGAAACCTGTTTTTTGAAGAAACTGATTTGTTCTACCTTCGGTTAATACTCATTAACGAAATAATAGTAATTTTCAAAATAGATAATTTTAGCTTGAATTTTATCAAAGGGTTTGTTATAGTAAAACTAGATAACTTCAGAAACCCGGTTTCTAAACCAGAGGAGAATTATGGTTATTGCTAATATCCCAGATGATCAAGTCTTTGCAGAAGCGGCACAATATTGGAATCTGCCTCAATTATATAGAGATTTAGCGATCGCAAATGCCAAAGAACTAACATCGGTGCAGAAAAAATACTTGAGAGGATTACTGTTAGGTTATAGTCCTCAAGATATTGCTGCAAAAGTTTTCTCAAGTGCTAATAGTGTGAGAGTGACATTATCCAAAGATGTTTATCCAGCAATTAAACAACTTTGTAATATTGATCCGAGTCAAGAGCTACAGGGGGGTCAGGTGACAACATTATTAGAAAAATATAGAATCACCTTAACCCTAACTTGGTTAAAACAAGGGTCTGAAAAATTCCTATCCTTAACGGTAGAACATTTATTAGAACTTCAGAATAACCTCAACCCCAGCAACGGCCATCAACTGTTTTATTCTGAATATTCAATTATTGCTTAATTCCCTAACCCAGAGGAAGGTATAAACATGAATAAGAACAAAGTCACGGTTTACAAAAATTTAATTCAAGTAATTCTAATTTTTCCTGTTATTTTTTTTGTTGTTTTAATCAAGTTAGTTCTCTACCTGAAGGATAAGTTATTAGAATTAAATCCATTGGATCAATCAAGAAAGTTGAAAAAACAATGGAAACAACTCAACCGACAGGTTATTAACCTCGATCAACAATAAAATTATTTCTCTCACCATCTCCCTAGCCAGTCAATTTGACCAGCGAGACGATATCCTTGAGCAGATCGGGACGTCGCAAAAACAAGCCGATGAAATTAACCGACTGCTGGCCCGTGAAATTCCAGAAGTGCAACTGCAAAACGCCCTCCCCGACCGTCAAGCGGTGGCGTTGGAACTTCCCCTCGGTAGTACCCTGTTAGAGTTTGTGCATTTTCGGGTGTATGACTTCACCGCCCCTGAACAGGAACACTGGAAACCCGCCCGTTATCTGGCGTTTATTCTCCCGGCCCAACAACCGGATCAAGTGGCGATGGTGGATCTAGGGGATGCGGCGGAAATTGATCGGTTAATTCGTCTATTTCGGGCGGGGGTTTCCCTTCCTCCTGATAATTTCTCCCCTCCTCAAGAAAATGCGATCGGCCGTTTAGACTTCGGGGATGAGGAGGAGGTTGTTGTGCGGTCTTCTCCCTCTTTCGTTAGTCATGGTCAAGGGTTGCGGCGGCTGTTGTTAGATCGGGGTTTCAGGTGTTGAATGACCTCTCCCCCAACCCCTCTCCTGCGAGGCGAGGGGAGAAAGATGTCACCCCCGACCCATCTCCTGCGAGGCGAGGGGAGAAAGATGTCACCCCCATTCCCTCGCAGGGAAGGGGGGCTGGGGGGGTTAGGTCACTGATCATCGCCCCCGACAGCAACTTAAACCTGCTCCCCTTTCAACTGTTAACCCAAGAAAACGGACGGTTATTAATAGAAGATTACAGTATCAGTTATTTAAGTGTGGGGCGAGAAATCTTGCGGAAAACTATCGTTTCCCATGCTATCCCATCGGCTCCCTTAATTATGGCTGATCCGAATTTTGATTATCCCCAACCCTTTCCAGAAGATGAGGATAAAACTATTAAAAATAGTCCTCAAAACTGTAATATTGAACTCAACACCAACGAACCCCAAACCCTGCTACAAACTTTATCGGGTTGTAAACGAGTATTAGGAACCCGTTTCTTAGGAGAAACCGTTGCTAAACTTCTGAAGGTCAAACCCTATTTAGAAAATGAAGCCCGCGAGTCCTATCTCCATCGCCATAAATCTCCTAAAATTCTATTGTTTGCTACTCACGGGTTATTTGTTGGGCAGAAACAAGAACAAAATTATCATCATTTAATTCAAGATTTGCTCAGTTGTCCTGAAGGAGAAGAAATCAACCTGTTAAAAAATCATCAAGATTTATGGAATAAAGATTTATTAGCGTTGATACTATTATATGCGGATTTAGCAAAAGAAAATAATCGGCAAAATTTAGCAGATTTCTTGAATTCTCTGGCAACTATTATCGAAAAAGAAGTTAAACCTTCCTCAGAAAATCTTTTTTCCAATGTTGAAGATCCGATGTTAAGATCGGTATTAGCCTTAACAGGAACTAACACAGTTTTACGGGGTCAACCCTTATCGAAAGAATACGGAAAAGGATTAGTTTTTGCCCTAGACGTGGCAGCATTAGATTTATGGGCAACGGAAATTAGTATTTTATCTGCTTGTCAAACGGGATTAGGAGATTTAGCATCAGGAGAGGGTGTATTTGGGTTGCGTCGGGCATTTGCGATCGCCGGTTCAAAAACCTTACTTATGAGTTTATGGTCTGTTCCCGATAAAGCCACGGCGTTGTTAATGAAGTTATTTTTTGATAAAATAAATACGGGTTGTGGCCGTTTACAAGCGTTAGAATTTGCCCAAGATTATATTAAAAACGCGACAATTTCTAAATTACAAACCACCGAACTCGGTCAAACTGTTCTCAAAGAATTATACCCCGAAAACAACTATCCCGATCCCAATTATCAACCGTTAAATCATCCCTATTTTTGGGGTGCATGGGTGTGTCAAGGCGAAACAGCACCTCTGTCTAGTAAATTAATATAGGGGTATACAATTATATGAAAATGTGATTAAATTGACAGATAAATTTGAGAACCTTGGCTAGTTTTATGAACCTCAATTCTAGCTTGAAAAGCTTCTTTTAAACTAGGAATATGGGTAACAGTAAGAATACAAGCAAAATCAGAAGCGATCGCATTAATAGCCGCAATTAAGCGATCGCACCCTTCCGCATCTTGGGTTCCAAATCCCTCATCAATAATTAACATTTGTAGAGAAGTTCCCGCCCGTTGTGCTAATAATTTTGCTAGGGCTAAACGAATAGCAAAATTAATTCTAAAAGCCTCCCCCCCGGAATAGGTTTCATAAGAACGAGTTCCCCGCGCATCTGCTATTAAAATTTCTAAGGTTTCAATCATTTTAGCGGTATTTTTTGATGATTTTCCCCCGCGCCCGCTAGTGCGCTGGGTAACAAATTGAACATGGAGTTGATTAGCAGATAATCGAGATAAAATTTGATTAGTTTCTGCTTCTAATTGTGGTAAAACATTCTCAATCATTAAGGCTTGAATCCCATTTTTACCAAAGGCTTTTCCTAATTCATCGTAAACTCGATATTGACGACGGGCGGTATCTAATTGGGTTTTAAGTTCGATTTGTTGAGCGTTTAAATTGTCTAATTGAGTTTGTTGTTGTTGTAAACTTCCGAATTGACCTAAATAACTATCTAATTTTAGCTGTTGTTGTTGAATTAACTGCTCTAATTGTTTTAATGATTCTGTCGGGTCGGGAGTTGCTTTTAATTGCTGTTGTAATAGTTCCATTTGTCCTTGAATTGCTTGTAGGTTTTTTACCCTTTCTTGGGTGATGGTTTCTAACTCTTGAAGGCGTTTTTGTAGGATGGGATATTGTTGTTTGGCTTGGTTGAGTTGTTCGGTTCTAGTTAACCAAATTTGAGCTTGACGTAACTCCGCCCGGATGCGATTATGTTCCTCTACATTATAACCCATTTGGCTGATTTTTTGTTCTAAGGTAATAATTTCTTGTTGTATTTCAGAATTGTTTTTTTGTTCGGTTAAGGTTTGGGTTAAGGTTTGAATTTGGGTTTCTAATTCTGGTTTTTGGGTCTGAATTTTTGTTAATTTATCCTGAGCATCGCGAATTTGACTATATTTAATTTCCGCCCAACGATGCCGTTTTTCCTCATTCCTGGCTAACGCATGGCTTTGTTCATTATAATTTAGTTGGCTTAATTTCTGCTCTAAATCCTGTAATTCTGCATATAAATCCGTTGCATAGTCTCCCGTATCTAAAATATTTTGAACGGCTTTTTCTTCTAATATTAATTGTTGTAATTGTTGTTCATCTTTATCTAAGGATTCTAACTGAGCTTGAATTTTTACCCGTTGTTCTCGTAATTCTTCGTAGGGTAATAAATCCTCTTGAATTTGTCGATATTCCTCCTGTAATATTTTAAGTTCTCGATCAGCAACTACTAACTGTTCATGGATCACCCAAATTTGATTTATGAATTCCTGTTGTTGGTTTTGCTGTTTAGAAATTACTAAATTCCAGTGATGTTCGTCTAGGGGGCGATCGCAAAGTGGACAAGGGGGAAACTGCGATCGCAATAACGGTAATTCTTCGGTTTCAGTTGCTTCAGATTCCGATTTTGATAATAGTTTAATCTTCTGATCTAGTTCGACTAATTTTTCTTCATAATCCCGTTTAACCGTATTCAAGCGGTCAATAAAACCATGACGTTCTTGTCCTTTTTCCCTGACTCTGAGTTGATAAACTTTCTTCTTATCGAGTTCAATAATTTGATTAGCAATAGTTTGGGATTTTTGTTCTAATTGGGGGCGATGATGGTTGAGAGTTCGTTGCAATTTTCCCACGGAGGTTTTTAATTCCTCTAACCGAGCTTGTTGACGAGATTGAGCCCGATCTAACTCCGTTTGTAGCCGTTGACGCTGTTGTAAAATCGGGGTAACTTCTAATTGTAATTGATCAAACTGGGTTAACCGATTACGAGCGGTTTGTAACTGTTCTAATCCCGTTTCAATATCGGATTTTTGGCTGAAGATTTGGGAGTAATCTTGCTCCTGTTGGGTTAACGCTTCTAAACGAGCTTGTAGACCTTGAATTTGCTGTTGTAGGGTGTTTAGATATTGGCGTTGTTGTTCTTGTAATTGCTGGCGTTGTTGTTGGGAATCTTGATAGATTTTAAATTGAGCCGATAGGGTTTCTTCGGTGGTTTGTAGGGTGATAAAATTATTATATCCGGTTTGAATTTCTGTTTCTTGTTGTAATACTGCTTCTAATTCTTGATTTTGCTGTTGAGTTGTAGTTAATTCCTGTTGTAATCTGCGATAATCTTGAGCAAAGGTTTGATGCTGTTGTTGTTGTCCGGTTAATAACTTTTCCCAAGCTTGACGATGATGTTGTTGGGCTTGTAGCTGTTGATATTGCTCTCGGTCTTGGGCTTGTTTTTCTTGAAGCTGATCAATTGTATTTTGTAGTTGAATAATATCCTGTTCCAGTTGACCTTTTTGATCAATTTGGACTTGGTTACTGGTTAGGGTTTGTTCTAAAATTTCGGCTTGGGATTTATAACTTTTGGCTGAGTCTTTAGCTTTTTCTGATAAACCATCATATTGATCTAATTTTAATAAATTTGCCAGAATTTCTTTCCGTTCGGCGGGACGTTTGATCATGAATGCGTCCGCTTTTCCCTGACGCAAATAGGCGGAATTAGTAAAGGTATCATAATCTAGTTTTAAGTAGTCGATAATTTTCTGTTGAGTGACAGTTATTCCCTTTTCTGTGAGGGTGCGAAACTTGATTTGATCTAAATCTTCAATTTCTTGTAAAACGGTGGTTGCTACTTGAAATTCTAAGGCTCCCGATTGACCTCGGCGACGATTACGAATTACCCGATATAGGTTTCCCTGACTAATAAATATAAAATCAACCTGGGTTTCTAATTCCCCCATATAGATAATATCATCTTTTGATTCTGCCCGACTTTCCCCCCAAATTGCCCAAGCCATTGCTTCTAATAAAGATGACTTTCCTGACCCGTTGGAACCACAAATACAAGCGGTATGTAATCCACTAAAGTCTAGGGTGGCTTCTCGATAACTGAGGAAATTTTTTAGGGTCAGTTTTTGGGGAATCATAGGTTTTCAAAATGGGAAACAGGAGATTTTTTAGAGGTTGCTGTATTGATCAATCAGGACTTACGCACAAGACCAAAGAAACCGGGTTTCTGGCCATGATTTTGCGGATAAAATCTGGATTTCTCGTTCACCAAACCCGGTTTGGTGCGTAAGTCCTATCAATATTATTTTAACCTAATTTGTGTTACTGGGACTACAACCAAAATAGAGAAGGGGTTAAACCCAGTATATTAATTCCGAATATCTTGAGCCATTAGATACATTGTAGTCCATTCCTGCTGAATTTGGGTAATTTTTAAGTTTAGGGTTTTAGCAATAGTTTCTAGGGTTTCTCCGGCTTTTAATTGTTCAATAATTTGACGTTGATTGGGGTTTAAACCTTGCCAAAATTGTTCCCATTGTTCGGAATTTAATCCTAAACGATGTTCTGATACCGAGGTTCCTAACCAACTGGTCACTAATTCGGGATTCTGTTTTAAGGTGAAGTTTTTAATCGCATGATAACTAACTTTTTCTCGGAGTCGATAGATTTGTTTAATCGGTAAATTTAACTTTTGAGCGATCGCTTCTTGGGATAATCCTTGTAAATACAGTCGCAACCATTCCGCCGCCGTTGAATCTACGTTTTTAATTAAATAGTCTTCAAATTCCGCCTGTACTTTTAATCGTTGGTTTTGTTGGTTTTGAAAATATTGCTCATCTTCGTATTCAGAAATAGCTTGATTATCTAATAAACTAATGGTGTCTTCGGTTTCCTCTGAGAGAATTTCATCGGATAATTGTTTAATCCATTCTCCGGCGGGAACTTGGGTTAATCCTCCCCGTTGGGAACGACGTAAATAGTTAACAAATCGATAGACTAATAGGGGTTGATTCCGAATCGGACGGAGACAATATTCTTCTACTGTTGTGAATAGTAAAGCATTGCTTAATTGTCGGTCATTTGTACACTGAGAAATCCATTGAATTTGTTGTTGTAAATAGCGATCGCTATGCAACATTTCCTGTATCACTTCTTGTAAAACATCCACCACTTGACGTTGGCGATCGCGACTGGTTGCCACCCAAAGACGAACTTTTTGGCGTAGAATCATTAAACTCCCTAATCGCTGCATTAAATTTCGATAGGATTTTTCCGGCGGCGTATCTAAATAGCGCTGTTGCAGAATTTGATAGCGAAAGTTTAACCCTAATTGGATTCTTTCTTGTTGGTTAATAGGGAGAGAATCTAAGGTCGTAAAATGTTCTCCTAGTAACCAATTAATGATACTTTCCCGTTTGTCTTGACTAGAGTTTGGGTAGTCATTTTCCAGTTGGAAACGCCACTGATTTGTCCAAGATTCTATTAAGGTCATTTAAATTTTTAAGGTGTCAGAAAATTGTAAATTACCAAGGGTTTGACTATTTTATCCTAAATCTGGAAATCCTGTGAGCTATCTGTAATTTCATCGAATTTTAGGGGATAGCCGTCTTGAATTTTATTATGAATCACTTCAACTAAATGCTGTGGCGCAGCATTTTTGCATTGATTTTTTGACGGAATAACTTGCTCAATAATGGGAAGATATTTTTCTCCTTTTCGGCCTAATAAAAAATAAGTATTCATTGCTCCTTTGCCTTTGACTGAAATTATCCCTCGTTTGAATATAACATATTGATCTGGTAAAAGATGGAAGGTATCTTCACTAATTTGAATCCGTCCTGCTAACCCGTGAGATTCCATTCGCGAGGCAATATTGACCGTATCTCCCCACAAATCATAGAGGAATTTTTTAATCCCAATCACTCCCGCAACCACTGCCCCACTATGGATGCCAATGCGCAAACTTAATACTTGATCATGAGTTTCATTAAAATCAAGAATTGCCTTTTGCATATCTAAAGCCATTTCGGCGATCGCGATCACATGATTGGGACAGGGAGCGGGTAATCCGCCCACCACCATATAAGCATCACCAATAGTTTTAATTTTTTCTAAGCCATATTTTTCGGTTAATCGATCAAAAGCTGAGAATAATTCATTGAGTAAATTCACTAAAGCAATCGGACTTAAGGTAGATGAAATCTGCGTAAATCCAACAATATCAGCAAATAAAACCGTGACTTCAGAAAAATGTTCTGCTATGGTTTTTTCTTCTTTTTTTAGACGTTCTGCGATCGCTTCCGGCAGAATATTTAAAAGTAATTTTTCTGTTTGTTGTTGTTGATATTGGAGAGCAATTTCAGCCAATTTTCGTTTAATAAATTGACCGAGTTGACTGCCAATTGTAGTCATGGTTTGCATCAATTCCGGATCGGGAAAACAAATTTCTGTACCCCAAAAAGTGATCACCCCTAAGACTTCTTTTCCATCTTTAATCGGAAATCCAAACCCAGCGCGTAATCCCAGAATTTGGACAATATCTTTTTGAGTAAATTGGTCATTAACCATCACATCTTCAACCCAATGGGCAAAACCACTATGCCAAATTTTACTGGGTAAAGTTATACTAGAATCTAGGTTAATTTTTTGATAGAGTTCTTGAATTTCATCAATACCGGATTTAGAGTTAACCCAATGTTTAATACACTCCAATTTAACATCGGGATGGTTGCGGGAAAAACTATTAGTTTCAGAGATTTTATTCCCTAAAATTAACGGTGCTTCTGAAAATTTTTCCAACATCCAAACTTCTCCTAAAACCCATCCCCAACTTTCACAAGTGGATTGCAAAATCTGTAGGAGAGCTTCATTAATATTCGGAGCTTCAGACAGAATCCGAGAAATTTGATACTGAGTAAACATCCGTTGTTGAGCGCGTTTTCTGGCGGTAATATCTCGACCCACATAAATAAAGTCTAGGGAATCATCCGTATCAGTAGTTAAGGTCGAGATTGAAAATTCTAGGACAATTTTACCGCCATGTTTTTTCTGACAGGTTAACTCCAAATTTTTAAATAAAAAGTCTTGTTTTTTCAGAGAAGATTCCTTTAAATATTCTTGCAAACAAGTATCATCTTCTACAAAAGAAGCAAGAGAGTGATTAATTAAATCCGATTGACTATATTCTAATAGGGATAAAGTAGCGAGATTGACTTTTTTAATCATACCTTGTTGATTGGTAACGATTAAAATATCCTCCATGGAGGTAATAATTCGATCAATATATTGTTGAGAATGAGAATAGGCATTTAAAAGTAATCGTGATTCATTAGTTTCTTGAACTAAAGCCTGTTCTAGTTCCATTCGTTGTGTCACATCCTCGAATAGTAACATTAATTCGGGGATATGTTCTCCTTGAATGGAAACACCCAGAAAGTAAATATTAAAATAAATTGATGTTGTTTTCTCAATTTGCCGACTCATAGCATTTAATTCAAAATAATCTTGATACCCTTGAATAATGGCATCAATAATATCTTCTGTTCCAATCAATTCGGGAAAGTAATATTGTACATCTTCTCCTTGATTTAAAACTTCTGAACCTTCAGTAAATCGAATAACTCCTTGAGAAAAATCCAGTATTTTTAACTCTGGATCGATCACTAGATAATCAATTTTTCGTGCTATTAAAAAGTTTTTAAATAAATGGTTCATAATCCCTGGATTGATGATAAAGAACTTTTTTCTAATTTGATTGTTAGATTTTTTTTTAATTAGTAGATGCAATTAAAGCAAGAACCCTCTATCTGGATGCAATAAAAATACAATTGCGCCCATTATTTTTGGCTTTATACAAAGCTTGGTCAGCTTGAGAAACCAAAGTTTTAGGAGTAAGATCTTCAATCGGAATTAAACTCGCTACTCCAATACTAATTGTGACATAACTACTCACCTCTGATTTGAGATGCTCCACTTGCAATGCTTCCACTCCTTGGCGAATTTTTTCAGCCAGGTGCATACTTCCATTGATATCGGTATTGGGTAAAATGATAGCAAATTCTTCCCCCCCATAACGAGCCACTAAATCGGTATTCCGTTGAATCACATTCTGTAAAACTTGAGCAACTTGTTGTAAGCAAAAATCTCCAGCTAAATGTCCATAGTTATCATTATATTGTTTAAAATAATCAATATCTAGTAAAATTAGGGATAGAATGACTCCTTCTCGTCTACAGCGATTCCATTCGTGATCAAGTACCCGGTCAAACTGACGACGATTTGCCACTTTTGTCAACCCATCTTCAATAACCAACTGTTCCAATTCTTGATTGACAATTTGTAATTGTTGATAAAGTTCAGCCTGTTGTAGTGCAATGGCAATTTGTAGGGCTAATTCTTCTAATAAGTTTGTTTCCCAGACTTCCCAATGGCGGGTTTGCTGGCATTGATGGGCGATTAATAATCCCCAAAGTTGATTATTATTGCTAGACTGTTGTGAAACAGAAGCATCATAAATTATAATCGGGACTATCAAACTAGATTTTACTTTTAATTGAATTAAATAATCTAAATATTTAGAGTCAACTGAAACCTGATAAATATTATCAAAAGCATCGATTTTACCTGTTTGAAAATGAGATAATAATAAGGAATTAAACTCAGAACTAAAAATAATATTGTCCAGGGAAGTCAGAGAAGAATTTCTGACGGATTCAGCAATTACTTGTCCTTTTTCTGAGGAGTAAAATCGATAAATTAAAACCCGATCCACATTTAAAAATCCCAGAACCTCAGTCACCGTTGTTTGTAAAGTTTCTTGTAAACTTAAAGATTGGTGAATATGTTGTGTAATTCTTTTTAAGATGCGATCACGTTCCGCTTGTTGATACAACTGAAATTCTACTCGTTTTTGTGCGGTCATATCCTGACCAATCCAAACAAATTCCTGGGAATCATGGGGATCAAAATTCATGGCTGCACAGGAAAAGGATGCGGGAAAATTTGTTCCTATTTTGGTCTGACAAATTACTTCAACAGGCATTAATAGATCAGCAGATAATAAAAATTGATTGACTTGGGGATAATTTTTAAGTTGATTATCTTTAAAAATAGTTAAAATAGATTGCCCGATTAATTCTGCTTTTGAATATTTTAATAAAAACGATGTAGCTTGATTGATAATTTTGATCATTCCTTGGTCATCTGTGACAATTAATATATTTGTCATCGAATTAATGATTTTATCTAAATATATTTTAGTTTTTTCTAAAGCACTTAAAGCCAATCCATATTCCTTAGCAACCTGAGTAATTTTTTGTTCCTTTAAAATCGATTCTGTTGTATCTTCAAACACAATCAATAGTTCTTGGTTATGGCAAGAATTATCAGGATTTTTCAAAACATAAATATCAAAATAAATTGTATTTTCTTGAGTGATTGTCCTAGAAATTCCTTTCAGTTCAAACTGATTGATTTGACTCAATAAAATTTTATTAAAGGTTTCTTCTAATCCAATTAACTCAGGAAAAGCCATGCAGACATCTTCTCCTAATTGTAATTGTTCTGGGGAATCTGCAAACCGGGCGACTCCCCAGGAGGACTCTACAATAACTAACTCCGAGTTAATGGTTAAATATTCGATTTTTTTGGGTGCTAAGATCTTTCTTAAAAGGTTATTCATAACTCATCCCAGAACACAAAAAAACTAGAAGTAATTCTTTAACTATAGATAAATTTCTGGGATAACTCATAGAAAATTGTATCTACATGATCTCCAGTTTTTGCGGAAGTTTGATGGCTGGACAAAATCTGATCATACTGCTTCAAATTAGGGGCTAGTTTGATTAGATGTTCAAGTTCTGTTGAGTCGATCAAATCAATTTTATTCAATGCTATCACTATACATCCTTTGGGATTCACAGAGAGAAATAAATTAATATGTTCAGGTAATCTTTCTATTGTTTCCTGTCGGGTAACGTCTGCAACAATCACCACACCACTCGCTCCTTGTAAATAACTCGGGGCGATCGCTTTAAATTTAGTATGACCCTCAATATCCCAAATTAACAATTGTACAGATCCAGTTATTTTTGAGTTCATTTCAGCCAGTTCAACAATCTTTCGAGAAATTTTGACTCCAACGGTAGACAAATATTGATCGCTAAACTGTCTATCCACAAATCTGCGGATTAAACTGGTCTTTCCAACTCCAAAATCACCAACTAAGCAAATTTTTTTAGAAATCATAGTTTTTGGGGTTTATTTTGTTCAAACTGTAAGGGTATTATCTCAAATAAAACCGTTTGACTCAACCAAAGTTCTTGATTTGGATCAACTCCCCCTGGGCGTTCAGTTTTACCAACTGTTTCTATGCGTCGCCGATCAATTCCCAAATCCTCTAAAACATTTTGGATAGTTTGAGCACGTTCTAAGGCTAACTCAGGATGTTTTCGAGATTTTTCCTGTTCATGACTATAACCAATAATTGTTAATTTGAGATCGGGATATCGCTTCAAATATTCAGCCAGAGGCACAAGTTTACCTCGAATATCTTTTAAGACTAATTCCGCCGAACCAAAACCAAAATAAATTCTAGTGGCTATTGGTAGAGGTTGCACCGTTAGATTAGCAATTACCGAATCTACCCCTTCAATTTTCTGAAAAGCTTGAGTAATTTTCTGAATATCTTCAGATTTAATCACTTTTCCTTTCAAATTCACTTGGGAATTTTGATAATCAGCAGAAATTGATATCCCACTAATTTGATTCATTATAGTCACCATTTGCTTAACTTCAGCAGCAACTTTGATCGGATCGGGAGGAACTTTAACTGCAATAATCCGATTATTAATTTGAAAATTTGGAGCCGTTTCTTGGGCAATTTTTTCAACTTTATCTTTTAATCGAGCGTTGGGAACTTTCCCCTCTAATGCTAAGGTTCTTCCCTGGGCTTTAACCTTTAAAGTATAAATTGATAACTCAGACTCCGCTCCTAAAGTGGTGGTTAATGTTGTTTCTAACTGACGCAAATTATGTTGTCGATATTGATGGATTCCCCAAGGAATTAGGATCAAACTCAAAACCACAGAACCCAAAATTAATAAAGTCATTGGCTTTTGCTGGGTCTGTAAACGGGCTACAACTCTGATCAAGGCTTCAAGCTGACTAATAATTCCTTCAGGAACCGAATTAGGATCACCATCAAAGTCTTTAATCGGCTGACTATATTTCATAACTAAATTTGCCATAGTCTGACGGATTTTTTTAATAAATGCTTTCGGAGGTTCCCCTTTTACTACTACTGCTAAATAACAATATCCCGCCACTTCTAGGATGATTTTACAATCTCCATATTCAATTTCATTCAGTTCGGAAACTTCCCCGGTTTGACTAATACAATCATTAACAAAACTTCTAATTGCGGTTAACATTCCCGCCACCATTTCCGCTTCCATTTGAGATTGATCCGGTTGTTTAATTTCAGCAATAATTAAACCCGAACCTTTATGAATTAAAAACACCGCTTGTACAATAAAGTGTCTGACTTCTCTTAAAATAAGTTCCGCTTCCGATACTCCTTGAACTTTGGATTTAACTTTTCGTTGTAACCCTTCTACACTAAAGGCTTGACTGACCTTTTCATTAATTTCTTGAATAGCCTCTGCTAAATAACGAGTAATTGTACTGCCAATTACCGGATACAGTGCATCTACCATTGAATCTCGTTCTAAAGTCACTTGTTCTTTAATGCTGCGTCCAATCATTGGTGCTAAAGCTACGGCAATTTCATTCCGATCAATTTTAATTTGTTCTCGAATTGCTGCCCCAATTTCTGGCCCCAAAGCTTCAGCAATTTCTTTAGGAGAATTTTTAATTTGTTGTTTAATTGCTTGGGGAATTAAATCAGCAATAGCCGCACTCATCGCCTGTCGGTCGGTTTGACCTTTCCTTTTAATTACCTCATCAATAATTGGAATAAATGCTTGAATTAATTCGTCTTTGGACTCAATTACTTTTAAGTTCAAAAGTTGACCAATGGTAGGAAGTAAAAGTTCAATTAATTGTTCTGGTTCATAAATTTGGAATTGAATCTGACTTAATTGACGATTAATATTTTCTATTAATTCTCTAACTTCTGGCAACTCACAGTTGAACAGACGGCTTTTAAAGTTATCTAAGTCATCGCCGAGATTAGACCCAAACATTAACTCTTGCAATTTCTCCAGAGGGTCATTAGAATTAGAAACAGAATTTATCTCTGGAATATTGGCAGATTTTGCTAAACAACTTTGGGATTTTAATTGAGGTTTTGATGTGGTATTTTCAGGTAAAGATTTCTCTAAATTAGCAGAATTTATCCTATCTGTTTGATTTGGGGGTAAACTCGTACTAATATCTTCAATAATATCCTGATTTTCTTCTAGTTTAGCTGAAGTTTCGGCAGAAATTTCACCTAAATCTTCTTCAATATCGCTGACTGAATAATCAACATCCATCGCCCCAGCCGGCGGTTTTTCCAGTAAAGGCAGTAGTCGCAAAATTAAATCATTTTCCGGTTTTAACTTTCCAGAAGATAACAGATGAATTGATGGAATTGGGTTCGGAGATTCTAGTTGAGAAGGGATCGGATCTGGTGTTAAAATATTGAGGCTTTGTTGATCTTCTAAGGGTAAAGAGGAGGAAGAATCGGGATCAGAATCATTAAAATCGCTTAAATCCATTAATAAATCAATCAACAATTCCAGAGGATCACTCTCAACCTGATCCAATGAATCTTGTTGAGATGAAATCCCCTTTTGTTGATCATTTTGACTTAAATCACCCTGAGAAAAGGTCATAGTTTGACCAAATTAATTATAGATGATGTTCTGGGAGGGCAAAACCGGAATTTTTTTCATCGACCGCCTGTTTAATAGCCGGAACAAATTCAGTCCCCTTTAATCGCATCCCGACTTCAAACAGAACTTCAGCCATATCATCGCGGGAAATTTTGGCTTCTGTTAATAAAGTAAATCGACGTTCTAGTTCTTCTAAAACTTGATTTTTCAGACCGCGAACTTCGTCTTGTAACTGATCACGGGTTTGTCCTAATTCTTCCCGCAAGGAAGTAGTTTGACTATCTAAGGCCTCATCTAACGCCTCAATACTACTGGAAAATTTCCGATTAAGTCGATCAGCCTGTTGTCTTAAATCCGTTAACTCCTCCTGAGAATTTGAACTCAGGGTTTTAATTTTTTTGTCTAAATTCTCAACAACAGACTTGATTTCTGCGGTTAAAATAGTCTTGAGTTGTTCAACCCGATCCTGGGCATCTTCTTGTAATAGTGCCAAATCCGACTCGATCTTCTCAAACCTACTGTTATAGTCCCGCAGTTGCGACCCAAATATGATATCTCGAATTTGGTCAATATTGCCCAAACGCTCTCGCATTTCTTCTTTTGTGATTTCAGCCATTTTTACCTCCTGATCGATGCTCCTGGTAGGGGTGATTTGCCATGCAGGAATTATAGTTCGGTTTTGCTTGCAAGTTCGGCATTTCGCCCTAAAACTATATCAAACATTAGCCGATATCACACTATAGCAGGGAATCGGGAATTGGCAAGATGCTGCATGATCAATTCGCAGCTTTTCTAGCAGTAAAACGGTCTTTCTGGCTTAAATCCCAAATTTTTAAACCGTAGGTTTCCATAGATATTGGGAAAGGTTGATCTTACCCTGGGTGTTAAATTGAATACCTTCTGATTCTAAGCGCGATCGCTGAAGATAATCTGTGCCTTTACGCCATACTGAATGAGAGATTTCCCCCTGAGCATTAATCACTCGATGCCAAGGAATATCTGTGGTTTCTAACGGAATTTTGTATAAAGCATAACCGACTAAACGAGCTTTTCTACTGAGATTCGCGAGTTCTGCAACTTGCCCATAGGTAGCGACTTTTCCCCTAGGAATTTGATGGACAACCTCGTATATTTTATCATAAAGTGACATAATTAACCAGCTCAAATTGATTTTAAAAAAGCATTGATTATAGTGAAATTTTTCCCCCTGTTCCCTGTTCCCTGTTCCCTGTTCCCTGTTCCCTGTTCCCTGTTATAGATAATGGGGATAATACGACTAAATTATCACGATGAATCACCGTATCCGCCCCGTCATAACCTAAAATCTCAGGAATTTTATCCGAATGTAAACCTTTAATTTTTTGCAATTCTCCCTGACTATAATTAACTAATCCCCTAGCAATTTCTTGTCCGTCTAAATTACAAATTTGGACAGAATCCTGAAGATTAAATTCACCTTCAACTTGAGTAATTCCCGCCGCCAATAGGGATTTTCCTCCTTGAGAAATTGCCCGAACCGCCCCCGCATCTAAATATATTTTTCCCGTAGGAACTAATACATTTGCAATCCAATGTTTGCGAGCATTAACGGGTCGATTCTGGGGTTCAAATTGCGTACCAATGGCTTCCCCTTGGAGAATTTTTTCTAAATTTTGAGGATATTTTCCCTCAGTTATTACTGTTCTCACCCCCGATCCCGTGGCGATTCTAGCGGCTTCAATTTTAGTAATCATCCCTCCGGTTCCCCAGCTACTGCGAGAATCTCCCGTTTTGACTTGAAATTCTTCTAGTTGTTCCATATTAGTTACTAAACTAATCGGTTGTGCATTAGGATTTTCCCGAGGATCGGCCGAATATAATCGATCTACATCGGTTAATAAAAATAACCAATCCGCTTCTACTAAACTCGCAACTAAAGCCGAAAGCGTATCATTATCTCCAAATTTTAGTTCATCGACTGCAACGGTATCATTTTCATTAACAATTGGAATTACCCCTAATTTTAAAAGTTGTTGAAAAGTATTATAAACATTCACATAACCATTGCGTTGTACTAAATCTCCCCTAGTTAGTAAAACCTGAGCAATTGGTTGTTTTAAGGTACTAAATAAATCATCATAAACCCGCATTAAACGACCTTGACCCACCGCGGCTACAGCCTGTTTTAAAGCAATAGTCCGGGGACGTTCGGTTAATCCTAAGCGATCGCGTCCCACTCCCACCGCCCCCGAAGACACTAAAACCACGCGATAACCCTGGTTTTGCAGTCCGGTCAAGGTTTCTACTAATGTGGCTAAGGTCGATAGGGCTAAATGTCCAGTTGCTGACTGGGTTAAACTCGAAGTACCAATTTTAACAACAATAGTTTCAGACATAATCAATAATCAGTTATTAGTTATCACTGGTAGGGACAGGTTCTATTTAATCTTTGTGAATCACCCGAATTTCAATAAACCCGTCCATAAACATTTATCAGTGTGCTTAAGTTTGACAATCTGTCTTTTGACAAAACTAATATTTAGGTAAAAAAATCAAGATCAGGTCATAAAAAAATCTATTTTCTTTACTTGAGTTAATTTGATGAATTGCCAATTTAATCGTCAACAAAACCAGACCATTGTGATTGGGTTTTCTCTCCTTTTAGGGACAATTTTTAGTGGTTTTACTGGATTAGGTTTATCATCTGTTGAAGCCCATGAACAACAACATGATCAATCTTCCCCTCACCATAAAATGATCTCGATTCCTCCTGGTCAACCGATACCATCGGTGGATTTAATTGTCCATCCCGATCCCCGTCAGGGATGGAATTTAGAGTTAAAATTAACTAATTTTAAATTTACACCAGAAAGAGCCAATCAACCCAGCGACTCCTATCAAGAAGGACACGCTCACCTTTATATTAATGGGAAGAAAGTCACCCGAATTTATGGAAATTGGTATTATCTTGCAGAACTTCCCCCAGGACTTCATCAAGTTCGGGTTAGTTTAAACGGAAATAATCATGAAACTTTCATGGTTGATAATCAAGAAATCGGGGATACAGAAATTATTGAAGTCAAGTAATCAGACTGGGGTTGAGGGTTAACAATTAACTGTGAACCCTCAACATTTCTTTAGTCTGTCAGAGCCGAAGACCGACGGCGACGACGACGAATAATTGGCTCACCCGGTTGATGATCCGTATCTGCTTCTAAGTCGGAGGAATCCTCTGATACTGACTCATCCTGGGTTGGCGGTACAAAAAATTCTACTGTTGTTTCAGGTTCTTCTATTTCCGCCGTTTTTATTATCTCTAGTGTTTCTGTTATTTCCTGTATTTCTGGTACTTCTGGTATTTCCTGTATTTCTGGTATTTCCGGTATTAACGGTATTTCTGGTTTTTTGGGTTCAAGAATAATCCGCTCAGAAATTGACCTTTCAGGAATTACCCGCTCAGGAATAGTTCGGTCAAGAATAATCCGCTCAGAAACCGACCGTTCAGGAACTACCCGCTCAGGAATGGGCCGCTCACCGAAACCAATCGAAAGGGGAAGATTTTCGGCTTCCTCCGAATCTTCATCCATCAGAGTTGTGGGAGAAACGGGAGATTCTCCAGGGGAGCGCACCGTGACAATCACAGAGCGAGAATTTTTTACGGGTTCATGGGATAGCATTAACGGAGAAATCCCCATCAACGCATAAACCTCCTGTTCTTCCGGTGTCATTTCCACCGAAATCACCTCCGGCGGTTCCACCATCGGTTTAATAATTTCGGACTTGGTGGGGCGACTGCGTTCACTTAGTCCACTACGCCCGGAGAAGCCTTCACTAAACCCAACATCCGTCCGAGGTTCGCCATAGTTGACGGTCGGAGTCACCCGCACACCAAGGGAGGGGGATTCCTCATCGCGGGTGATAGAATCCATATCCCGAATCCGACGGCGACGGCGACGGGCGTTACTAGCGCCAATATCTTGATAACTGGGATGGTTGAGCAGTTCTAACTCCTGGAAACCCTCAGACGCCTCAAAATCTACAACTTCGGGTTCTTCCCTCGAAGACTGCTGTTCATAAACTGGAACCGGACGTAAACTGGGCCGTTCTGAGGTGTCACTACTGCTTGGCGGGGTAATAATCCGATTACTGGGAATCACGACTCGTTCTGGGTTTGGTGCTGTTTCGGGTTCGGGTTCTCCGGGTAACTGAACGATATGGCCCAAGCCCCCGCAGGTGGTGCAGGTTTTGCCAAACAACTCATAGATATTTTGGCCTTGGCGTTTGCGGGTTAATTCCACTAACCCTAATTCTGACAATTGAGCAATTTGGGGTCGGGCTTTATCGGCTTTTAGGACTTTATTAAAATGTTCTAAGACCTGTAACTGATCTCGACGGGAATCCATATCGATGAAGTCCACAATAATTACCCCAGCAATATTGCGTAACCGCAACTGACGGGCGATTTCGGTGGCGGCTTCGCAATTTGTCCACAATACCGTTTCCCGGGAGGTGGCCGAACGGGTGAAGGAACCTGAGTTAACATCAATCACCGTCAGGGCTTCGGTTGGTTCAATCACAACATAACCGCCCGAAGGTAAATCCACCCTAGGTCTTAACGCCTCTCGAATGGCGGCATTGGCTCGGAAATACTCTAAAATCGGAATCCGTTCTCGGTGATGGTCAATTAACACCCCTTGAGGAGCTTTGCCCACACTCCAACTCATCAAATGTTGTTTGACTCGCTTTACGCCGGTGCTGGTATCGACCACAATTCGGTTAACTTCGGTGCTGTACATATCCCGTAGCACCCGTTGAATAAAGTCATTATCTCGATTTAACAAGGCCGGAGGCCGGGAAGATTGGGCTTCCTGTTGTACCAATTCCCATTGCTTTTGTAGAGTTTCCAAATCTTCTAAAATCGCGTCTTCGGGCATATCTTCCGCTTCTGTACGGACTAATAATCCCATGCCGGCGGGTTTAATTAAAATGGCTAGGGCCCTTAAACGGTTTCGTTCATTTTCCGAGCGAATCCGGCGGGATAAATTCACCCCTCTGCCATAGGGCATTAACACCAAATACCGCCCGGGTAAGGAAATATTTCCGGTTAACCGGGGGCCTTTAGTGCCGGTGGGTTCCTTCATCACCTGCACTAACACTTTTTGCTGGGGACTTAATAGTTCGGTAATGGAACCGGAACTGCGTTTTAATCGTAATGGCCCGAGGTCGGAAACATGGATAAATCCATTCCGTTCCGGGTCTCCAATATTGACAAAGGCGGCATCAATTCCTGGTAGGACATTTTCCACGATACCCAGATAAATATCACTGACTTGGTGATTTCCGGTCGCTACCACCAGTTCTTGAATTTGATCTTCGGAAAAAACAGCAGCGATTCGTTGCTGTTCTGCGATAATAATTTGCTTTGACATTCAGTTCCCTCAAAACTTAGCAATATTGAAAGCACCTACGCTGCGTGTACCTAACAATATTGACGTGATTAATAAATCCATTAACGCGAATTTTCGCGCCATTAGGAAGACACCAAAGACACACCAAGCCCCTAGGCAAACCGCCCCCATACCTACCCTACACCGAGGGCAAGAAAATCAGGTTTTGATCTTTTCAAATCAACGGTTAACAAAAGCTAAATTTAACATCCAAAATCCATCAAATGTAAGCCTTCAAAGGTTATGGGAAAATGAGATTATGGAGTTTATTTGTTATCCATCTGCCTTCATCGGTGATTGGTGTCAGTGAGCAAAACTTGGGTTTGACAGGGGTTGACTTCTTGACTTGTTTACCAATCAAGTCTCGGGATCTTGTGAAAATCTCACTCCTACTACAGCTTAGATCGCACATTCTAAGCTAGATGATTTCTCCCCCATTCACCTCAATAGACTTGAATCTAGCCATTGAAATGTGTTTGTTTGTTTATGGTATCAAGACAGATGCCAGACAAAGTTTTTTTGCTACTTTCTTCGGTGTGATTTTTAGCCGTATTAAGCTTGGGTGGATTTTCCAGCCGCCTTATAACAGGTGCGCCACCCGTGAATGCCATACACTGACTTGACCGTAAGTGTATAGGATTCCGGTTCAATTGGGTTGATCCTAGCGTCAGCGAACCTGCAATTTTTGATTCTGAGAACCCTAGTTGAGTACCGGGGAGATTAAGTAATATTGTCGGTTTGTAGCCTAGATCTGGACGAACCCGCCCCTAGGCCACCAAACTTGGCTTAACGCATCCTATTATAACACTGGAGCAAATGCAAATTATTACCTGAGATAGAAGTTTTTTAAGATTGGGTTAAAAGCTGCTGGCGGTGAATCTGTAATAATTGGAATTCTTGGCCAGTTACCTGTTCTAACATCTTGATCATCAGTTCGGGCCGTAGTTGTGTCCCATCATTCCGACAACTTCCCACATAACGGAGTCGCTGATCTTCGGGGGAAATTATTTCTAGTTCAAATAATTGTTCTCGTAAATTGATCACGGTTTTTTTACCTGATTTTGTGGTTTTCTCCCATAAAATTTCTGATGTGGCTTTGACCTGGTTGATCCAGTTTAACCATTCAGGGATAGCATTTTCTTGCCCTATCCAATTTAGGGTTAAATAATATTCTGCTTTTTCAATTGTATCTGTTAAAGAGGGTAAGTCTATGGGGACTTCTTGAATTTGATACAAAGGAATAGTATCAGGTAAACCTGCGGCTAATTTTTGGCGAAATTCTTGGATATTTATGGATTCTGTTAATTCAAAATCTACAATTTCACCGCTACTGGTTGCCCCTAAAGGTAAGGCAAAGGCAATGGAAATCCTCGGATTTGGACGATATCCTCCCGTAAACGCTAAGGGAATCGAAGCCCGCCGAATTGCTCGGTCAAATAATCGGAATAAATCTAAATGTCCGACTAAAGCCATATCTCCTAATTTTCCAAACCCCACTCTTAACCGTTGGACTCGCTGGGAATTGGGGATAAATTCTCCGGCAAATTGGGGAATAGGAGGAGATTTAATCACAATATTATGACCAAAATCCGTTCCACAAACGCCACAATGAGAACAACTTTCAAAGGAACAATCGGGAACAGTTGTCGCTTCTAATGCCCGTTTTAAATCTTCTTTGAGCCAATTTTTATCAATTCCACTGTCAATATGATCCCAGGGTAAAGGCTGATCTAATAATATGCCATAATCCGGTTCTTGACTGTTCCCTATTCCCTCGATCAAATTCCATTCCCCACTTTCCACCCGACGGTATTTCCAACTCAAACCCGCTTCTTCGATCGCCTGTGTCCAAGCGCCAAAGGCCCGCTCTAAACTTTCCCACCAGGAGTCCATTCCCGCCCCGAGTTCCCAGGCGCGACGCACCACTGGCCCTAAACGGCGATCGCCTCGACCGACAAAATCTTCCATGGCCGATATTCTAACATCGGTAAAGTTAACTTTTACCCCTCGCATTTGGCGAAATTCTTGTCTTAATAATTTCTGTTTGCGTTGGAATTCTGTTGTAGAAACCGAATGCCATTGAAAGGGAGTATGGGGTTTAGGTGTAAAGTTAGAAATAGTTAAATTAAAATTTAATTTCCTCCGATCTTTAGCAGAACATTCGCGTTGTAACCAAGCAACGGTTTCGGCAATTCCTAATACATCCGTATCGGTTTCTCCGGGTAAACCTATCATAAAATAGAGTTTAATTTTCTCCCACCCTTGCTCAAAAGCGGTTTTAACTCCCTTTAATAATTCCTGATTAGTTAACCCTTTATTAATAATATCTCGCATTCTTTGAGTTCCCGCTTCCGGGGCAAAAGTTAACCCACTTTGTCGCGCTCCCCCTAAAATATTAGCAATATTTTCATCAAAGCGATCTACCCGTTGACTAGGTAAAGATAAACTGACATTATAATCTTTCAGACGGTTCTTAATTTCCATTCCCACCGAGGGTAAGGATAAATAATCGGAACAACTCAAAGATAATAGGGAAAATTCATTATAACCCGTTTCTTTCATCCCTTTTTCAACAGCTTGAATCACATCTTCTGGTTTCACATCTCGCGCCGGACGGGTTAACATTCCTGGTTGACAAAAACGACATCCCCTGGTACAACCCCGTCTAACTTCAATTACTAACCGATCATGAACTGTTTGTACATAGGGAACAAATTTAATCGAATAGGCGGGCATTGGTGCGGCTACCCGTCTTAATATTTGGGCGGGAACGTCAGGATGTTTGGGATGAACAGAACCATCTTCTGCCATCTGATAAAATTGAGGAACATAGACCCCTGGAATTTGGGCTAAATCTAGTAATACGGATTTTCTATCTAAGTTATTTTTCTTGCATTCTTCTAAAATTAATCCAATTTCTGGTAATAATTCTTCCCCATCTCCTAAAGCGATAAAATCAAAAAAATCTGAGTAGGGTTCGGGGTTAGATGTGGCTGTTTGTCCCCCGGCAAAAATTAAGGGATAATGGGGTTGATCGGAATTTTGATCATCACCCCAAACCGCATAATTTTGTCGGTCTTCCCAAGTTAAAGGAATACCAGCTAAATCTAACATTTCTAAGATATTTGTTGCCCCTAATTCGTAGCTGAGGCTAAATCCTAAAATATCAAAATCAATTAAAAAATGACGGGACTCAACACCAAATAGAGGGGTTTTAGTCTCGCGTAATTTTTTTGAAAAGTCTGGCGCGGGGAGATAGGCGCGATCGCATAATTGCCGAGGTTGAGTATTTAAAATATTATAGAGAATCACATGGCCAAGGTTTGAGACTCCGACCTCGTAAACTTCAGGATAGGTTAACGTCCAACGAACAACGGCGGACTCCCAAGGTTTGCGTTTGGCGCCCAACTCCTGACCCAAATAACGGGCAGGTTGATGAATTTCTGGTGTAATTAGTTTCTCGACTGCGACATTCAAGGCAAACCTCACTCTATTGATAACGACACTATTTTAAGATTACCATTGATGTTGTCATAGTATTAATTACTTTAGGGTTTTGGAAACCAAACCCTACCTTTAATGTTTGCTACACATTCCTCCCGGTAGAGACTAAGTATGGCTAGTCTCTACCGGGAGGTTAGGGAGATAATCTGTAGCATCTATAATTGGATTTTATATAAGATAAATTTTGGGTAAAATGTATTAAAATATACTTTTAAGTATACCTTAAGATAGATGAAAGTGGGACTGAATAAATGTTATTAAAGTTCCCGTATATCAAGTGATCAGGATCACTTTAAATAAAAGGATATGATCACAAGTAAAAATCACGATTTATCATATTGTGAACATAGGCGACTTATCCTTACCTACTATGTCAGCAACGACGAATATGATTCGTAAACTGGTTGAAAAAGCTCTCTATTTTAGATGTCTGACTCCTGAAATTGAAAATGGGATTAACACAGAATTAACCCGAATGGGCTATGTTTCCGATGTCGATTATGAAGCCTTAGAATTATTAATGGAAGAAATGGATGCTGGGCGTATTCGCTTAGTTTCTAGCTACTAATAGGTTCAAGTTTGAAAATTTCGATATCCAAAAATAAACCGGGTTTTGTGTTTCTATCCATTAGATTCAAAAATATTAGCAGAAGCTCGCCAAACTTGAGCGATAAAGTCTTGGAGTTGTTGGTGAGCATAAACAGCATTTACTCGTTTAACTCCTGGAGAATTGACCTCTGGGGCCTCTAGTTGGGCTAAGAAAGTAATAACTTCCGTATCCAAAGCCGCCTTAAATAATCGCGTCGGCCAAATTAAATCCGGGCTGGGGCGTAAATCAGATAAAATAAAGGTTTCTGGGGTAAAACCAAAACTCGAAAAATTGTCTTCTGGATGCTCAGATAACCCTTCAATTAACATCAAAGGTCTGACCCAACAGACATCTCGAACTTCGACAACTTGAATAACTTCTGCATACAAACAACTGTTGTGATGATTTAATCCCACAATTTGACCGGGCTTAAAATTCGAGCTAGAGTCTATCACGCGCGTAACAGCTTATTAATTACAAGTAATTCTAATTATAAGCCTTCTTGTTGATCAATTTGGTTGAGTGCTAATTGTAAATCTTGGATCAGATGTTGAGCGTCTTTTTTTGGTGAACCTTGACAATAATCCGCAACAGATAGGGGAGAAGCTATTTTTATTTTAACACTAGAACCCCGACCGGGAATGATCGGATTATAGCGTACAGAAATCGGGACAATCTTAATTCCTAAATTATCATGGCTAGTTTCTGCTTGTATCGCTAAACGCCCCAGACCTAATTTCAGGGGGTGAACTTGGTCATCCTGAAAAATATTTCCTTCTGGAAAAATAACTAACATTTCTCCTTGGTGCAGCAATTCTACTCCATAACGAATAGTAGAAATAGTCGGATGTTTTTGGTTAATTGCAAAGCCACCTAGGTGACGAATAAACCACCCCTGTAGTCCTTTCATTTCATCAACCGTAGCCATAAACCGCAGGTCTCGTCCAGTGATATAGCGACCCGTAGCATAGGGAATCATAATTGCATCCCAACGGGAACGATGGGTTGGTGCTAAAATAATAGGGCCTTGTTGGGGAAGATTTTCTTGACCGATGACTTCCAATGATTTAAAATAAAAGGGTAAAACCAGATGTTGTCCCAAGGGGTACACAATGGAAGCCAGCAAGGGAGAAACGTCAGAATTAACCTGTGTTTCCTTTGTAGATATGGACATTTTTGCAAAAGATTGATCAGAGTCAAAGATGAGCATAACGGTTTTCGCAGGTTGAATAAACCTCTTAACTTGATCTTAAACAGTTTAAAGGCTTTTATTTATCGTGATCAGGACAGTTTTTTTATTGTCTGTTTAATTGCGTTTTTTAGCAAACCAAGATTGTAATTGTTGACGACAAGGAGATTCTAATATTCCGCCTAAAACCGATAATTTATGGTAAGAACAGGGACTATCGGGAAGGTTGATAACGGTACGGATAGTTCCGGTTTTGGGGTCATCGGCGCCATAAACTAATAACCCTAAACGAGCTTGTAAAATTGCTCCGGTACACATGGGACAGGGTTCGAGGGTAACATACAAAGTACAGGTGTTTAGATGCCAATTTTTGAATATTTTTCCCGCTTCTCGTAGGGCTAATATTTCGGCGTGGGCGGTGGGGTCACAGTCTCTTTGTTTGCGGTTTTGGGCTTGGGAAATTAGTTGATTATTCTGATTAATAATAATAGCTCCGACGGGAACTTCTCCGGCTTCTCCTGCTTGTTGCGCTAATTCTAAAGCCCGACTCATCCAATATTGATGGGTGGAATAGTCGTTAAAAATTGGGTTTGGGGAACCGGACATCGGGGGGTTGTTTTTGTATGTTGATTTTTTAATCAAGTGTATGTTTATGTTAGACGTATAATTAATATACGATGGCTGCGGGATTTTGTCAAGGGTAGCCTCTATCTTTTTCGGAAATTTTTTGAATCAAATCAGTTTTGAGTTAGGAGAAGATAGAATAGGAAATGCTGTGGTAAAAAGTGCGATCGCTTTTAGAGATGTCTACCCAAAATAACTGTCCCTTTTCTGCTGAAGAAATTGCCTCTGAAGGCATCAAACCCGAAGAATATGAAGAAATTGTCCGACGCTTAGGAAGACATCCCAACAAAGCGGAATTAGGGATGTTTGGGGTGATGTGGAGCGAACACTGTTGTTATAAAAATTCCCGCCCTCTGCTCAAACAATTTCCCACCACGGGAGAGCGAATTTTAGTTGGCCCTGGGGAAAACGCCGGAGTTGTGGACTTTGGTGATGGGCTGCATATTGCCTTTAAAATAGAATCCCATAATCACCCTTCAGCTATTGAACCCTTCCAAGGCGCCGCGACGGGAGTGGGGGGAATTCTAAGGGATATTTTTACCATGGGGGCGCGGCCAATTGCGGCGTTAAATTCCTTGCGATTTGGTTGCTTAGAAGATTCGAGAAATAGACAAATATTTAAAGGGGTAGTTTCTGGTATTAGTCATTATGGTAATTGTTTAATTGCCAGTGAAAGGTTCGTGTGGCGGGATAATCAGGGGATTTATTTTGACACCATTGGTAATTTTGTTGAATCTCATCTTCTCCCTAACGAAACAACAACTGAACTTAATCAAGCTCCTGGTATTGAAACACTGTCCATTGACCCAGAAACCCAACAAAGCTGTTGGCAACCTGTTACCAGGGTGTTTAAGCGACAGACTCAAACTCTGATTACCTTCCGCACGGCATTAGGACGTACTTTAACGGTGACTCCTGACCATCTAATTTTACTACTAGAAGATGGGAAATGGTGTGTGCGAGAAGCTAAGTTGCTAAAAGAAGGGGATTTAATTCCCTTACTGATTAATTTACCTTTACCTGATTTTCAAGCTGTTGAGGAGATTCCTGCCCTAGATTTATTAGAAACCTTAAATGACTCTGATCAAGGGCGACAAAATGTTTATGTTCAACTGCCTGAAATGTGGCAACCGACAGAAACCATTCGGGCTGAATTATGCCTATTAGAACCCTCGGCTACTAACCGTTATCAATATATTCATAAACGTTATTTACCTTTACCCTATTTCCTGAAATTAGAAACACTTCTGAATGTGCAACGACGGGAGATTTTGCTATTCCGTAGAAGTGGTAAAGCCAACTACATGAAAGCCGTAATTAAACCGGATGAAACCTTTGCTCGTTTCCTCGGCTACTATCTCTCAGAAGGGTGTGTTTCTGCGAATGGTAATACTTACAAAATTATCCTGACATTTGCTTTACACGAACAAGAATATGTTGATGATGTTGTACAGGGATTCAAAGATTTAGGACTACGCCCCTGTATTGAAAAACGAAAATCAACAATTGCTGTTTATGCGACATCTTGGCTATTAGGATATGTCTTAAAAGAGGTTTGGCAATGTGGAGAGGGTTCAGCAAATAAAGCTTTTCCTAGTTTTGTTTTTACATGGCCAAAACATTTACAAAGAGAAGCCTTAAAAGGATTAATGCGAGGGGATGGTTCTTTTACGACCAAAACCAACGGCAGTCATGCTAAAATTGCCTTTGGTTCGACTAGCCAAAAATTATTTGAACAAGCTTTAGCATTAATTCAAAGCCAAGGTGCAGTTCCTTCTGTTCATTATCGCCCTTCTGCCGCTGGAGAAATTGAAGGTCGCCCTTATCAAAGTTTACCGTTTTGGGAATTAGAGGTGAGTAATATTTCGGGACTCAGTTCTTTGACTCAGATTTTTTATCAAGAACGAGATGAACAGCTTGTTAATGCTTTAAATTGTGATCAAGGAAATCGATATTCTTTCCCTCGCTTTGATGTTTCTAACGAGTTAGCTTTTGTCAAAGTTCGGAGTGTGGAAACTAAAAGTGTTGAATTGTGTAATGTCTATGATGTTGAAGTAGAAAATACTCACTTATTTGTAACAACATCTGGAATTGTAACTCACAATTGTTTCGGGGTTCCCACGGTTGGGGGAGAGGTTTATTTTGATCCAGCTTATAACGGAAACCCCCTAGTTAATGCGATGGCAATTGGGTTAATGGAAACCCCAGAAATTGTTAAATCTGGTGCTTCAGGTATTGGAAATCCAGTATTATATGTAGGTTCAACAACGGGACGGGATGGCATGGGGGGAGCGAGTTTCGCCAGTGCCGAATTAAGCGAAGAATCGATCCAAGATCGTCCGGCGGTACAGGTCGGAGATCCGTTTTTAGAAAAGTCTTTAGTGGAAGCTTGTTTGGAAGCCTTTAAGACGGGCGCGGTGGTAGCAGCCCAGGATATGGGAGCGGCTGGAATTACCTGTTCAACCTCAGAAATGGCGGCCAAAGGTGGAGTGGGAATTGAGTTAGATTTAGACTTAATTCCGGTACGAGAAACGGGAATGGTTGCCTATGAATATCTGTTATCGGAATCCCAAGAACGGATGTTATTTGTCGCTCAAAAAGGCCGGGAACAGGAGTTAATTGATATTTTCCATCGTTGGGGATTACAGGCGGTTGTGGCGGGAACTGTAATTGCCGAACCAATAGTTAGAATTTTATTTCAAGGGGGAATTGCTGCGGAAATTCCAGCCGATGCTTTAGCAGAAAATACGCCTTTATATCCACGAGAAATATTATCAGAACCGCCAGAATATGTTCAAATTGCTTGGCAATGGCAACCGGAAAGTTTACCGGAATCTACGGTTTCAGGAATTAAAATTAAGGGAGAATTTCAATCGTGGAATCAAGTGTTATTGACCTTATTAGATACTCCTTCTATTGCCTCTAAACGCTGGGTTTATCGTCAATATGATCATCAAGTTCAAAATAATACCGTTTTAGTTCCCGGTGGTGGAGATGCCGCGGTAATTCGCCTACGACCCCTAGAACCCCGATTCACCAAAAATGGGGAAGCAACAGAAAATACCTCCTCCCCTGCCTCCCCTGCCTCCCCTGCCCCAACCCGGGGACTAGCCGCAACAGTAGACTGTAACTCTCGGTATGTGTATCTTGACCCTTATGAAGGGGCGAAGGCAACGGTAGCCGAAGCCGCCCGGAATTTAAGCTGTGTGGGGGCCGAACCGATTGCGGTGACGGATAACTTGAATTTTGGTAGCCCGGAAAAACCGATTGGCTATTGGCAGTTAGCGGAGTCCTGTCGGGGGATTTCCGATGGCTGTAAGGCGTTTAATACTCCGGTGACGGGGGGGAATGTGTCCCTGTACAATGAAACCCTGGATGCCGATGGCAACCCGGAATCGATTTATCCGACCCCGGTGGTGGGTATGGTGGGGTTAATTACGGATTTAACTAAGGTTTGTGGCCAGGGTTGGCAAAGTTCGGGGGATTTAATCTATCTTTTGGGGGATGACAAAACCCTACCGACGTTAGGAGCATCGGAATATCTGGCGGTGCTGCATGGAACGATTGCGGGTAAGCCTCCCAGGGTGGATTTTCACTTAGAAGAAAAGGTACAAGCCGCCTGTCGGGAAGGTATTCGTCAAGGGTGGATTAAATCGGCCCATGATTGTGGGGAAGGAGGGTTAGCGGTGGCGCTGGCTGAAGCTTGTATTAGTGGGAAAAAAGGAGCAACGGTGAAGCTCGGTTTAGATGCTGGTGCTCCGGTGCGTTGGGATAATATTCTATTTGGAGAAGGTGGGGGACGAATTCTGGTTTCCGTGAGTCCTGAATATCAGTCGGTTTGGGAAGGGTTTTTACAACAACAGTTGGGGGAAGAAAACCAGATCTGGCAAAACTTGGGTTTTGTGGGGTCGGGGTCTGAACCTTTGAGGATTTTAGCTGATGATCGGGGTTTAATTGAGGTTGAGCTTGGGGAAATGGGCGATCGCTATTTTAATGGGATTGAACGTCGGTTAAATGGTTAGGGGGAATTTAACCACAAAGACACGGAGACACAAAGAAGACTTAAGAGGTGGGTTTTGTTGCGATTTCAGGTAAAAGGGGATAAGATTAAGGGAATATTAACTTTTAAATCAATTCCACCATCTGACTTTGCTAATCAGGAGCAAAACCTTAAAATGATTCCAAACGATTCCCTTGATCCCCAGTCTGCCCAGGTTGAGCCCGACCGACCTGATAAACCAGAAGAAGCTTGTGGTGTCTTTGGGGTGTATGCTCCAGGGGAGGATGTGGCCAAACTTACTTATTTTGGTCTGTACGCGCTGCAACACCGGGGCCAAGAATCCGCCGGAATCGCTACTTTTGATGGCGAAACGGTGCATTTGTATAAGGAGATGGGATTAGTCTCCCAGGTGTTTAATGAAACTATTTTAAATAGCTTAACCGGGAATCTGGCTGTCGGTCATACCCGCTATTCTACGACGGGATCGAGCCGTCGGGTGAATGCTCAACCGGCGGTGGTTTCAACCCGTCTGGGTTCCCTGGCTCTAGCACATAATGGTAATTTAGTCAATACGGGTGAATTGCGTGAGGAACTAACCCGGCGGCAATGTGATTTTCTGACTACGACGGATAGCGAAATGATTGCTTTAGCGATCGCTTCGGAAGTGAATAATGGCAAAGACTGGTTAGAAGGGGCGTTAAGTGCTTTTACTCAGTGCCGGGGGGCCTATAGTTTAGTGATTGGGACTCCTAAAGGGATGATGGGAGTTCGTGACCCGAATGGAATCCGGCCGTTAGTGATTGGAATTTTACCGACGAGTCCCCAACGGTATGTTTTAGCGTCGGAAACCTGTGGATTAGATATTATTGGAGCGGAATATCTGCGGGATGTGGAACCGGGGGAATTGGTTTGGATCACGGAGGAAGGGATGTCATCTTTCCACTGGAGTCCTAAACCAGCGCGGAAATTATGTGTTTTTGAGATGATTTATTTTGCCCGTCCTGATAGTGTGATGTGTGGCGAAAGTCTGTATAGTTATCGTTTGGAAATCGGACGGATTTTAGCTAGAGAATCGTTTATTGATGCGGATATTGTGATCGGTGTTCCTGATTCGGGAATTCCGGCGGCGATTGGATTTTCTCAAGAGTCGGGGATTCCTTTTGCTGAGGGATTAATTAAAAACCGTTATGTGGGTCGGACGTTTATTCAACCGACCCAAAGTATGCGGGAGTCGGGGATTCGAATGAAGTTAAACCCGTTAAGGGATGTCTTGGAAGGCAAACGGGTGATTATGGTGGATGATTCGATTGTCCGAGGGACTACAAGCCGCAAAATTGTGAAGGCGCTGCGGGATGCGGGTGCTAAGGAAGTTCACATGAGAATTTCTTCTCCTCCAGTCACTCATCCTTGTTTTTATGGGATTGATACCGATAGTCAGGAACAATTAATTGCGGCGACCAAATCCGTTGAGGAAATTCGTCAACAAATTGAGGTTGATACTTTAGCTTATTTGAGTTGGGAAGGAATGTTAATCGCGACGGGGGAAGATACTACTACTTTCTGTTCGGCGTGTTTTACCGGGAATTATCCGATTGATATTCCTGAAAAGGTGAAACGCTCTAAATTGATATTGGAGAAATCGATAACGGTTTAACTTATAAACCGGATTTCTGACCTAAGAAACCCGGTTTATATATTTATTTAACCACAAAGACACAAAGACACAAAGAAAAAGAATAGGATGCAACCTTAGCTACAGATCACTTAATTCTGCAAATAATGTAGATAAAATTTGATTGGAAACTAAGAAACCATCGGGATCTGTGAATCGCATAAACCCTTGATTTAATTCGGGTTTAATGGTGTTAGAAATAGGTTGTTTCTGGATATCTAAAAATTGAACTAATCCTTGTTGATGAAAGGGTATTAATAGTGTTAATATTTGGGATAGGGTTTTGGCTCCAAATTGTTGGGATAGATATTCTAAATTAATTCCTTCTGCTAACCGGAATCCTAACATTAATATTTCTAATAATTTTTCTTGGGTTGTATCGACAAATTCAGCAATATCATATAAATAATTACCATTAACCCAGTCATAATATTCTTGTCGTTTTCGTGGTCGAGTTAAGCGATAACCCTGAAGATAACTTGCCGCTCCCATACCAAAACCATAATAGGGTTGTTTTTTCCAGTAGACTAAATTATGTTGACATTGAAATCCGGGTTTGGCATAGTTAGAAATTTCATAATGTTCATATCCAGCTTGTGTTAAGAGTTGTTGAGCTAAACGATACATTTGGGCGGTGGCTGCTTCCGTTGGTAAGGGAGATTCACCCGGAGTATAATATCGAGAAAAGGGGGTTTTATCTTCGACGATTAGGTCGTAAATTGAGATATGATTGGGGTTAATTTTTAATAGGGTTTTTAATGAATATTCCCAAGATTCTAAGGTTTGTTCGGGTAAACCGGAAATTAAATCTAAACTCCAGTTTTTAATCCCGGTTTTTTCTATAATATTAATAGCTGAAAAAATTTCATCAACAGTATGCGATCGCCCGGCTAATTCTAAGAGTTTATCCTGAAATACTTGCACTCCTAAACTAATTCGATTTACTCCTAAATCAAGAAAACCTTGCAATTTTTCTTGATCAAAAGTGCCGGGGTCTACTTCCATTGAAATTTCTGCATTCGTGGCAATGCCTAATTTTTTATCCACTAAATGTAAAATTTCTCCTAACTGATTAACCGATAATAAGGAAGGAGTTCCCCCGCCAAAGAAAACAGTTTTCAAAGGAGAAATATTAGCAGAAACCGATTCTTGGGCAATTTCTTGACATAATATTTTTACATAGTCTTGAATCATGGTGGAATTATCCCCATGTTTGCGATCGCCTACCACCGACACAGCAAAATCACAGTAAAAACAACGGCGACGACAAAACGGAATGTGTAAATAGGCGGAGGTTGGCGATTCTAAACAGGGAAAAGAGGATTCAGAGTTAGTAACAATCGAGGAATCATTCATCTTATTTAAGATTGCTGTACAGCAAATTCTAAAGTTTTTGTGAAGAAGTGGGGGAGTTTCTGCATCTAAATTTTGC
The DNA here is from genome assembly GCA_001873365.1 of Oscillatoriales cyanobacterium CG2_30_40_61. GTDB lineage: Bacteria > Cyanobacteriota > Cyanobacteriia > Cyanobacteriales > Microcoleaceae > Planktothrix. The sequence continues at coordinate 15,730 of MNYZ01000093.1, read as the reverse complement.
CTATAATTAACAGTCGGCGGTGGTTATAGACAATAATGGAGTCCGGTGAATAAGTGGGGTCGGTTTTCCCTAACGGTCGAATCCCAATTAGGTTTACCACAGAAGATATAATGGTACACAAACTCACAGATATCCTTAACGGGATTTCTAAACCACTTCCATCGGCTTAAAATCATGCTAGATGCAATCATTATTATTTTATTCATAATAGCTGGTGCTGGGACGGGCTTCTACGGCATTGAATTGCTTCCGAAACCCGTACTCGATCAAGTCACAAATATCGAAGGACTGCGATCGGTTACGGGTGCATTTACTGCTTTAATCGGAGGTGTCATCGGTTTAGTGGTGCAAACCACCTACCGCCGCCTAGAAGAACAAGTGCGCCAGATGCCTCTTGATGTATTGATCACTCGTGCTATTGGTTTGGTAATTGGATTATTAGTCGCTAATTTAATGTTAGCGCCGTTATTTTTATTGCCTATTCCCCGGGAATTTGGGTTTATCAAACCTCTGTTTGCACTGTTATGTAGTGCCATGTTTGGGTTTACGGGCGTTAATTTAGCGGATACCCACGGACGGGCATTCTTGAGAATTATTAATCCGGGTAGTTTAGACTCAATGTTATTGGCAGAAGGCACTCTAAAACCTGCTTATACCAAAGTAATTGATACCAGTTGTATTATTGATGGTCGGATTGAAAGTTTGTTAGAAACAGGGTTTATTGAGGGTCAAATTTTAGTCCCCCAGTTTATTTTACAGGAGTTACAATTAGTTGCTGACGCGGCTAACGATCAAAAGCGGGTGCGAGGACGGCGAGGATTAGATATTTTAAATCGCCTGCGGGAAGAATATCCCGATCAGATTTCGATTCATCCTATTGATTATGAAGAAGCCCAAACCGTTGATGCTAAATTAGTCCGATTTGCTCAAGAAATCAATGGAACTCTATTAACCAATGATTATAATTTATCCAAAGTGGCAACGGTACAACAAGTTCCAGTTTTGAATATTAATGATTTGGTGCAAGCAATTCGTCCCTCCTATTTACCCGGGGATATTATTGATTTGAAAATTAGAAAGGAAGGTAAAGAACCCTCCCAGGGGATTGGTTATTTAGATGATGGTACAATGGTGGTGGTGGAAGCGGGGAGCGAATATGTGGGAGATCAGGTGCGAGTTATTGTTACCAGTTCTCTGCAAACTTCCGCAGGTCGGATGATTTTTGCCCGTCCTGAACATTCGGTTGTGGCGTGAATGGAATAGGACTTACAAACCCCCACAAAGCGTAAAAATATTAGGATGGAAAATTTACTCACGCCAATCCTTTTATTAACTCTAAGTTTGGTTTTTTTTGGTACGGGAGTAATTAGTGTGGTCACGGGTTGTACTTCTCTAATTACTGTTCCCGTGATGTTACAAATGGGAATAGAACCGGATGTGGCGATCGCGACAAATATGTTAGCGTTAACCTTTTTGAGTTTAGGGGGAACTATTCCTTTTATTAGGGCAAAAAAACTCAATACTGAAGGTTTATCCAGTTTAATTATTTTAACAATATTCGGTTCAATTTTAGGGGCTTTTTTGGTTTTTAGCGTTTCCAAAAATACCCTATCTTTGTTAATTTCTGTGTTGATGGTGGCGATCGCAATTTTTGTATTTTTCAACCCCCAAACCGGAGTTAAACCCCAGACCAAACCCCCCTCAAATTTATCAAAAACTTTAGGATATTTAGTCACTTTTTTATTAGGAATTTATGGAGGTTTTTTTAGTGGGGGTTATGTCACCCTACTAACGGCGAGTTATGTGATGCTATTTCATCAAACTTTCCTAGAAGCGGTCGCCATTACCAAAGTTATTAATCTGTTTTCCTCCCTAGTTGCTACTCTAATTTTTATCTTTTATGGACTGGTTAATTATCAATTAGGAATTGTGCTAAGTTTAGCCATGTTTTTCGGGGGAATATTAGGAGCAAAAATTGCTCTTAATCTGAGTAATATTTGGATCAAACGATTGTTTATGTTAGCGGTTTTAGGATTAGGGATTAAAACCTTTTTATCGGTTTTATAAAAACTAATTCTGTGGTATATTTTTCCGAGATAGAAACTCGCGTAACTGGATTAAACTAAGGGTTTGACCTAAATTCAAAGGTAGTATAGAAATTCCTTCTAAACGAGATTGTACCCAACCTTCTCCCCAATACCACTCATGAAAACCATCAATTCCGTGACTTAATAAAAGTCTTAAACAATTAGGTTGGCTGACATCAACATAATGTTGAACTTTCACCGGGCCAAGGAAACTGGTAAAAGTTAATCCGGGTTGAAATTGTTCAGGAAGTCCGGGGTCAAACCGTTGCGGCCATAACCATTTTTGCAACTGACTCGGACGTAATAAACTGTCTCGAATATCAGCTTCTTTGGCATTGACTTCAATACGGATACTACTGTGTTGGAACGTACCGAGCATAATAATTTTACAGGTTTTAATAACTGTTAATTTTTTGATTATAACATTTGTTATGAAAAATTTAGGTAATTAGATCAAAAATTTTAGTTTCTATATACTTCCCGTCTATGACCTACTTCAACAATTAAAACAATGAGAAGGTCATCTTCAATTTGATAAATTACTCTATAATCGCCCGCTCGTAAACGCAACAATCCTTTTCTTCCTTGTAAGGCTTTTATACCAAAAGGTCTAGGATTAATTGATAAAGCGTCAATTTTGGGTTGAAGTTGTTCTTGAACAAGTTGAGGCAAAGCCCTGAATTGACGCTGGGCTTTTTTAGAAAACTGTATTCTGTACATCCACTTAACTTAGTTCGGCTTTAATATCTTCCCAAGGAACGGTTCCTTCTGTTTCTGCTGATAATAGTCCCTCTAATCCATCAATTGTATCTAACAAGTCTTCCAATTTTTCCGCTTCAATTACAATCAATTGCTGGGAACTAATTTTTTCTAAAAGTTCAGGAATAGAAACTTCTAAACTTTCTGCAACAGACTGAACCCCTAACCAAACTTCATCATTGAGAATTAACGGGTCACAACTTGGAATGGAATTACTAATTTTTTGACTCATAATAATTTAGGTCTAAATTATCTCTAATGATAGATTCAAAGGTTTTGATCGCCAAAACTAATGCAATAATGACCATTGATTATATCAAATCGAAATCAATCTTGACTGACTCCTAACACCCGATCCCAGAAAAAATTAAAATAGGAGCAGGTACAAATTGTTAAAAACTCTAAACATGGCAGATCAACTGATTCGGGCAACGGCGGCAGAGGGCGGTATTCGGGCTGTGGGAGTGATTACCACCCGTCTGACGGAAGAAGCCAGACAAAGACACAAACTATCTTATGTGGCAACCGCAGCCCTGGGGCGCACCATGGCCGCCGGGTTGCTCCTAGCATCGAGTATGAAACGACCCACCTCCCGAGTTAATATCCGCATCAAAGGCGATGGGCCATTGGATGGGGTGTTAGTAGATGCGGGTTTAAATGGGACTGTCCGGGGTTATGTGGGCAACCCGGAGGTAGAATTACCGCCCAATTCCCTAGGCAAATTGGATGTCGGTGGGGCTGTGGGCCAGAATGGTTATGTGCGGGTGGTGCGAGATGTGGGTTATGGCTATCCCTATACGAGTACGGTTGAATTAGTTTCTGGTGAAATTGGTGATGATATTACCCACTATTTAGCTAATTCTGAACAGACTCCTTCAGCTTTAATTTTAGGGGTATTTGTGGATAAACAAGGAGTACAAGCGGCCGGGGGTTTATTATTACAAGTCCTACCCAAAGCGGCAACGGATGAGGAACTAATAGCCAAGTTAGAATCCCGGGTGGCAAGTTTATCCGGGTTTACTCCCTTATTAAGAGCTCATAAAACCTTACCGGATATTTTGCAAGAATTATTAGGAGATATTGGGTTAGTGATTTTACCCGAATCTCAATTAGTTCGGTTTGATTGTAGTTGTTCTTTTGAACGGGTATTAGGGGCTTTAAAAATGTTCGGGATGGAAGAACTTCAAGATATGATTGAAAAAGATAATGGGGCGGAAGCAAAATGTGAATTTTGTGGGGAAATGTATCAGGCAAATTCCGATCATCTCCACCAACTGATTGAAGATTTACGGATTAAACCCGAACCCCCAGAAGTGCGAAAAAATTCAATTTTATTTTAAGGGTTTAGAACTTACGCACCCAACCAAAGAAACCGGGTTTTTTTCCGAAAATACTTAGTTATGACCCACATATTATCTAAAAAACCCGGTTTCTCGGTCGACATGACCCCGAAAGGTTCGAGATCAAGTCCCAGAGGTAAACTGTTTGTATTACCTATTACCCATTACCCATTACTTGCGCTTTTGGGGTTTAGTTTGAACACTAATAGGGCCATTAACAATAGTTTGGCAGGCTAATCTATAGCTATCGGGTTTTTTCTTGAGAATGCGGGCTTCAGCCTCCGTGCGGGGCGGGAGATTATCAATCCCTTCAACAATTTCCACAATACAAGTCCCACACTGACCATAACCCCCACAATTCATCATTTTGCCCGTGAAGGTATATAAGTCAATCTGGTTTTCTAGGGCTTTAAGTCTAAGATTTGCCCCATCCGCAGCAATAATTTCCTTGTTTTCACTAACGAATCTGATATTACCCATTTTGATGTCCTAGCTGCATTAACATAGCGTCCCTTTCCAATTATTACAAAAAGTTAACATTTCAACACTACAAAGGAGAATCCGACAGAATATTACCCGGAAGATTACTGACAGCCCGTTGTAGAGCCGATAGAGCGCGGTTATAACTGATGATGGCGTTTAGGAGTCGGTTTTGGGCACGGGTTAAGTCCGTTTCCTGGTTAATCACTTCTAACTGAGTTCCTACCCCGGCTTGAAACCGTAAACGTGCTAAACGTAAGGCTTCCGTTGCTTCCTCAACCCCCAAACTAGAGGTTTGAATATTATCAAAGTTAGCTTGGAGATCATAGTAAGCCCGTTCGGCATCCAAACGAATTTGATTGAGTAACTGATTAAAACGCTCGTCCGCGATACCAATATCTAATTCCCTCTGTCTGGCTTGAGCTTTGGCCGCACCGCCATCAAAGAAATTCCAAGACAACTGGACTTGAGCATCATAACCATCAGCCCAGCCACGTACAGCCCGGTAATCCTGGTTATCATTAATTCTACCCAGGAGGTTATAAGTAGCCCCCACCGTAACATTCGGGCGAGTGGCGGCCAGAGCAGCCCGACGTAACTGTTGAGCGCGATCGCGTTCGGCTAACTGTTCTTCCAACTCCGCCCGATTTTGATAGGCTTGAACAATAGTTTCTTCCAAGGTTAAATCCCAAGCTCCCGCCAAAGCAATCGGGTCAGCAGCCAATAAATTCGTATTTTCATCAATATTCAAAAGCGCCACCAATTCCCGCCGACTTTGTAACTGACTTCGCCGGGAATTAGTCAGATCCTGTTGGTTATTCGCCAGGGTGACACGAGCTTGCAAGACTTCAAAACGGGTTCCCACTCCGGCCCGCTCCAGGGCTTCGGCATCATCTAAACTCTTTTGAGAGTTTCGCACAGCGGCCGCTTGAATTTCCACCGCCGCATCGGCTTCTTGCAAATTGTAATAGGCACGAGCCACATTAAATCGGACTTCTTCTAAGGCTGTTTCTAACCTTAATTCCAGAATCCGTAACTGTTCTTCTGAGGCTTTAATTCTGGCTCCTCTCAAGCCATTAATTCCTAAGTCGTACTGCAATTGAAAGGAATTATCAAAGGAATAGGTTCCATAGCGGGTCTGAAATTGCCTCTGGTCAGCCCCCTGAACACCGTTGAACCGATCCACTCGGAGGGCGCGGTTTTGAGCGCGAACTTGTAAGTCCTCCGCCGCCGAGACATTGCGAGAAAAACCCGAACGAAAAACCAAACTCGGATATAAAGCCGCCTGAGATTCCCTCAACGTCGCCAAGCTTTGTTCAACTTGTAGTTGAGCAATACTGATACTTTCATTATTCCGAATTGCTAAATCAATCGCTTGTTGAAGCGTGACGGGGACGGTTTCCTCAATATTCACCTGTTCCGGTAAGGTGGGTCGATACAGGGGATCACTACTTGGGAGCAGAATTCGGGGCGGATTAGTTTGTAAGGTGCCGTTGGGAGTCGGAGGCGGAAACGGGGTCGTGGGAGGGGTCAGATCAGGAACCTCCAAGGCAGGTCTACTGACCTGAGCCAGTTGGGAAGGTTGAGCTTGCCGGACTCTATTTACAGAATCAGTAAGGGTGGCAGCTTGGGTAGAGGGATTTGGTAGTGCGACTTCAATCTCTTGCAGAGTATCGCTTTGTGAGGATAGGGAATTATTTCCCAGGGGATGGGGCAAGTTAAAGACGGGGTTCACCCTAGCAGTCGGAGTTGGGGTGCTATCTGCTGTTGTGTCAATCACAGTGGATGCCGTCGGGTTTGATCCGGGCTGTTGAGCAATTTTTGTAGGATTTTGTTTAAAAACTGGCGCAGACACCTCCGATGGCGCGGAAGACCGGGTAACGGAGTCCGATGTGATCAATAGATTATCGATGATCCGATGGCTAGGAGTAGGAACTCCTAATTGAGATTTTTTAGGATTTTGCTTAAAAGTAGAATTTAGGATTTCTGAGGGTAAAGACGTTTGATTAGAAACGCTTTCCACTTTGTTTATAGGGGCTGTTTCCGGTGTAGAGTTAGAACTCTGTTGTGGTTTCTGTGCCGTAGCATCTATGACTACAGCGCCAGAATCTTCCTTTGGGGTTGATGTTGAATCCGTGGACAATAATTCCAGACCCGCTTCTACCTGAGCTGGAGTCGGATACAATTTTGTAGGATTTTGTTTAAACCCCTGGGGTTGAGTTGTATTCGAGTTGGGCCAATTATCCTGAGAGCCAACGGGGGCAGGAACTGCTGTTCCTGGCCCCACATTGATTAAAGTAATTGCTCCACTCACTCCCACAGCCATCAAATTACGAAAAACGGACATAAGGCTTCTTTTCTTGTCTACAAGTCCAGAAACAATTTTAGACTAAGGGAGCAATATTCCTAAGTTTTTTGATGTTGAGATGGCTGATAGGAACACCCAAACCCAATCAGATCAAGGATTATTTAGCAAGCGATGTGTTCTGCTTCTAAATCTAAAAGGCGCAGCAGATGGAGGTCGCCCCGGGCAATGGCCGCTGCACGTCGGCGGTTGAGTAAACGGCACAAATGATCGGCGTGAACTTTTGCCAGGTGATCGTCTAGGGGTTTCTCAAATGTAGCTAAATGCAGTACCGCTCCTCCCTGGCTTTTCTGGGAAGCCACTTGGTTGAGGGAATGTTGTGGCTCTTCTGTACTACTGTAGGAAACACCTCGATACTTCAGGGGGTGGGAGGTTTGAGGTACCCGAACATGACGAGGATAGTGAAACTGGACGCTTTGGCCCCGGTATTTGCCCGTTAATTCGCTCTCCACCATATCCATTGGCGAAAAAGAGCTTTCGTACTGATGACCACGATAGGTGAGTTTCATATCTGTTTCTCCTGACTCTAGTTTTAAAGGCGCTGTCTTAAAGACAAATTTTAAATGATCTTTTTATTTCTGTATTCATTGTTACACTTTTTCAGGTTAAATTGAAAAACTTAACAATTATTTAGGAATTGTCTATCTGTTAGGAGTTGAGGGTTGATTCCGGGCTGGATCTGTGTCATTCTCTAAAACAATTGAAACCTTTACTATGGTTGATTTTCAGCGAGGGGAGACTGCTCCTGGGGGATTTTCTGGTTAGCTAGGAAAGACTGGAGTAGGGGGCGATCGTCAACGGCTATAAAACTTTTGTTAAGAAAATTATTAAGAAATGTAAAGAGTGTTAATATTGTCTTAACTGAAGTCTTAATCGAACCATCCATGCTAAGTTCCAACTTGCCCGAAGAGTCAGAGCTTCTCAAATCGATCTTAGAACCGCTACTGGAGGATTTTGAATACTGGTTTGAGCGATCGCGCCATCTTTTAGAAACGGAGGAGATGTCCTTTTTGTCCCAGCCGCAACAATCCGACCTCCTGAACCGAATTACCCAAGCCCAACAGCAGGTGATAGCGACTAAAACCCTGTTTCACGCGACCGGGGGGCAAGTGGGAATAGAAATTACGGTATTAATGCCTTGGCATAAACTATTAACAGAATGTTGGCAAGTGGCGGCCCGCTTTCGTATGGAACAAGCTAATCCAGTCAAAAATTAAGATCAGAGGGTAAACTCCCGAAACAATTGATCATTTTTTTCAGTAGAAAGGTTCAATTTATTGATAGAGTATAGGAAGATCTAGGTAAATGAGCGTTTCAATCAATCCCCCGGATTCAGCTCTAAAATAAAATCCCCTTTCTATTAAAAAATGGCTGTAAATTAACCGAATAAACCCTAGCATTAAGGAGATAAAAATGTTACACTTAGTTTACGTCTTGGCTTTTACAATTCTGGCTTTTCTGGCTGTTCGGAATTTAATTCAAAGTCTTTTGACCGTGGGTATGGAATCCCATAAACTGCATGACCCTCGCAACTATGGCGGGTCGAATCATTCAGGACAAAGGGGCAAAGTTCTACATCCAGAACTACTTGATGAAACCGGACATTTAATTAATGAACCTTTGTTAGTGATGCGCTCTTTATCGGTTCAGGATGCGCGAAATCAATTAGATAGTTTATATAAATCTTCTCCGGGTTATGGGGATGATCCCCTGGACGAAGAATAAAAATATAAAAAAATTTAAGTTGAAGTGGGAAGCCCACACTCCATTATATAGCAACGGGTGTGGGTAGTTCGCCCAGACTATATAATATTCCCAAGGAGTTAGCCCCAGTTCCCCATAGTCCCATGTTCTGATAGATTAAGCCCAAATATTGATTGTTAACCTGTGATTTTCAGTTAAATTAGGAATTATCAGCTTGCGATTCCATCTATGGTGTTAAACAAAAAAGATACATCGATATTCACCTTAACGTTATTGTTATCAATAGCGACGAGTCCGGTTGCCTGGGCGACCTCTCGGTGGAACTCCAACTCTAGCGTTACTTCTTCCGCAGTTTCAGAGTCATCCTTATGGTCTTCGGGACGGGTGAGAAATATTGATATTAAGTCGGAGTCAGAGGACTGGAGTATTCAAAATTTAGGGGATTTTAAGCTAAAATCAGAATCTAATTCTACGGTTAGGTTGAGTTCTGAGCCCCCTATTTCTCTAAGTCAAATTGACTCGCGTTTATCCCCGGCTAACACGAATAATGATAGCCTAGTGGGTCAGTCTTCCCAAATGCAGCCCGGAACGGTTCCGGCGACGGAAGGAGAAATCCCGATTTGGTTGTGGTGGTTACTTCCTGTGGTTCCGTTTTTGGGTTTATGGATCAATTTACAATTCAAAGCTCAACGTTCTAAATCCCTAGTTAAAAAACAAGAAGAAGTGATTCCTGTTCCCCTGTCTACAAAACCCGATGTTACCGGGGAGCAACCTCAGAAAAATTCTAATCAAATTGATTTTAAGAGTTTGACAGAACCCCTAAAAACTCCATTTTCTCCCAATATTAATAAGCAGTTTGTAGAACCATTAAAAACACCATTTTCTCCAACTATTACTACTTTTTCTCTACCGCGTACTATTATTAAAAAAGGTGATCATCCAAAAACGTTGCAATTAGAAGATCATTTACAAACCCAAGAATCATCTATTAGTTTAATGGAACCGGAGGTAGATAATTTAGATTCTGCGATCGCCATTCCCCATCAAGCATCAATCTTGTCAGAAAATGAAGTTAAAACCAAATCAGAGGTAGAATTTTTGATTTCATCAGAGTCTCCTGAACCGGAATTTTATCCTGTTGAAAATGGAGAAATTGAGGAAGTTTCAGAAGTATTATTAATCAAGGAAATTGAACCGAATGAAGCTGAAGCTGTAATTGCAGAATTTTTGATAGCAAAAACATCGGTTTCCGAGATAGTAGAATCTGAACCTAATCTTCAGACTAAATCTGTTATTGTGGAATCAGATAGTAAGGAATTAGAAGCGAAGGTAGCGGCGGTTGATGATGAATTAACCGAACCAGAGATATCAGTTTTAGAGATAGTAGAATCTGAACCTAATCTTCAGACTAAATCTGTTATTGTGGAATCAGATAGTAAGGAATTAGAAGTGAAGGTGGCGGCGGTTGATGATGAATTAACCGAACCGGAAATATCGGTTTTAGAGATAGTAAAACCGGAAACCGAAGTAATAGAATTAGGAGTACCTCAGCAAGAGGTTCGTTCAGAAACAGACGTAGCAGCTACTAAATTTAATGTAGGAAAGGAAATCAAATTTGAGCCCTCCCTTGCGGATGTAGACCAGGGACTTGCACCACTACCCGATGGATATGGTCAGAGTCAGATTTTCCTATTACCCCGTGACCCAAATTGGGCCTATGCGTATTGGGATATTCCTAACGAACATAAAGAACATCTACGTTACCAAGGGGGAAAACACCTTCTGCTGCGGGTTTATGACGTGACTGCAATTGATCTCGATACCCAGCCGCCATTGTCGGTGCAGGAATATGAGTGTGATGAGATGGCCAGAGAATGGCATATCCCCATTGCCATGAGTGATCGAGATTATATCGCCGAATTGGGTTATTTAACCCTAGATGGACGTTGGTTAGTGTTAGTTCGATCTAATCATATTCATATCCCTCCGATTTATCCGACGAACTGGGAAAACTATCAATTTATTAATATTCCTTGGGATGAAGACCTCAGAGGAAAAACCTTTTTCAAACTCTAACAAATTCTACAACATTATATCTGAGCCAGTGGTTAATTCTGATCTCGATATTACCCAATTTGTTCGTCCCGCCTGGAAGCCTATTGTTACGGTCGGAGATGGCGATCGCCTAGCTTCTAAGTTTTCCGGTCGTCCCTGGCTGGCAATAGATGAAACCTGGCCCGGTTGTCCCTGTTGCGCCGAACCCCTGCAACTGTTTGTTCAACTGAATTTGAGTCAATTGCCAAAACCTGTGCGTGAGGAGTTTGGTACAGGTCTGTTGCAAATGTTCCACTGTATGTCTGATAAGTGTGGGTTCGAGGTAGAAGAAGGAACAATTTATTATGGTAGAGTTCCATTACTAATTAAAAACGTCATAATTCGTCTGGTACAACCCGTGGGTATGGGTTCAACTCCACCCCTACCCCAAATCGATGGAGAAGATTATGGCACTTATTTATCCGCTAAGACCATCACCGAATGGCTAGAAATTCAAGACTATCCCGACCCTGATGATCTGGTAGCACAGGTTTATGGCTGGGAGAGGTTACAGGAATATGACTTGTGGGATGCGGTGATGGAGCGTTTGGGTTGGGATGATGGGGACGACTACGATCAGATATACCCCACCGATGGGAGTGATAAGCTGGGCGGCTACCCGCGCTGGGTTCAGGGTATGGAGTGTCCAGGCTGTCCCGTTTGTCGGGTTCCGATGCGGCAAGTGTTTCAATTAGCTTCGTGCGAAAACCTTAACTATGCGTTTGGTGATTTGGGAATTGCCCATATTCTGCAATGCAAAACCCATAAAGATCAGTTTGCGTTTGTTTGGGCCTGTGGCTAAATCTATTGATAAAATGCACTATAGCAATCCTATTTGAGTAGAAACCCGGTTTCTTCTCAGATATCTAGGGATAAACCTGGAGATTTTTGTAGAAACCCGGTTTCTTTGCATAAGTCCTATTCCGGTAAGTGGGTTTTTTCTGCTATAATAACTACAACCAATAGAACCGTAAAATTTTGCGTTTCTCCTCAATAAACTGTTAAAAATACCAATGCCTTTTAATTTTACGCCGCCAAAATCCAATCAAGTTTTGATCACATTTGTTTCTATTCTCGGTTTAGGTTTAAATTTGGTCGGTAGCCCTCTAGCTATGGCTGAATTAGTTGATCCTAATTTGATTGCCAGTCAACCTCAAGGAGCAACTGTCACCGGAAAAGAGGGTCAATATATCGCTAAAATTGTGGTAAATAGTTCTGTGGATACGGCTTGGAAAGTTTTAATTGACTATAATAATTTTGATCAATTTTTACCTAATGTTATTAGTAGTAAAGTCTTAAAAACCGAAGGTAATCATAAGGTATTTGAACAGGTATATCAAATTCAAGCGTTTATTTTTAATCAAAAAACTAGAGTTAAAATTGCTACGACAGAAACCTATCCTAAACAAATTGATTTTAAACTGGTTGATGGTGATTTAAAAGCTTTACAAGGAACTTGGAAAATTGAACCGATTTCTGAGAAACAAGTTTTAATTGAGCATCAAGTGAAAGTTGACCCGGGTTCTACTCCTAGCCTAACTTTATTTTATAATATCTATCAAAATAGCTTAAAACAAACCCTAGAGGCAATTAAAAAAGAAACGGAAAGTCGAAATTAGTAGTGAGATATATAGCAATCCTAAATAGGTTGTAACATTTCAATACTGATATGAAACGGCCAGAAGTATTACCCCAGATCCGGCGTTCCCAGATCCGGCGTTCCCTGTTCCGGTGTTCCCTTTTGATCAGGGATTTTCAACACAACTCAAATAGGATTGCTATAGATTGATTTGGGGGGAGAAGTTGATTTTCTCCCTAATTTGGATGCAATTAAGACAAAATCCGTTCAATGGTGGCGCGATAGGAATTACTATCTAACCCATAACCAGAATTGAGCATACTCGGATCTAAAAGTCGTTGCATGGCAGAAATCCGATCTCCGGTCGCGGGGTGAGTGCTAATAATAGTTGGGGGAGAGCCACTTTTTAACAGTTTAGCCATAAAATCAATAGCACCCCGGGGAGCATAACCTGCACGAATTAAAGTTCCTAAACCCAGGCGATCGGCTTCATATTCAGCTTCACGGCTTTTCGGGCGGTTTAAGGCTAATTCTACCCCAATTTGGACTAATTTGTTTTGATCAGCACCAACGGCCGTAGCTACCCCCGCAGCAATGGCGGCTTGACGCATTTGTTTGATCGCATGACGTCCGGCAATATGTCCGATTTCATGGGCGATCACACTGGCTAATTCCGCTTCATTATCGGCCGCCGCCATTAAGCCCGTATGAATATAAACAAACCCGCCCATGGTGGCGAAAGCATTAACATTTCGATCATCAATTACTTGAAAAGTATAGGGAATATTAGGGCGATCGCTTGCTTGCGCTAGACGTTGACCAATTTGGTTAATATAGTTTTGAGCGTCTTGATTACGAAATAATTTAACTTGCTTGGAGAGTAATTCCTGATTAATTTGTCCCCCGATCGCTATTTCCTGTCGTGCAGATAAATTCGATAATTGGATAACTTGAACTCCTCTAAAGATTAACTCAGGTAAAGGAATTGCCAAGGTGGCGATCGTTGAACTCAATACCAAACTCAAGCTAATCGCAATTGCAATTAATGGATATAGCCAACGACGACGGAAAGATCGGGTTATTGTCAAGAGTTTTAACATAATCAGTGTGTGTGAGAATTTACAGGTTATAGCAAAAAACCCGTTGTTGCGCAGAGAGCGCTTGATCAGGGGGATATTAGAGGTAAAAAACAACATCGGAGGGTATTTAAACTAATCGACGTAGATTTAAGAAACCGGGTTTCTAATCCTTATCTCTGAGTTTCCATCAAGTTTTGTTGAGAAACCCGGTTTCTGAGCTAAACCGACCAAGTGGCTAAATAAGCATCATTTCCTCCTAATGGGTTAGGATTAATTGCGTTAGTTGTTGTCGCCACAGCAGGTTGGGTTACTGTCCCCAAGATCACAGCTTCACCCTTTGCTACTGCAAAACCATTCACACTTCCTTTAGCACCATCAGCGTCGCCCATTTGAGTTAAAGGAGTCCAGAATTTTCTGATAGTATAATCTGCGGATAATCCTAATACAGCCATTTCTCCCAAGGTATAAGCTCCAACGGGTTGATTATTTATGGTTTTACCAGGACGATTTTGCAATTGAAAAGCCGAAGATCCTCCTATATATATATTACCAAATTCGTCAGCCGTGATCGAATTGGGGGTAAAACTATTCGCCCCGGTGCTAGTCCGGGTAACAATAAATTGACCCCGATCAACTGTTCCATTATTAGGATTAATTTTGGCATGAAAAGTGAAAGTTCCCGCCCCAGCACCGGAGAAATTATTAAAGGAATCAATATCAACTTTTGTGGCTAAATTTTGAGTAATGTTTTGACCGTCCCGTTGAAAAACATTATTACCACCATCGGTTCTTCCTAAGAAATAAAGTCCCCCATCTTTACCAATTGTAATTCGTTCTCCTCTTGTATCTGCTCCTAAATTTTGTCCGGTGACTTCCGTTGCACTAAAATCCCAGGTTTTCCATGACAAATTCAAGGAAGAATCAAACCCGCGTAGGAAAGGAGTTTGTAAAGTGCTGGTAACTTGATTATACCCGGTAACAAAGACTTGTTTGGTAGTAGGATCAATCGTGATATCCGCCGGATTAACATTAGTTCCGGTTAAGGTTGTGCTAGTTAATTGAGTTCCCGATCCATTCCATAAGGTAATAGTATCGGTATTATTATTTAAGGTGGCAACTGTACCATCATTGGCGATCGCAACTCGATTAAAAGTTCCCGGTTGTGACCATAAAACCGTATTAGCTGTAGGGTCATAAACTTTAATTCCAAAATCCCCAACGGCGACAATTTCTCCACTATCTCGATCCACATCTAAATCATTGACAATACCGCCTAATGGTGTATTAGATAAAGGGACTGTATTACCATTTTGTAACCGTTGAATTTCTCCCAAACCGTTAAAATTACCCGCAATAATAATATTATTATCAACGGGGGAAATTTCAACCGATGCACCACTATCATTTCCAGTTGTTCCTAAATAGGTTGCACTATTTAACTGGATATTTTCGCTGGGATCATTATCAATAATTTGTAAAATTGCCGTATTTTGAGTTCCAACTGTTGCGGCTCCTCCCGTAATAGCCAAGGTTAAATTAATGGTTTCTGTTGGTTCAAATACTGTATCCTCAATGATGGGAATTGTAATAGTTTTCGGGGTAATATCTCCATCAGCAAATGTTACTGTTATAGGCGTACTATTATAGTCGGAATTAGTCGTTGCGGTTCCATCCGTTGGGGTAATGGTTGCTGTGACTAAACCGCTACTTCCTCCGGTGCGGTTAACCGTAATGGTATTAACAACCGTGCCATTTTCATTCACACTAAAATTAGCGGAACTAAACTCTAAAACGCTCGCAGGTACGGGAGTTGGTGTGGGTACAGGTGTAGGTACAGGTGTAGGTACAGGTGTAGGTACAGGTGTAGGTAATACCGTGGGTACAGGTGTAGGTACAGGTGTAGGTAATACCGTGGGTATGGGTGTAGGTACAGGTGTAGGTAATACCGTCGGTACAGGTGTAGGTACAGGTGTGGGTGCTAATGTGGGTATGGGAGTTGGTTCAACTGTTGGTACAGGTGTAGGTAATACCGTCGGTACAGGTGTAGGTACTACCGTGGGTATGGGTGTAGGTAATACCGTGGGTATGGGAGTTGGTTCAACTGTTGGTATGGGAGTTGGTTCAACTGTTGGTATGGGTGTAGGTAATACCGTGGGTATGGGAGTTGGTTCAACTGTTGGTATGGGTGTAGGTAATACCGTGGGTATGGGAGTTGGTTCAACTGTTGGTATGGGTGTAGGTAA
>MNYZ01000011.1 GCA_001873365.1 Oscillatoriales cyanobacterium CG2_30_40_61 | reverse complement strand
TTTAGGGGGAATCAGAAACCGGGTTTCTGAAAAAAATCTGGATTTTATTGGCAAAATCTGAGGCAGAAACCCGGTTTCTTGGATTGTTGATTTTAGGGGGAATCAGAAACCGGGTTTCTGAAAAAAATCTGGATTTTATTGGCAAAATCTGAGGCAGAAACCCGGTTTCTTGGAGTGGTTTATTATTTAATCGCAATTTGGGTAGGAACAGATTGATTTAAGGAAATAATTATGGCTTGGGCGGTGGGTTCCATCCATCTAAATAACCAAGTAGGTTGTATCCCCAGAATGAAAATTAAGGCAGCTAAAACGAGTGCAGGAGCTTGTTCTGAAAAGGTTACTTTCGGATAATAAGCTAATTTATTATCCAGTTTACCAAAACAAGTTCGGTTGAGGAGAATTACAAAATAAACAGCCGTTAAACCGGAGGCAATAATACACAATAAACTGTGAATGGGGAAGACCGAAAATGTACCTTGAAAGACGGGAAACTCGGCGACAAATCCCACTAAACCAGGGATACCAGCGCTCGCCATTCCTGCCATAATTAATAAAGCACTGGCTAAGGGTAAACCGCGAACTGGGTTCATTAAACCATTCAGAATATTTAAGTCCCGGGTTCCCACTTTTTCTTCTACAATTCCGACTAATTGAAACAGAATTGCCAAGATTAAACCATGGGCTACCATTTGAGCAATTGCCCCTATTAAGCTTAATTCATTTGCCGCCGCCGCCGCGACTAAAATATAACCCATGTGACCAATAGAACTATAGGCTACCATCCGTTTAATATCCTGTTGGGCAATAGCAGTTAAGGCTCCATATAACACACTTATTATCCCAATTGTTGCCAGGGTAGGGCTAACAATTTGCCAAGCTTCAGGAAACAGTTGTAAACCAAACCGAATTAAACCATAAGCTCCTAATTTTGCTAAAATTCCGCCTAATAAAATGGTGACCGGGGGAGAAGATTCGACATAGGCATCGGGTAACCAAGTGTGCAGGGGAACTAAGGGAATTTTGATCCCAAATCCTAATAATAAAACCGTCAGCAAAATTAACTGATTTGTTAATTCAAAGTTCTGGGTTTGAATGGCAGAATAATCAAAACTTCCGGCATCACTTAGCCACGCCATAGCTAAAAATCCGGCTAAAATTAGAATCCCAGAAAGGGCGGTATAAATCAGAAATTTCATCCCCGCATAGGCACGTTTTTCACTCCCCCAGATGCTAATTAATAGATAAATGGGGATTAATTCCAATTCATAAAACAAAACAAACAGCAGTAAGTTTTGAGATAAAAATGCTCCAGCAATTGCCGCATTAACTAATAAAATCATGGAGTAATAGAGGCGAGGACGCTCCAGATTTTTGTGACTGCTGGCAATGACAATAAAGGTTAAAACCCCGCTTAAAGCAATTAAGGGAAAGGATAAACCATCTATTCCTAAACTATAGGATAGTCCTAATTGGGGAATCCAAGCTAGATATTCTTGCAATTGGAAATTAGGATTGGTTAAATCAAAATCAAAGGCGAGTTTGATTGTCCAAATTAAAATCACACCAGTTATGGCTAAGGCAAGGGAACGCACTTGAGAGGCTGACAATTGTTTTGGCAAAAGTCCAATTAATAAAACTGCCAAAATTGGAATAATAATTAAAGCACTCAACATAAGTTTAGGGTGGGAAAAACAGGAATATTTAAGTTAACCAATGACTCAATTTTTTAGAAATTAGCAAGTTTATCAAAGTTTTAGATGGTTTGTTTGATAAACTTGCTTCAGGTAGCTTTAAGCCACAAGTTTTACCATTCCGGTTTCTAAGTTATAGTAACCTCATTTCTTCAGGAGTAACAACATTCCCAGCATTACGCACCACAAAAATATCGCCTAAACCTTGATCAAAAATAATCTCGGCTGATACTCTGGAGTCAGCACACCCTAAAATAGCGGCAGAAGGTTTTTGACCTGCGGCAACTTCTTTCATCCGCTCCTGATTTTGGTGAGGATGTTTCGGTTTATTTTCGATAAACCGCTTGTTTCCTTCTAACAGTTGGTTTAACGCTTGCTCGGTGGTGATATTATTTTGGGTAATAGCCGGTTGGGTTTTTAACCGACTGATTTTTGTTCCTAACCAGGTAGTTAAAGCCACAGTTCCCGCTGCTCCTGCACCAAACTTTAATAAATTCCGACGGGAAATTTTTAACTTTTGTTGAGTTTTGTCCATGATTTTTGTACTTGGAGTTGATTTGAATTTTTAGATAATTAATCCTTTGAATGGATTATAGAGGAAAAGCAGAAAGTCTTTTAAAATAAATTTAGGGTAAAAAACCCTAAGAGTAAGGTGACTCCCAAGATAATGGTCAGAGCATAAAATTGGGTTTGACCGGAAACATTGTATTTCAAACTTTGCCCACTAAAAACCGTTGCTATCCCAACTAAATTGACAAATCCATCCACAATATAGCGGTCAATCCAATACATTGTATTAGAGATTAACCCCACGACAAAAATAATGGTGACTCGATACAGTTTTGCGGTGTAAAAATCATAAGCAAAGAAGTCTTGTAGGGCTTGGGAGGGAAGTTTAACAGGTTTTTGCCAATTACTATTCCAATAAATCATCGCACTAATTCCCCATCCTAAAATAGTCGAGGTGATTAATAAACCTGCAACTGTTAGATTAATCGTTTCCCCTTGAGGTAATAAATTCCATTGTTTTAATAGTAAAGGAATATGCAGACAAAATCCCGATAAAATTGTCATAGGTAATACCATTGCCCATAAAACTTCCGGGGAGCGGGTGGTCATTTGTTGGGGTTTTCCGGTAAAAATTAACCCAAATTCACGGGTTAAACTAAAGACGGTTAAACCATTTACTGAAAACAGGCATAGTGCAATTGCGGGTTGAGTATTCCAGAGAGTTTCTGCTAACTCTAATATTGTCCAAAAACCGCCAAAGGGAGGAACAGCAACTAAGGCGATAATTCCCACTAAAAAACACAATCCCGATATCGGACGCCGTGACCATAAACCGCCATATTGGGTTAAATCTTGGGTGATACTATTACTAATAATTCCCCCGGTGGTCATGACTAATAAAGCCATGGGTAAAGCATAGGTTAATAATAAAGAAAGAGCCGCTTGAGTTTGTCCGGTTCCCACCGCAATAAAAGTAATGCCCATATAGGCACTAACGGAATAGGAAAGGGCGCGTTTTATATCAATTTGAGCAATGGCAATACAACTGGCTCCTATGGAAGTTGCTAACCCAATTAATACCATTGTTGACATTACCAAAGGAGATAAAGCTAAAACAGGCTGTATTTTGACTAACACCCAAGCTCCAGAGGCAACTACCACAGAATTGCGTAAAATCGTACTGGGAAGGGGGCCTTCCATAGCTTCATCTAACCATAAATGTAGGGGAAATTGGGCGCATTTTCCTAATGGCCCCGCCAGTAAGGCTAATCCTAATAGGGTCGCTACTTTGGGGTCAATTTGGGCGGTTTGTGACCATTGGGCTAACTCCGTAAAATTCCAAGTTCCGGCGAGGGGAAATAGGGCAACTACTCCCATTAATAGGAATAAGTCTCCGACCCGTTTGGTTAAAAAGGCATCTCTAGCCCCGGTGACAACTAAGGGTTGGTTAAACCATAAACCGACTAATAAATAAGTTCCTAATGTGAGAATTTCCAGAATAATGTAACTGTAGAATAGGGAGTTACACAGGACTAGCGCACATAACCCGGCTTCAAATAGGGCTAAGAGGGAATAGAATCGCGCCCAGCCCCAGTCCATCTCCATATAACCGATGGCGTAAATTTGGGCGAGGAGATTTAAACCCGTAATCACTAAGGTAGCCCCTACGGTGATAACAGAGATTTCTAAAGGAATTGAGAGGTTGAGGTCAACGACACTAAACCAAGGAATAATCAAGACTTGGGGAGGCTGCCCCCAAATGGTGCTCAGGGCGAATAACCCATGGACAAAGGCGAATAGGGTGGTGATGATATTGACATATCCGGCTGGACGGGGGCCAGTACGTCGAATAATGGAGGGGAACCAAAGGGTAGATAACAAAGCTCCGATTAAGGGGTAGCAGGGTATCCACCAGATGGTTTTTAGGAAAAAATCAGCCATGGGTGTGACCTATTGATCAGTTTGCAGAAAGATTAAAGGGGTGTCAAACCCTATTTCTAGGGCTTTATAGCGGGTTGAAGTCTCGTTAACTTTCGTCAGTTACATAGATTTTTTACTGTTGAACATAAATATACCATAGATATTAGTATATGAATAGATCTACAAGCCTATCAATATAACAAATATTTCTCATATTCTAAATAATTTTTACTTATCCAAAGTTAATTTCATACAAACTGAGTCAATAAACAATACAAAATAGTAGCTTTTTATCGGGCTATATTATAATAATTTTTGGAGATAAAAAAATTAGATAAATAGTAGCAAAATTGTAGCGAGTAGGAAAACTTTCAGCGCGGTAACCCAAAAGGTTATTATTAACTCTTGATGGTGCTTCCCATCCCTTGAAACATAATCCAAGAAAGGAAAAAATCAATAATAAAAATCGATAATAGGGCGGTGACAACGGCTGTTGTTGTGGACTGACCCACCCCTTTTGCCCCTCCAGTTGTCGTTAATCCCCAACTGGTTCCAATAATAGCAATAGCCGCCCCAAAAACTAAGCCTTTAATTAAGCCACTACAGACATCCCAAACTTGCAGGAAATTCCTGACTGAATCTAAAAAGACTGTTGAGGAAATATTGTACATAGTAGTAGAAATCAATAGACCTCCAGCTAATCCTGTCACCAAACAAATAACGGTTAAAATCGGTAACATTGCACAACAAGCAATCACCCTGGGAATAACTAAATAATCTACCGGGTCAGTTTTCAACATATATAAGGCATCAATTTGTTCCGTGACCCGCATCGTACCAATTTCCGCCGCAAAAGCCGAACAGACCCGCCCCGCCACAATCACGGCTGTTAATACCGGACTTAGTTCCCGGGCTAGGGACAGGGCAAGAACTCCTCCGACAATATTCACAGCCCCCAAAGCCACAAATTCCCGCGCCACCTGAATTGTAAACACCATCCCCACAAAACTAGCCGTGAGCAGAGCAATCATTAAGGATTCGGGCCCAACTATCACCATTTGTTCCAAAGTGTTACGACGGTGAATTTTAGCCTGGAGTAAATGCACCACCACTTGACCTGCCAATAATAGGGCGGCAATAAATCGCTGTAGCCAAAGTCCAAAGCTGGAACGAGTTTTAGAATTGCTCAAGGGAATAAAAATGGGATAAAGTTCAACCAAACACTAAAAATATACAAATCTTCAACAAGATTTATAACGCATAAAGTTTAATTTTTTTGACTTTATATTTAAGATTTCTCACAGATTCGATTAAAAGGTGCGATTGCTCCTATCTTAGAAATTAATAACCTAGATTTTCCCTGATCCCCCATCTATCTAAGTCAGGTTAACGGAACTTACCAACAAGCTGAAGATAACCGAGCACCTTTGGATAAATTTATGAGTATTTTTCCCCATTTTCTTCGTTCTTTACTACTAGCAATCACCTTTAGTTTTATTGCCCCGCTATTATTGATTGCAGTGGGATTAATCACCTTTGTCCTGATGAGTCACCTCCCGGTTATCCAAAATTTAGGGGTGTTAGGCTGTAACCAAATGCTCAAATTTCTCGCCACCTTTGGCAATGGACATCCCTTACAGGGCTGTTTAGTTATTGCCCTAACCTGTAGTTTAGTGGGCGGGTTATTCGATACCTATGCTTGTTGTCAAAACCTCCGTAGTAATTAAATTACATACTTTAATCTTAAATCTTATTTATAATATAAAACTGGTTGAGTCTATAAGTCAAAAATCCCTATCGTTAGGATATAATCTTGTAGTTTTAGCTTAGGAAAAAAGAGCAGTATTTATATTATAAATACTGCTCTTTTTAGAGTTATTTTACTAAATTGATTCCAGGAAAGATTAAAAGTCTTTAAATCAAGGATATTAAATTCAGTTCAGAAACACTGAAGATTGCAGAGAAACTGGAGTAGTTGAAATGAGGTCAAGCCCTCGGTCTGTTAGTGTGTCTCGGCTACATCCATCGCTGGACTTCGACCTAACACCTATAAACGGGTGTTCTGCCCGTGACCTTACCCACAAAAAGTGGTGAGAGCAATCATCTTGAGGTGGGCTTCCCACTTAGATGCTTTCAGCGGTTA
>MNYZ01000087.1 GCA_001873365.1 Oscillatoriales cyanobacterium CG2_30_40_61 | reverse complement strand
TTATGGCAAAAACAATCTACCCTCAGTTTAGGTGCATCGATCCCTTTGTTAATTGAGGTTGTATCAACCAATTGGCGAGATGATTACTATTTGAAATATGCCGATTATGAGGAAATGGGTATCCCAGAATATTGGATTATCGATTATGCTGGTTTGGGCGGACGCAATTTTATTGGAAATCCCAAACAACCGACAATTTCTATCTGTAACTTGGTTGACGGTGAATATCAAATTGTCAAGTTTAGAGAGAACGATCGCATTGTGTCGCCAACTTTTCCAGATTTGAACCTCACAGCAAACCAGATTTTTCAAGCAGGTGTAGTTTAGTTTATTCTAATACTCTTAAATGCGATCGCTTGAGAATAGAGGGTGGGTTTAGGGAGATAATTACTGATAATTAAAGATCGTCTCGGAACCCGTCCCTACGGTTGAAATGTTAATTATTTAGCAAATGCGATCGCGTAGCCGCCGCCTTGCGGCATCGCATTTTTATTATTAACCTGTGTACAAACAATAAATTTGTAGCAAATCATACTGCATTGGACTATTTATTAGAAATAAATGATAATAAAGAAACATCTCGATTGAGTTCATACGTCACGGGTTTTTTATTCTTTTTAACCTTTCCTTGACTAACCGCTAAATTTAACCAATCTTGCATTTGAGAGAGTCTAACTTGTAATAACTCAGCCAAAGATTTGGCATCTTTTGGTTGTTCAAGTTGACAGAGAATTAGGGGTAATACCGCTTCATAAATAGTTTGAGAAGCCGGATAAACGGGTGTATCTTTCTGAATTTCGCTATTTTCAGAAGCGGGTTTAATTTGATGTTGAATACTAGGAGATGGCGTTGAATCAATTTCTGAATTATTAACAGCCGTTAAAGTATCCTGATCAATCGCAATTGCATCTATAATAAGTTCTTGAAGCGGACGATTAAAAGGCATCTCAGGAAAAGGTTTAGCCCCTCGATTAATTAACTGTTGATTTCCGTCTGGTATCGTTCCTTGCATTCGCACAAATACCGGAACAGTTTTGATTTTTTTTAACGCTTCAATTGCACCCGCCCAAGTGCCTCCTTCGTCTACAAAAGAACTAATAATTAACCCATAATCAGATAATCCATAAATATATTTATTTCGTCCCATAGCATTCCCTACATTAAATCCAGCATCGGGATCATAGGAAGAAATTAAGGTTAAATTTCCGCTTTTAATAAAGTTTCTATACTTGCTAGAAACCGCTGATTTTGCCAAACTATCTCCCAGGACTCCCACAACATTTCCCCCTGCATTTAAAGCCACTAACATCGCTGTTTGATCAACTCCTCTCGCCCCTCCTGAAATAATTTGTATTCCCTGTTCTGCACAAGTTTGAACAATATAATCAGTATAATTCAGTCCTTCTTCATCAACATCACGGGAACCCACCACCGCTAAACCCCCTTGAGAAAGTAGTTCAAAATTCCCCACACCATATAAAATTGCTGGGGCTAAATGTTGAAGTTTTTGTTTGAGACAGCGAGGATATTCAGGATCACTTCGTCCCAATATCCATAACCCTTGACTTGTCCATTTTTCTACCGCTAAACTTAACATCATTCCCCGTTCTAATAAGGCAATAATTCGGTTAGGATCAAGAGGAATGATCATTTCTAATAGCTGTTTTTTAGCCGTTTCTTCTAATAAATTTTTTGGCGTTAATTGCTGTAACCGTAAACAATTAGCTAGGGTATTATATTCACTTAAAGTTAACGGTTGCGGTTCGGTTTTGCGATTTTGACCAAAGTTGGCACATAATAATAAAATTGCTTGGGTATCAGAAGGTAATTGATGGTTGAGCATGGGGTTTAAATTTAACTAGATTGAGATAAGGAATTTAAAGCTAAAGCCAGGGGAAAAACTTGACCACTTCCCCCTTGACGTAATAGGGCGGTAACGATAGTTAATGTCCATCGAGAATCCACAAAATCATCGACTAAAAAAACAGCACCTTTTTGAATATTTTCCAGATCAATTTGAAATGCACCATCTAAATTATGAGCTTGTTGATAGCTATTACTCATGGTTTTTTGAGGTTGGGTCTGGCGAATTTTTTGCACTACTGGAAAAAAAGGTAAACCTAATTTTTGAGCTAATCTTTCAGCAAAATCCGGCACTAATTGAGAACGATTTAAGGAAGGAACACAAGTTACCCAAGTTGGTTTTGGTTGCGGTTGCCATCGCTGAATCATTTCGATTACACCCTGCAATAAGACATCATCAAAATAACGGTTTTGATATTTTCCAGTTTTTACCAATTCTCCCCAACCTGCATCCCCCCAAAGACATAACGCTCGTCCAATTTCTGACTTTAAATCTGGTTTAATGTTACCTGAAAAATCATAAATTTGTAAGGCTCCTTTTGACGGCCATTGTTTGCGAGGTTCAATGATTAAATCACAACGTTTTAGGTATTGAATGGCTTGATTAACTATTTCTAAAGCAGCCGTTTCAGGGAATAATTGTTGACCTAAACAAACGGCACATTTTCCACAGGGTTGAGCATAGGGATCATCTAAAGCTGTTGATAAAAATTCCATTAAGCAAGATTGACTGTTCATATAATCTTGCATTTGAGCTTGTTCTTGTCGTCTAATTTGAGTTAATATTTCTATTTTTTGACTATTAGGTTGATAATCAATTGATGTCGCATACCATTTCGTTTTTTGCTTGACAACTGGACTGGGAAATTCTAAAGATAGTAGTTTTAAAACTTTGTCAATTTGTCCTCTGGATAAATTACAATATTTTTCAAGTTCCGGGGTTGAAAAACCATTTTGAGATTGATTTAAAGCATTTAAAATGGATTGAGTATGGGCTTCTGGTGGAAAGGCTGTTTGAATAAAATAATTAATAATATCATCATCTTCATCGCCACACAAAAGAATCCCATAAGCTTGTTCAACAGCCCTTCCTGCCCGTCCTACTTGTTGATAGTAATGCACAACAGAACCCGGTCTTTGATAATGAATTACAAACCCTAAATCGGGCTTATCAAAACCCATTCCTAATGCGGTTGTTGCTACTAAAACTTTAATTTCATTATTCAAGAGTTGATTTTCTAAAGGTTCCCGTGATTCTGATTGTCCGTGATAGGCTTTCCCATCAATTCCTTGCGTTTGTAACCATTCTGCTACTCTTTCTGCATCTTTCACCGTTAAGGTATAAATAATGCCGCTTCCGGGTAAATTGGGCAAGGTTTCTGCTAACCAAGCCAGACGACTAGCCGGGTTAGGAAGGTGAATATTTTGCAGTTTTAAACTATTCCGAGTTAAAGCTCCTCGGACGATGTGTAAATTGTCTCCCAGTTGGGTTTTAATATCCTCAACAACTCGATTATTTGCAGTAGCGGTTGTAGCTAAAACCGGAATAGTTTTCGGGAGAGCTTGTAAAATTCTGACAATGCGACGATAATCAGGTCTAAAGTCATGTCCCCAGTCGGAAATACAATGGGCTTCATCGACCACAAATAAACCGATTTTTTGAGAAATAGGAATTAAAATATTGTTTCTAAAGTCTTCATTTCCAAGACGTTCTGGAGAAATTAATAAAAGATCAATCTGTCCGGCTAATAATTGCTTTTGAATGCTATCCCATTGCTCTTGATTATCTGAATTAATTGTAGCAGCTTTCACCCCAATTCGTTCCGCCGCCACCATTTGATTTCGCATTAATGCTAATAGGGGAGAAATCAATAAAGTCGGGCCTGATTTTTGATTTCTGAGCAGGCGAGTTGCCAAAAAATAGACTAAACTTTTACCCCATCCTGTGCGTTGAACAACGAGAAGTTGAGAACGATTTTGGATTAAATCGGCGATCGCTTCCCATTGTCCATCTCTAAAATTAGCCGTAGGATTATTGAGAGCTTGTCTAAGAAATAATAAGGCTTGATTTTGAAGAATTTCAGTCATATTTTTTTACCTAAAAATAATTACCAGAAACTGGGTTTTTGGGAGAAACTCAGTTTCTATAGTTAACTTTGAGGATTTTCTGACAAACTCCCTAACGAAAGTGTATTATTCTGATCTAGATTATCCAAGTCATCTAAAATGGCGACAATTTCTCGTTCAAAAGTAACTTTAGCTCGATTTGTTTTCCCGCCAATATATAAGCGATCGCCTTCTTTTAATGCCCAAATTTGCGAATGGGAAACATAACTCATGATCACACTAATCATTAATAATCCAAACCCTAAATAAACAATAGGAATCCCCGGATCGGCTTTTATTTGTAATCCTGTACTCCCGATAATTTCATCAATAAATACTGTAACTCCATCCACTTCCGTTGACATTCCCTCTCTAACTGTTGAAACTAATTCACCCTTGCCATTATAAACTAATACATTTCCTTTTAAATCCCTAGCTAAGACAGAAACCCCCGCACTAAAATCCGGTTTAATTGGAATCCAAGTTCCCCAAATTCTACCCTTTCCTTGGGTTTCTAATTGTGCCATCGGTAAACGAAAGACCGGACTTTTATTCACCCGTACTCGTAACGCTGCAATACCCCAATCTGCTTGATAAAAAGTAACACCTTGATAGTGCAAAGGTTCGTTAACGTGAATCGTTTTGCGATCAACTTCTTCTCCTTGTTGATTTAATACTGATAAATCAGAATAAAATTGATCAATTCTACCTTCCGCATCATAATCAATCCAAAACCGATTAACTTTAACTGACCAATCTTTAGGAATTTGAGATTGAGAAAATTGTCCCGCATCTAGGATATTTTTAACTTGAAAAGTATTCCCGCCCGGAACTAATTCTTGAGCAATAAATCCCGTCATGGAACCGATAATAGATCCGGCTAAAATAATTAACATACTAGCATGAACAATAATTGGCCCTATTCTGCCAATCAGTCCCCGTCTCGCATAAAGTTTATTACCTTCTTGAAAGACTAAATAATTGCGTTTTTTTAATAAAGGTTCTAAAGCTGTTAATGAACCTGTAGTTAATTCAGCACTTAAAGCGATATTTTGAAATTGTTTTGGTTTATCGTAATATGTCCAGCGACGGGCGGATTTTAAAGTAGGTAATTGTCGGGTAAAGGTACAAGCAGTTAAACTACTACCAAATAATACTAAAAGTGATAAAAACCACCAAGTTCGATAGACATGATCAATTCCAATAAAAACAATAACTTTCCAGGTTAAAAACCCAAATAAAGCCGGATGTTCAGGGTAATTAGATTGATAATATTCCAGGGATTGTCCCTGTTCCAGAACGGTTCCAGAAATACTAAAAACAGCAATAATTAATAACAATAAAATTGCTAGTCGTAAATCTGCCAAAAGTGGCAAAATCTCTTTCCTAATCATTTTTTGAATAGCCGTTTCTCCAGCCATGATTTTTTGAAATATTGAAAGCTCCGTATCCATTTTTATCTCCTTAAATTAAGCAACAGGTAAAAATCTAAATAATAGAGAAAATACACCAAATCCCACTAATAAAACTCCACTACTAGGGGTAATCCAACTTGACCATTTTCGCAGTTCTAGTAACTTTTTAATTGTGGCGGTAAAGGTTCCTGCTAATACCAATGGGGCGACGTAACCCACCCCATAAGATAATAATAAAACTCCGCCTAAAATCATATCTCCTGTGGTTGAAACCCAGGCTAATAAGGTAGCTAAAACGGGGGTACTACAGGGAGAAGCCACTAACCCAAAGGTTAACCCTAATAAATAGGATTTCAAGCTATGGGGAAACCCTTTAGGTATCCATCCTATGGTATCAAAGGCGGGTAATTGTATTGGTAGAGCTTCTAATAAATTTAACCCCATTAAAATGGCAATTAAACTCACAATAATTGGTAAACCCAAGCCAATTTTACCATAGACTTGTCCGACAAAAGACGCTAAAATTCCCAACCCGGCTAAGGTGGTCGCCAGTCCCAATGCAAACCAGATTGATTGAATTGCGGCTTGGATTCGATTTTCGGTTTCATAGCCCCCAATATAACCAATTGTAATTGGCAACATCGATAGCATACAAGGAGTTAAACTGGTCAATAAACCTGCGATAAAAATAACACCAATACTAACAAAACTTAGGTGATTCAGTTGGGTTTGAACCAGATAATTTGCCAGTTGTGCTAGTTCATACAATTTAATTTGTAGAGTTTCCAGCATGAAATTAAATCAACAGTTTGTTTCCTTTAAGATTATAACCTATTTTGACCTTTGAGGATTATTCATGAATTGAACCGTCGGGCATGACAGCACCTTGTAAGATTACGGTTTCTAGGTGCACTCCTTCGAGGTTTGCTCCTTGTAAATTAGCATTACTAAAATTAGTAAATTGAGTAGCATCTCGAAATAATAAACTATTCACATCTGCAAAACTTAAATTACTATTTTCTAAATTGGCATATTGTAAATTTGTTCCCCGTAAACTTGTCTGGCTTAAATTAGCTTGACTTAAATTTGTTCCCCATAATCTTGCTCCTAATAATCTGGCTTTTTCTAAATTAGCATAGCTGAGATTAGCTAAGGTTAAATTTACTTCTAACAAATTAGATTGAGTTAAATTAGCAAAGGATAATTGAGCATTGCTGAGATTTGCTCTTAATAAAATAGCGTTTTCTAGGTGGGCTTGCCTTAAATTTGCTCCCGATAAGTTAGCATATTTTAAGTTAGCTCCTTTTAAATTTGCTTGTTTTAAATTTGCCCCGGATAAGTTAGTATTTGATAAATCTAATCCTTGTAAATTTGCCCCTGATAAGTTACACTTTTTCCAGATAAATGAATGACAATCTTTGGTTTCTATCAATTGTTTGATCGTTTTTGGGTTAACTGCATTAGCAGGAAATGTCCAGCCAAAAATCAAACTTATAATTAACCCAATTTTAATCACGAAAGTAATCCCTTTCATGGCATAACTCAGATTGTGATGGTATAGCACGCAACAGGGGAGAAAGGCTTCACCGTAAGGTTTACTGGATCATTCTTTCTCAAATAGGACTTACGCACCGTCGCCCGAGAAACCGGGTTTTTAGAGAATATGTGGGTCACAACGAAGTATTTTCGGAAAAAAACCCGGTTTCTTTGGTTGGGTGCGTAAGTCCTGTCAAATACTGTTAGACGCGACTGCTATAGTTTATCTCAAAATGGCTTCCTAGAGGGTTAAACAAGGCAAGCTACTTTATATTAATTCTAAATCCCCCCTTTTTTTTAGATCAGGGGGCAACTTTAAACTGAAGACTTATGGTTTCTGAATGATCATTTCAATCACTCGCCGTTTAGCAATGGGATCAATTCCTAATAAACGAATATAATCCTGTGGATGTTCAATTAAACAGGTTTCAATTCCTTGAATAATATTGGCTTTTGATTCGTTAAAATTTAACCCGCAGCTATTCCAAGATCCGGTTTTAAATCGACGTTTATCGGCAGATTCTAAGCCGATACGATAGCCACTCGATAAAATATAATCAATTTTTTCTAGGACTTCAATGGGTAATTTATTACTCTCGGAATTGGGTTCAATTTGGTTCGGAAAAATAATTGTGTTTTCGGAATTTACCGGAATTGGCGAGGCTCCAAATTGACTATTAAATGTCCGAAACTGATTATATTCTTCTACTAATCGCATATCTTGAATGCGTTTTTGTTCTCCTACCATCAGTTGACCCATTTCAATTAAATGGGATAATTTAAAATTGGGATTTTGAAATTCGGGAGGTTTTTCCGTACTATTAACAATCCTTTTAGAAATGCTTTCTACTCCCAATTTATGAATAAAATCGCGAATTTGTTCGTCATAAATTCGCGATCGCACTGCACTAAAAAAGTCCAGGGATTGTTCAGGAAAAGTATCAACTAATTGGGTAATATCCTGTTGGGATAGTTCCCCCGTCGGGAAAATTCCGCGTAACACACCAATGCGTTCTTCTCTAGTCGGTTCCCAATAAAATTTTTCCATCCTTCCATCCCGAATTAGGGGCGCATATAGGGTAGAAAAATCATTTCCTGTCACAATAATAGGAATCCGATTTAATGGCGTTGCATCATAACTTCCGGGTAATTGTACATTAGTTGGATTATCCGCTATATTCATTAATGTAGCGTTGACTAATTGAGTATTAACGGTGTATTGAGTTCCTGAATCAAACCGTCCTGCACCCGCATCTAAATCATTAATAAATAAGGCGCACATTTGCCCCCGAACTTTCACTTGTTCTGATGCTTCTCGATATCTTAATCTAATTAAACGTGCCGGATCTCCGGCATCAGGACTTTCTAATTCTCCACCGGAGATCATCACGGGTTCAAAACCCATTTTCTCAAAAACTAATTCACATTGAAAGGTTTTTCCCTCTCCCTTGCGTCCGTGAATTCCTAATATTAAAGGAACTCGCACACCCGGTAATTGTAAGAAATTTTTGGTGATATGAACAGCTACTTTATCGAGAAAACGAGGCGAAACATAATAAGACATATTAAATCAGTTATCAGTTATCAGTCATCATTGTAAGAGTTAATTTATTACTAGAAAAATAAATAACTATTATCCATAACCTATCACGGATTGAATAAGATTGTGCAGATTAACCCGGATCTCGACTTAATTGGGGGACAGCTTAAAATCCGTGAAATCCGTGAAATCCTCTTAAATCCGTGATCCCCATTACCTATTGCTTATCTAACCAATCTAACAAACGTTTTGAAACTTTCAATTGATTGTTGAGAATCTCATCCGATGCTACAACCACACCTAAAATGATCGCTAAAGAAATAATATCCATAAGTGCGCCCTCACGCGGATTGATTAGACCGTATACATTTGTTACCATATTAGCATAAACTGTACCGTCTAGTTTTATCAAGGATCGAATTACAACATAGTTTCAATTATACTACATTTTTCCCATGAGATTCGACTTGACCGTAGTGGAATTATTTGGGAAGGTGAAGGACGGTATGGATACAAGGAGGGACAAAAATTGCCGACACTGGGAGTCAATATTGATCATATAGCCACGATTCGCCAAGCCCGTCGCACCGTTGAACCCGATCCCGTAGGGGGGGCTGTGCTTGCGGAATTAGCGGGGGCTGATGGAATTACGGTGCATTTGCGCGAAGATCGACGCCATATTCAAGACCGGGATGTGCGACTATTGCGCCAAACGGTAAGAACCCATCTGAATTTAGAAATGGCCGGGACGGATGAAATGGTGGCGATCGCCTTAGATATCAAACCCGACTATGTAACGCTTGTCCCCGAACGTCGGGAAGAAATTACCACCGAAGGGGGGTTAGATATCGCCGGACAAATTCCTCGGATGACCGATGTAGTAACCACCCTACAGGAAGCCGGAATTCCGGTGAGTTTATTTATCAATGCCAACCCCGAACAAATTGCCGCCTCGGCCCAAGTGGGGGCTAAATTCATCGAACTGCATACGGGATGCTACGCAGAAGCCACAGGGGAAGACCAGGCTCGGGAACTGGGAATTTTAGCCGAGGGGTGTCAACAGGCCTTAGAAGCCGGACTGCGGGTGAATGCCGGACATGGGTTAACGTACTGGAATGTTTATCCCGTTGCCGCCTTAGAAGGGATGGAAGAACTCAACATTGGTCATACAATAATAAGTCGGGCAGTTCTTGTCGGTTTAGAGCGGGCCGTCCGAGAAATGAAACAAGCGATTCTTGGGCAACTCTAACCCTGAAATCGTCCCATGATAGAATTTACAACGATTAACCATGCAGACTTATTACTACGTTTTAGGCAGTCACAAGTTTTTATTGGAGGAAGAACCCTTAGAAGAAGTGTTGCGCGAACGCCAACGCAACTATCAGGAACAGGAAAAAGAAATCGATTTTTGGTTAGTGCAGCAACCTGCTTTTTTAGAAGCGCCGGAAATGGCCGATATTAAAGCCAAATGCCCTAAACCGGCGGTAGCAATTATTTCCACAAATAAACAAGTGGTTGTCTGGTTAAAATTGCGTTTGGAGTATGTACTTACCGGAGAATTTCAAGCCCCAACAGCCAGTATTCCCGATGCTTTAAAGTCTTTAGCAACGGCGGCTTAAAAATTCCGATCCAATAGTTGACCCTGATCAGTACAATAAAAGCTGTTGCTTAATTGTTGTCAACTGCGGTGTTTATGCGTCAAAGTGGTGTCAAAAGGTTATCTGCCATCTTGGTTTCTAGTCTGCTCACGGCCAGCAGTTGGGGTTTAGCAGTCCGAACCAGTTTAGCCCAGGAAACGTGTGCAGCACCAAAGCCTGGAGAATATTTGTTATTGATTGTCAGTAACACTTCCGAGGAACAAAAATTGGTGCAGCGCACGTTACCCAATGACATCAATAGTGAGGTTTGTCGCTATTTGACTAATGTTGTGACCCGGGTAGGAGGATTCAGTGATCCTTTAATTGCAGAGGATTGGGCCACCTATCTACAGGAGCAGGTGAAGTTACCAGCTTATGTGGTGAAACAGGAGGTCACGGCCATACCCCGTCCGAGTCCGAATTCGGGTCTTGGCCCGACCCCGATTGTTCGAGAAACCCCACCCATACCCCAGAAACAACCAACATCTAATTCTCAATTTTTGGGGTCAGGTTATGCAGTTTTAGTGGATGATTTGAACCAGCCCGAATTAGCCGCAAAATTACGAATCCTAATTGGTGAAAATCTAGGTTTAGTTTCCTATGGTCAGCGACGTTATTTATTAGTAGAATATACGGCGGATTCCGAACGAGCAACAGCAACTTTAAAGAAGTTAAGTAGTCGGGGCTTTTGGTCAATGTTAGTTGATAGTAACCGAGTCACCGTGATTAGTCCTCCGGTTAAACCTTAAATTAAAAATAATAGCTAGAGACCTTGTATTCCAAGGTTTCTATAGAAATATAGCAATAAGCAGCAAGGGTGTTAACGACTTCTTTGTGTCTTCGTGTCTTGGTGGTTAAATCAGACTTAACCCTTGGCTATACTGGCAGGAAATGTAGGGGCCAAGTTATGTCTCCAATTGCAGCGATCGCAATCCCTAATCCTAAACCCACAATCACTTGAAAGGGGGTATGACCTAATAATTCAATTAATCTTTCTTCGCTTAATTGTTTATGTTCTTCAAAGACTTCATCAATAATTTGATTTAAAATGCGGGCTTGTTTTCCGGCGGCTTGACGGACTCCGGCGGCATCGTACATGACAATAAACGCAAAAACAACAGCAATGGCAAAATCAGGACTTCCCCACCCCATGGTTTTGCCCACTCCCGTTGCTAAAGCCCCGACAAATGCCGAGTGGGAACTGGGCATTCCCCCGGTTGTCACCAACACCCGCAGATTAATTTTGCCATGTTGGACTAGCTCCACCGCTAATTTAGAAAGTTGAGCCAGAATACAGGCTAACAGGGCAACCCATAACACTTGGTTATTTAGGATTTGAGCAAAATCTTGCATATAATAGAAATCAATAGCTTTAGTGAGTGCGATTAGTAATAAAATCAGCGATCGCTAACAAAGGAATAGCCCGGTCTCCATAGTTAGATAATTCAGCTTTTGCCGATTCAATTAAGTTTTGAGCCTGACGTCGGGATTCATCTATACCCCATAAACTGGGATAGGTGACTTTTTTAGCTGTTAAATCCTTACCTGCGGTTTTTCCTAGCTCCTCCTGGGTTGCCGTAATATCGAGAATATCATCCACAATCTGAAACGCCAAACCAATATTGCCGGCATAGCGAGATAACCCGGCAATTTCCGTTTCCTTAGCCCCGGCTAAAATCGCCCCACAGACCACACAGGCTTCTAATAACGCCCCGGTTTTATGGGTATGAATAAAAGTTAGAGTTTCTTCGGAAACATCCGTTAGTCCTTCGGAATCTAAATCCACCACCTGGCCTCCCACCAAGCCCGCAGCCCCCACCGCCCGACCTAAACGAGCAATTACCTGTAAAACTTGATTTGCGGGAACATTAGGGGTTTTAGTCGCCACAAATTCAAAGGCATAACTGAGTAAACCATCCCCAGCTAAAATCGCCATATCCTCTCCATAAACCTTATGATTGGTCAGTTTTCCCCGACGGTAATCATCATTATCCATCGCCGGGAGGTCATCATGAATTAAGGACATAGTGTGAATCATTTCCAGGGCGCAAGCCGTAGCCATGGCCATTTCTACCGTCCCACCAACTAACTCACAGGTCGCCAAACACAAAATCGGTCGCAAACGCTTCCCTCCGGCTAGCAGAGAATAGCGCATGGACTCATAGATTTTTTCAGGGTAGATTAGGGGGAGAGACTCATCTAAAGCCTTTTCTACTAGGGTTTTTCGTTGGTTGAGATAGGCCGATAAGTCAAACTGAGAGTTTTCCAACGGTGAGTTAATTTCGCTGACCAATACCATGACGAGTGCTTGTGTATAGGGAGGGGTGATGTTAACAGAAGTAGACTCCTGGGGACTTAATTTTTCCCTTGATTTCAGGAGCAAAGTCTTAACTTCACTATTTTACGAGTCTTGTGACACAGAAGTGATCATGAATTTATGAAGATGGGACAAGGACAGATTAAACCTTCGTAGGATGGGCTCCGCCCATCAAAAATCCCGATTTCAATCATTCAAAGTGCAGAAGTCCCCATAGTTATCCTAACAAAATCAAGCTTAATTTAACCACAAAGACACAAAGACACTAAGGTTGTTGTCAAGATTCAACTACTCATTGCTACAACTTTACAAATCAGTCAATAACCTCGCTTTGCGTAAAATAAACGTTAACACCGTTTCATTTTTAGCAACAATATCAGCCTGAATTTCCATACCCGGCTGTAAAGCATTCTTAGGATCATCTTTTAAATAAACTTTATCCGGTTGAATTGTAACTTCATAATAAGGAATAATAGAATTAACTCCAGTATTTTGTGGGATAATCGCATCAGGAGAAATGCTGATAACCCTTCCTTCCCAAATCCCATAATCTGGGTAAGGATAAGCACTGACCCGCATTTGTGATTTTTGCCCTATTTTTACTTTACTAATATCCCCAAGTGGGAATTCGTTATGTTACTCGTCAAGAATTAGCCCAAAACTGGACAGGATTAACCACTCTTTTATTACAACCAGACTTCTGACGATTTGCACAACAACCTGAAGATAAAGTTCAAGGAATTAGCCGTTTCTTTGTGCGGGTTGCACCTGATAAATTGATTCTGTTTGAAGCATTTTTAATCAATATTTGCGTAGGTATTTTATCTTTAACCTCACCTTTTCTGATTCAAATATTAACCGATGATCTGCTAATCCGAGGAGAGACAAAAATCCTGAGAGGAAAAGATTTAAAGGTGCTGTCACCTTAAAAACAACCACCGCAGAACCTCAATTTTGGGAAGACTTACAAAGTCGATGAAGCTGATCAATTTATTGATAAACTTCCTGAAAAATATTTAACTGTATTAGGAGAATTTGGTACTAACTTATCAGGAGGTCAACGTCAAAAATTAGCAATTGCTAGAGCTCTTGTCAACGACCCACCCATTCTAATTTTAGATGAATCTACCGCAGGATTAGACCCCATTAGTGAAGGAAAATTCTTAGATAAATTATTAAAATCTCGTCAAGGTAAAACCACAATTTTAATTAGTCATCGTCCCAGCGTCAATCGCCGAGCCGATGAGATTATTTATTTGGAAGAAGGTCAATTAAAATTACAAGGAAGCTTAGATGATCTCCAGCAACTTGATGGACAACACTTAAATTTTTTAAGATCATAAGCAACAGTTAATAGTCGTAGAGGCGGGTTACCCATCAGTGTCAACTTAACGCTAAAAGTAGGCGCTCAAACCCGAATTCACGCGCTATCTGATCCCAAGTCAATGATCCCCCCTAGCCCCCTTAACAAGGGGGGAACAGGAGATCAAAGTCCCCCTTGGGAAGGGGGATTTAGGGGGATCTGATCTCGGCTGTAATCACAGGTTTTCGACGGTCGTTGACACGGATGGTTACCCCGCTTCTACCCATCAATAACTTAATCTACTGCACCTTTTGCAAATAACTCCAGAAGGTGTTTTGCAATAACATCGCCACGGTCATCGGGCCAATACCGCCCGGAACTGGGGTAATATATTGGGCGATGGGTTGAACACTCTCGAAATCCACATCCCCGACTAGGCGAGATTTACCATTATTATCCGTAATTTTATTAATTCCGACATCAATCACAATCGCCCCAGGTTTCACAAAATCCGCTGTAATCATTTGCGGACGTCCGATAGCCGCCACCACAATATCCCCATCCCGGCTAACTTTAGCTAAATCTTGAGTTTTAGAATGGGCAATAGTTACGGTACAATCAGCTTCTAATAACATCAAAGCCATCGGTTTCCCGACTAAAATACTGCGACCCAAAACCACCGCGTGTTTGCCTTTTAGCTCTATATTATATTCCTCAAATAGTCGCATAACTCCCGCCGGGGTACAACTTCTTAACCCCCTTTCCCCCCTAGCTAATCGGCCTAAATTTTCCGGGTGCAAACCATCAGCATCTTTATTCGGAGCAATTTCATATAGTAACCCAACGGAGTCCAAATTAGCAGGCAGGGGTAACTGAACTAAAATTCCATCAACTTGTTCATTTTTGTTCAGTTCATGGATAATACGAGTGAGTTCTTCTTGCCTAGTTTCTGCGGGGAAATGTTGACCAAAAGAGGCAATTCCCACCCTAGCACAGGCCTGTTCTTTATTGCGAACATATACCACACTTCCGGGATTCTCTCCTACCATAATCACCGCTAAACCGGGCGGACGTCCAACTTTAGCTTGCCATATTTGTACCTGCTCTTGCAGGTGGGCTTGAATCTTTTTAGCCGTAGATTTACCGTCTAATAGATTATCCATAATTTGTTCTCTCTCTTGTCAATTAATATATTCAGTGACTCCATGACCTTTTCATTTTCACAGAAGTTCACCAAAACCTGGCAAATTAGTATTGTATTACTATTTGTGACCGGATTAGTCGGTTGTCAAAGTATTTCTCACTCGGAAAGTTGGATTAATTTTAATACCGCTAAAATTGAACTGCTACAACAAAAACACAAAATAGGTGCTAAAGTTTATCTCAGAGGTAAAGTCAAGAGTCATGCACCCTTTTTAGGGGCAGGCGCTTATCAACTCCAAGATGATACAGGTTCAATTTGGGTATTTACCACTCAACCCTTACCACCCCTCGGACAAAACCTATTAATTCAAGGTAAAGTAGAATATAAAAGTATTTTAATTAAGGAGATGAAAGGAAAAGATATTGGAGATGTTTATCTCAAAGAAACTAACCGGGAACACCGGAACACCGGAACACCGGAATAGGTAATGGGTAATGGGTAATGGGCAGGGCTGTTTCATTCTTTGTAGGGGCAATCCCCCCGTGGTGGCCCCCATCCCTGAAACGCCTGCAAATCGGGGATGGGGAGGGTAGGCACACCGGGCACTACCCCGACAAAACCCTGGTTTCCCTGAGAATGAAACAGCCCTGGGGTAATGGGTAATGAGTAACAAATTATGATTCAAGTTGCTATAGCAATTCTTTATCGAGATGGAAAGTTTTTATTGCAGTTACGAGATAATAACCCTAATATTGTTCATCCTGGGGTTTGGGGATTATTTGGGGGACATTTAGAACCTGGAGAAACCCCAGAAACGGCTTTTAAACGAGAATTACTTGAAGAAATTGGTTATAATGTTCCTGAATTTTCCCACTTCAATTACTATGCAGATTCCCTAGTAAATCGGATTGTTTTTTATGCTCCTTTAACGGTTGATTTGAGTCAATTAGTCTTAAATGAAGGCTGGGATATGGGATTATTAACCCCCGAGGATATTCAAGCTGGAGAATGTTATTCTGAAAAAGCCGGAATGGTCAGATTAATAGGAACTCTGCATAGAAAGATTTTATTAGATTTCATAGCTCAAAAGTTAGTTTAACCCACAATAGGAACACTACCATCATCGGGTAAAATAGAACGGGGATTAACCTTTTCACCATTGGGTTGACGAATTTCAAAATGCAAATGAATTGAATATCCGCCCCCATCAATTTCTAACCCTTCATACCCAAAACCCGAACCGCCTCGCACTCCGATAAATTGACCTTTGGTAACGGTTTGACCCACTTTCACCCGAATAGATTGTAAATGAAAATAAACGTGTTCCCAACCATTAGAACGTTTAATATAAATCGCCCGACCTTCCGCACCACTAGGATCATTTTTAATATAATCAACCACTCCATCACTCGCCGCATAACATTCATCGGGAGTATATCCCCCAATATCAACACCTGCGTGAAGTCTTCCCCTCGCATAACCAAATTCAGCCCTGTAACCCATACTGGTTCCGGTCATCGGCCATATCCATTCTGTATTATATGCGGCAAAGGAAGCCGAAGAAACGGAACGAGAGGCGGTTAATTCTGCATCGGTTTCTAATAGTTTAACTTGATGAGCCAGAACAAACCAAGTTGCTATATTTTTGGGTTTAGGAGAGATAAAATTAACCCGTAAATGGTTATCTTCTGCCTCAGAATAGCTTTCTATTTCAAATATTGTATCACAATAAACCCCGATTTTTTCATTATCAGCAACAGCTTCTGCTGCAACGGGATGGAGCTTAAAAATCGTAGGTTCTAAAACTTTTAATTTCATGGTTATCTCCTAATTTAATTTATGGTTTTTTCCTTGTTTCCTGGGTCTTCCAGGGAATGGCTTTCAGAGGCTTCGCCTCTAGTTTTTTGGAGGCGGAGCCTCCTTCAGAGCATTTCTAGGTAGAACCTAGAAACGAGAGCAAAGCTGGAATTAAATATTGAGTTAATGTATAGGCATCAACCCCTAATTCCGTGCGTTCTCTTGCGGCTAAAATCCCGGCTTGGGAATGCCACCAAACCGCCGTATTAACTATTAATTGTATAGGTTTTTCCGCGAGAATCACAGGGGGTAATAGTCCTCCTAATAATCCCGTTAACACATCCCCACTTCCTCCTCGACCCAAAGCCGGGGTACTCTCAGAATTAATCCAAACTTGATTTGGGGTAGCTACACAGGTTCTAGCCCCTTTTAAAACAATAATTGCACCCGTCAATTCGGCGGCTTGTTCGGCTAATTTTATTTGATTTTTTTCTAATTCTATCAATTCTGGAAATAGCCGTTTAAATTCTCCTAAATGGGGTGTTATAATAGTCGGAAATTTACGAGAAGATAGGGTAAAAATTGGATTCAACTGAGCTAAGATATTTAAAGCATCCGCATCTAAAATAATTGCACAATTTGCTGTTAATATTCTTTCAACGATGGCTTGAGCTTCTAAGGTTAATCCAGGGCCACAAACAATCGTTTGATAGCGGCTTAAATCCAGATTTTCTGGAAGTTTAAGAATAGCTCCATTTTCGGTTTCAGGACAGCCTATAATTAAGGCTTCTGGTAATTGCAAACCTAACCAGGGTTTAATAGAATTAGGCACAGCAATAGAAAGCATTCCCACACCGCTTGCTCTAGCTCCTAATCCAGCTAAAATAGCGGCTCCTGTATATTGTTTTGAACCTGCTATAATTAATAAATGACCATTTTTATATTTATGATGATTAGCGGGACGGGGCAAGGGTAAATTATTAATTGCGGTGTGCTGAGTGATGCGATTTAAGATAGGATATTCTCCGATAATAGCATTAATATCCATCAATGGAATATCAAAATCAATTAGTTCGGCTCTGCCAATATAATCTAATCCGGTATCTTGTAAAAAAGCCTGTTTCCATAGTCCCAAACAGAGGGTTATATTAGCTCTAATTGCTGTTCCTAATATTTCTCCTGTATCCGTATGAATTCCCGAAGGTAAATCAATACTAATTACAAATTTATTCCAAGGATTTATAATATTAATATCTTCAGCAATTTCCCCAGTAATTTCCCGTTCTAGCCCAAATCCAAATAACCCATCAATAATAACATCACAAGGCTCTAATTCTTT
This sequence comes from Oscillatoriales cyanobacterium CG2_30_40_61, assembly GCA_001873365.1. Lineage (GTDB taxonomy): Bacteria > Cyanobacteriota > Cyanobacteriia > Cyanobacteriales > Microcoleaceae > Planktothrix. The sequence goes on along the minus strand of MNYZ01000087.1, from coordinate 47,431 downwards.
GATATTAGCAGTGAAATTAATTCCCAAATTCTGAACATATTTAGCGTGGGTTTGGGTGAGTTCTTTTTGCTTTGAAAAGGGACTATAAATTACAACAGAATATCCCTGAAAATAGAGTTCCCGCGCTACAACTAACCCATCGCCCCCATTATGTCCTGGCCCTACTAATATCCCAATTTTATGCTCCGGGGTGATTGATTTTTCTAAGAATAAATTTATTATCCTTTGGGTAATTTTCCCGGCAACTTTTTCCATTAAAGCCGCTACAGGTATCCCGGCGGAAAAGATCCGCTCCTCAATATTTCCCATCTGTTCGGCGGTGACAACAATTTGTTCAATTTTTTCAGATCTAATTTGAGGATTCATAAAATTGATCATTTTAACTGTCTTAAATAATATCCAAAAAAAGATAACTAAACATCGGATAGTAAAGCCTGTAATTCCGCTTCTGATAATAGGGTAATGCCTAAATCTTGAGCTTTTTTGAGTTTAGATCCGGCTTCTTCTCCTACAACAACATAATCGGTTTTTTTACTAACTGAATCGGTAACTTTGCCTCCTGCATTTTGAATTAGTTTTTTAGCTTCTTCCCTTTTTAATGTAGGCAATGTGCCAGTAATTACCAAGGTTTTATTAATTAAAGTTTTAGACTTATTACTATGATTATAGTCTATTTTATCTGAATTAGCAAGCTGTAATTCGGCGGTTTTTAATCGTTCTATTAATTGTTGATTTGCCGGAAGATTAAACCATTCATCAACAGAATAGGCAATTTCTGGCCCGATGCCATAAACTCCTTCAATATCGGCGGCGGATGCTTGGATTAATTGTTCAACACTTTTAAATTTTTGGGTAATTAATTCGGCGTTTACACTGCCAACATGACGAATTCCTAAGCCATATAATACCCGCGCCCAAGGTTGGTTTTTAGAAGTAGCGATCGCCTGGACAATTTTAGTCGCTGACTTTTCTCCCATCCGCTCTAAAGTCATTAATTGTTCAACGGTTAAATCATATAAATCCGCAACAGAATTAACTAACTTTTTATTAACAAACTGTTGAACTAATTTATCCCCAATTCCATTAATATCTAAGGCATCTCGGGAACACCAATGAATCAAAGATCCCTGTAAAATTGCCGGACAAGAATCATTAATACATCTTGTTACCGCCTCTCCCATGGGCTGTACAACCCCTTGACCGCATTCAGGACAATGGCTGGGCATTTCAAACTTTTTAGCGTCCTGGGGGCGCAATTCTAATAATACTTTAACAACTTCGGGAATAATTTCCCCAGCTTTACGTACAATGACCGTATCACCAATGTATAAATCTAACTCAGTAATCCGATCGCGGTTATGTAATGTGGCCCTTTGAACTGTTGTACCTGCAAGTAAAATCGGGTTAAGTTCCGCAACAGGGGTTAAAGCTCCAGTTCTACCCACTTGTACGGTAACAGATTTTACCTGGGTTGGCATTTCTTCTGCGGGATATTTATAAGCGATCGCCCATCGAGGAAATTTCTGAGTAAATCCTAATTTTTCCTGTAGCGATAAAGGATTAATTTTAATTACAACTCCATCGGTCATATAGGGTAAACTTTGGCGTTTTTGATCCCAATATTCACAATATTTAATCACTTCATCTAAATTAGAACAAAGTTGACGATTAGGATTAACTTTAAACCCCATTTTTTGCAATAATTCTAAATTATCCCATTGAGTTTGAGCAGAAATGATTTCTAAATTATTCTGTTCGGGAATTTGTAAAGTATAGGCAAAAAAATCCAGTTTCCGTTGGGCTACAATTTTAGAGTCTAATTGTCTTAAAGTTCCAGCAGCAGCATTTCTAGGATTAGCAAATAATGATCCTCTTTCTTTTTTTCTTTCTTGATTAATTATTTCAAAAACTTTTAAGGATAAAAACGCTTCTCCTCGAACTTCAACTAAATTCGGGGGATTTTCTAATTCTAATTTTAAAGGAATTGAACGAATAGTTTTCACATTTTGAGTAATTTCTTCCCCTGTGATCCCATCTCCTCGGGTTGCACCTCGGACTAATATGCCATTTTGATAAGTTAATGCTAAAGCCGATCCATCTATTTTGAGTTCACAAACATAAGTCGGCAATTCTGATGAATTTGTTGCTATTTTTAGACCCCGATCTTGCCAAGTTTTTAACTCATTAAAATTAAAAGCATTGTCTAAACTATACAACGGAATATTATGTTTAACTGATTGAAATTGAGTAGCGGGTTTTTCTCCGACTCTTTGAGTTGGGCTATCCGTGGTAATTAATTCGGGATATTGTTGCTCTAAATCTTGCAGTTCTCGATAGAATTGATCATAAACCGAATCCGCCATTGTCGGTGAATCTAAGACGTAATATTCATAACTGGCTTTTTGCAATAACCGTCTTAATTCTTGAACTCGGGTTTGAATTTCTGGGGTAATTTCTATCATGGTCAGTTGCTAGATTTTTGATTAAAAAGGAAGGTCAATTGATTAACCTTCCTGGATATGAATAGGCAGTTTTTCGCTCCCTTATAGGTTCAGATTTGTTAATTCACTAAACACTAACTCTTTTTCATCTGTTGCGATACCATTCTTATTAGTTTGTGTAGGACTACTCCCATTCATTTCCGGCGGAAATTGATTAATTCCTTGTAAAATTCGGGATTCATTTTCCACTTGAAACACATTGGCGTAGAGGTTAGCAACAATCTGTTTTCCTTCTTGGGTTAATTCCAAATATTTCAGTGCTGCTGGAATATAAGGAAACACGCCATTCCAGTAAAATTTAGCATAATTTCGACGTAAATCCCCAGGGGTTTTATAGCCTAAAACCTTGTTAGTTCCTACTTCTTCAAACTCATAAAATAGGGAACTAATTTTTTTCAAATACCGGGGATCACTAAGTTGACCAATCAAATCCGCCGCCCTTGCTAGTCCTGAATAATTATGTCGATCTTGATGGGTTTCATCGGCGGGAACTGGGAAACGAGTTAACTCAATATTCCGTTTAATTTGTTCCGCATCAATTAAATTATGCCCCCCAAATCGTTCATCAATTACTAATTTTCCCCGATCAACATGATAAGCTGTTAAACTAGCCGATGTTGCTCCCACTGAAATCGGCACAATTCCATCTCCAATTCCCGTGGCAAATAAACCAACAGACTCTTGATCTTGCCGACAAACACCCTTGACATAGCCAATATCATGACACAGTAAAGAAATAATAAAATGTAACCAGTCTTGAGGAGTTACTCCCCCCTCGCGAATATGTTTTCCGCGTAAAATTTCCTGTCCCACTAACGTCACTAACATGGTATGCTCAACGTTGTGGTAAAGAGCATCACAATTGGCAATATTTTCTAATGCCATTGTTCCAGCCCAAGCGATAATTTCGGGGTAGTCTGGTTTAAACCCTCCGTAAGTCCGACGATATCCTCCTTGTAGTTGTTGAACAAAGACATCAATTAGAATGGCTGTGGCATTAATCATAACTTATTAGTTAAATAAAGTGCTACAAACTAGATAATCAGTTATCTAGTCCTGGGTTTCAAGGCTTAACCTAATTATATTCGATTAATCCCTTCTCCAGCTAGGGGCAAAATTTCAGATCAACCTAATTTTTAACCTATTATGACATCTGCATTTGATCCCAATTTAATTTTTTTGTTACTCGATAACACCCTACCCGGCGACACTATACCCGGCGACACTATACCCGGCGACACCCTAACCAATGGTAACACAACCATCCCTGGGGACACAGGTACAGGTTTGACTGGTAATACAATTCCCCAAATTACCGATACTCTAGGTGCTAGTCTAGCCGGGACTGCTGCGGCAGATATTATGCGGGGGAATATCGGCCGTGATAGTTTGTATGGTCGCGGGGGAGGAGACACAATTTTTGGAGACGACGGCGAAGATTTCATTGATGGGGAAATTGGAAATGATTATATTAATGGCAATCAAAATCGCGATTATATTCTCGGTAGTGATGGAGATGATACCATATTTGGAGGCAAGGGCGCAGATACTTTAGATGGTGGTAATGGCAAAGATTTATTATTCGGAAATAATGATAATGATCTGTTAATTGCCGGGGATGATAGTAATAATACCCTGTATGGTGGAGCCGGAGATGATTGTCTAGTTGGCGGCAATAAAGATGATTTTTTATCCGGCGATCGCGGTCAAGATATTTTAGTCGGGGGTGACGGCAGGGATACTTTCTTTATTTCTATTAATTCTGGTAGTGGAAATCGGGCTTTAGCTGATATTATTGATGACTATAATCAAAATAATGATGTGATTTTGCTACCCAACGACCTAGCCTTTAGTAAATTACAATTTGAGACGGCTCGTTTGGATGGAGTTAACGGTTTATTTATTCGGACAGATGATCGAGATAACCCCACTTACTTAGCATTTATTCCTAATTTTACCGGAAATTTAACATCGGGAAATTTTAAATCCCTACCTTAATCAATCATCCCATAAAATTACCCTTTTAGATAGGAAATTTAATCCTCATGTACGGGTTTCTCAACCTTAATAAATCTGCGGGATTTACCTCCCATGACTGTGTGGCAAAAGTTCGCCGAATCTTAAAATTAAAACGGGTCGGACACGCCGGAACTCTTGATCCAGCCGCCACGGGAGTATTACCAATAGCCCTAGGAAAAGCCACTCGCCTGTTACAATTTCTCCCCTCTAATAAGGCTTATCATGCTAGAATTAGATTCGGGATCACCACAACCACCGATGACTTAGAAGGCGAAACCCTAACTACTCAATCCGTACCCCATTTACAACTAGAAAATATTCAAGCTATTTTACCCCAATTTATCGGTAAAATTGAACAAGTTCCGCCTTTGTATAGTGCGATTCATGTTCAAGGAAAACGCTTATATGATTTAGCTAGAAAAGGAGAAATTGTTGAAGTTCCCAGTCGGACAGTCGAAGTTTTTGATCTGAAAATTCTTAACTGGTATCCGGGGGAATTTCCCGAATTAGAAATTGCGATCGCCTGTGGTTCAGGAACCTATATTCGCTCTATTGCTCGGGATTTAGGTGCTATACTAAATACAGGAGCCACCCTAGTAAATTTAATCAGAACCGAAAGTAGTGGTTTTGGTTTAGAAAATAGTCTCACCTTAGAAACCTTAGAAACCCAAGTTCAGGAGCAAACTTTTTCCCCCCTATCCCCTACTATTGCCTTAAATCATTTAACAACAATAATCCTAACTGCTGAATCAACAAAACGCTGGTTTCAAGGACAATCTATCATCGTAGAAAATCAAATAATAGCAGATCATCCCGTAAGTGTCTATGACCAAAATCACCAACTTTTAGGCATAGGAAAATTAATCAAAACTTCCGATCAAATTCTCCTGACTCCCCAAGTTGTTCTAACTGAAAATTAACCAATTTTTTAAGATGATTAAAACCCTATTCATTACCCTAATTAAAGGCTACAAATTGTTAATTTCTCCCCTATTTCCCCCCGCTTGTCGCTTCCATCCCACCTGTTCCCAATATGCCATTGAAGCCCTAGAAACCTTTGGAATTATTCAAGGAAGTTGGTTAGCCCTGAAACGGATTTTACGCTGTCATCCCTATCATCCAGGTGGGTATGACCCCATTCCTCCCAAGCCCAAAGATTAGGTACAAACAAAAAAGGGGTAGACTACCTACCCCTAATTCTGTATGACTACAAGTTAAGACTTAGAATAATTCAAAGTCACTGGCTTGTAGGTTAGGATTATTTACAAAGGTAGCCACTTCTTGGGCAGCACCACCATTGACGAAGTATAACTTGCCATTGGCAGAGTCATAAACCAGTCCAGTACTAGCAAGAGGAGTAGCAGGGTTGAAGTTGGCAACCACCTGGAATTCAGTGGTTTCTACACTCACACCTAGAGCAGAGAACACACTAGAAGCTAAGGCAATCTTATCTTGTCCAGAGGTGAAATCAACCACTATATCGGCATCGGCAGCACCAACCTGCGCAAAGGCAAAGGTATCGTTTCCAGCGTTACCGGTTAAGTTATCATTGCCCTTGTCTCCAGTAATGAAGTCATTACCGTCTCCACCAGCAATGACGTCATTTCCTTGGCCACCATAGATGGTATCGTTGCCGTCACCACCATAAAGGGAATCATTGCCTTGTTCACCCCAGATGACATCATTGCCCATGCCACCGTCGATGACGTCATTTCCTTGACCACCAGCAAGGATGTCATTGCCAGCATCACCGGAAATCGTATCGTTTCCTAGGTCACCAAAGACGCTATCATCTCCATCACCACCATAGAGCAGGTCATTGCCAGTACCACCAGCAATAAAGTCATTGCCACCTAGACCATAGATAACATCATCTCCTGGGTTACCGAAAAGTTCATCATTTCCGGTTCCACCATAGATTTTGTCGGGGCCATCAAAACCGTAAATTACCACATTGGTTGAGGCTCCGGCGGAAACAATATCACCTTGGTTACCACCTACAATTAGGGTGGTGGTAGCTGTACCTGAAATACTATTAGCTTTACCGTCTACACCTACTAGAGCGATTCCCCCAAAAGGGCTCTGGAATTCTTGTATACCGTCGGATGTTATTACCTGAGACATTTAAGTGCTCCTCACTTGAATTAATAATGTTAGCGTTTTGATCTTTCTGGGATTCTACAATAGGAACTTAGTTACTGGTAGCTTTAGGGATCATTAAACTTCAACCTACCAGGGATTCCATTCGGCTAATGAATGCCACGTTCAGTTTATCCTAAACAGAACAAACAATCCAGTGGATCTTAACAGAAAAAAGGACAGTGTTAGGAATTGCACAAAGTCCCCGTCTAGTAGATACAAACAACGGTTTGACACTACCAACTAGAACCCAATGGAGTGAAGCCAAGCACCCGTCAGTAATGAGTAAAAAAATATCGTATCAGCTTAACAGAAGTGTCAAGAAAATAGCAAGAGATTGATAAATTTTCGTCTTGGCCTTCAATATCGAGAAAAGGAATAGGCTTTGATCTCACATCCATTCCCAGGTTCGGGTTCAAAAAAACTGACTATCGCTTGATGTGAAACGATTGACCTCCTGATGGTCACCAACCAGTCCTAAATGGCAAGGGTTTCTTGACATACCCTGTTTAGAACGGCCTTGCAACAGACTGACTTAGCACCGGAGTCAAAGCAGACGTAAGGACAATCTGGCTTCATTGACTGACCACAAGTCTGAGAAGTTCCCAACGGAATTATGATTTTATTCGGTGAAAACCAAATTGATTGATCCCGATCAGCTAAAATGCTTGTAGTTAAATGAATCCCAGCGATATCTATGTCAAATCAACAGGAGCCGATGCAACGATTGACTTTACCCTACCGATGGAGTTCTCAAGGGTTAAGGGGATGGGTAACAGTGATTGTAGGATTAGGACTGATATCAGGAATGGGAAGTCCCGTTTTGGCCCATATCCCCAGGATTCAACCCAACCCCCTGTTACTGTCCCAAAATGGAATTCAAAATGCCATCATCCATATTGATCCCAATACGGGAGATGATGGCACCTCGACTGGAAGCCAAACAAGCCCCTATCGTTCGATTACCTATGCGTTGCAAAAGGTTCAACCGGGTACGGTGATTCAACTTAACCCAGGTACTTATAGTCAGGAAACCGGAGAAGTGTTTCCCCTATCCCTCAAAGATGGAATCACATTGCAAGGAAATGAGGCCACCAATGGACAGGATATTGTGATTATGGGCGGGGGGAATTTCGTTAGTCCCACCTTTGCGCGACAAAATGCCACCATTAAAACCCAAGGAAATAGCCAAATTATCGGGGTTACAGTTACCAATCCCAATACTAGGGGAACAGGTTTATGGATAGAATCTTCTAGTCCTGTAGTTAGTGGCTGTACGTTTATTGAGAGTAAGCGGGATGGGATTTTTATTACGTCTGAAAGTAATCCTAAAATCCAGAGTAATATATTTGTTCAAAATGCCGGAAATGGGATTTCAATTGCCCGTTCAGGAGCCGGAGAAATTCGGAATAATGTTTTTCAAAATACTGGATTTGGGATCTCAGTTAATGATGAGGCTTCCCCTACTATTACCGAAAATAAAATCATTGAAAATCGGGATGGAATTGTGATTTCTCACCAAGCAAAACCTATTTTACGAAACAATTTAATTGAAAATAATCAACGAGATGGAGTAGTTGCCATCTCCCAAGCTCAACCAGATTTAGGTACGGTTGACAGTCCCGGCCAAAATATTATTCGGAGCAATGGTCGCTATGATGTCTATAATGCCACCCGCGGTTATACTATTACCGTGATTGGAAATGAAATCGATCAAACCCGCATCTCCGGTGCAGCAGAGTTCTGAAAAAAAAGCCAGCTTCCAACTACGGGAAGCTGACCTTCAGATTTTTATATGTAGATTTGTTATATTTAGGGTCTTTATATAAGCTGACCCCATTTGAGCGACTAAATCAGATTTATGGTTAGGGTCTTTATAAAAGCTGACCCCATTTGATTGACTATATATAATCATGCCAGGGATCAAGGCAAAACCTAGATTTCTTAATGTTTTTTTTATTTTCTTTTGTTTACGTCTTATGTCGGTAGATTGAGAAATATGTAGTTATGTTACTTTGGGCCCGATCTACGGCTACTGGCTCGCTGTTCCCAACGAAATAAGCCCACCATTAGGGCCACTACTCCTATTTGTAGAGCTAGGTTTGGTAACGCCGAAGCAACATTCCGCCCTCCCAATAGTTGAGCCAAGAATACCACCGCACCAATAAAACCCGAAGCCCCAAAACCAATATAGAGAAACTGTCGTAAACCCCGATAAGGAGCGAGCGCTTCCGCCTTCAGACGGCTATATTGTTCGGGACTGAGTTGGGAATTGTCTTTAGAAAAATTAGATTTAGGAGTTTTCATATTGGTTTTTAGTTTAAGCCATTTTCATCTATCTTAATACTAACAAAACTGTCTGCAATAACCCAATCACAACCCCCAAAATTCCCCCTAAATTTACAATGGCTTGTAATTCACTTTTAACAATACCATTGATAGCAGCTTCCAAGTTTTCAGGAGAAGTTTCCCGAACTCGATTAATAATCACCTGTTCAATATTCAAAATCGGAATCACTTGAGCCATAATTTTTTCTATATCTTCTTCTAAATACCGTTCTAAAATTAAAGCTAATTCCTGACTAACTAATTCTAAAGATGTATTCATCACGGGAGAAGTTTGTAACCGTTTTAAAACCCAATTTGAAATATGATCCCAATTGATGGATTGAGTCAAATCTTGAATCACATCAATACCTTGTTCTTGAATATAGGTGATAACCGCATCTCTAAGAGTTTTTCTTAACTGTTTGACAGTAGAAACAGGTAAATTTTGTAACGAGATATTTTGTAACCACTCCTGTAGTCTTCCTCGTAATCCCAAAGATTTAATTAATTCTGTTAATCGTCGATTGGTTTCCTCTCTTTCATCTAAAAAAAAGGTTCTTAACCTAGTTAAACTATTCCTTAATCCTAATAAATTCGCAACAACCCAATAGGTTCCACTACTTTGTTCTCGGAATCCTTCATCAATAATAGAAATATTTTTATCCGTCAGAAAATCAATTAAAGCCTGTCGCAAAACTTCCGGTGTGATTACAACTTCTAACAGCCATTGAGATAACTGTTTCGATTGTTGATTATTTAATTGAAATTCTAATAAAACTTGATCAAAGATTTGGTTAATTTGAGGAGCCAAAAAATCATCTTTTCGGGCTAAAACCCTTAAAATTCTAGGTAAAGATTCTCCAATAAAATCCCGTAAAATTCCTGATAAAATCTTCGCTGTTTTAGGTTCCGTATCAACTTTAATTTGATCTAAAGCCAGTCTGAGAAACCACTGAATTGCGGCTTGCATTCGTTCAGTTTCTAGCAACCGACGCGCTAATTTTTGTAATTCCTCGGGAGTCAATAAAGACCCCATAATAGTATCAGAAATTCGTTTGGCTAAACGTTCTTGATTTCTGGGAATCAAACCGGGCGTAAACGGAACCCGACGGCCATAAATTTGTACAGGTCGATAGGGACGAAATAACATTTTAATGGCTAAATCATTGGTAAAATAGCCAATAATTCCACCGACTATCGGGGGCGTAATTAAAACCCACTGTTCAGAAAAATTGACCATTCTTGTCGCAGCAGCCCGCCAGAAATATATCTAGTCCATTAGCTCACTCAGGGAACAGACCCAAATCCGAAAAACTAGGTCACTCTCTTGGAACAACCCTGTTGTCTGTTGCCTGTTGCCCATTGCCTTTAGTTATTACTAATATCCCCATCATACCGCTTGCGATCGGGTAATGTGTGGCGGTGGAAAATCCTGCTTGCTGGGCTAACCGAATCTGTTCTGTGCCGATGGGAAATTGATCTAAACTAGGGTTAATATAAGCGTATTCTTCTCGAAACCCAAATTTATCAGCCGTCTCCACCACAAACTGCCTTAAATACCACTGTTGAAAAGTACGCAATAGGGAACCTTGAGGACGGTGAAAATCCAAAATAGCAGCCTTCGCCCCGGGTTTGAGTACCCGATGGAGTTCCTCAAGACTGCGGGGAATATCTGCAACATTCCGTAAACCATAGCCCATGGTGGCACAGTCAAAGGTGTTATCTGCAAACGGCAATTTTAATACATCCGCTTCTAGCCAAGAGATCCTAGCCGTAGGAATAGTAAAAGGTCGGGGTCGATGCTGGGCAATCTCCAATTGACAACTGGAAAAATCCACCCCAAACACCTGTCCGCGCCCTCCGACCTGTTGTGCTAATAACAGTGCTAAATCTCCACTTCCACAACATAAATCCAAAGCGGTATCTCCGGGTTTAGCCCCACTCCAGCCCACGGCCATTTTTTTCCAAATCCGATGTTGTCCCAAACTTAACCGATCATTTAACTGATCATAGACCGGGGCGATGCGATTAAAAATCCCTTGAATCGAGTTATTTTCCTTCACCATTCCTCTAGTGACCTGTTAGCTGTGACCTGTTAACTGTGACCTATTGCCTGTTCCGGTGTTCCGGTGTTCCGGTGTTCCCTTCTTCAAATTGATTAATGCCCCAGACTAATTAAGGCTAAAGCGATTTGTTGAGCCACTAAATGAACCGTAGTTAAATCATCCAGACCCATCTGACAAGGGCGTTTCCATTGTACTGATAACAGACCAATGAGTTTTTCCCGATAGGTAATGGGGATATTGATATGGGCTTGAATACCAGAACTTTGATAATGGGCTAGGGTCGCCAATTCGGGATCACTCGTAATATTAATTGATGCTTGTACCGTGACCGTAGTTATGCTTTCCTGAACTAAGGGATCAATCTCTAACCAGTTTTCCACAACACCGGTGGAACTATAATGACCTTCTACAGAAGTTAAGCGATTGTCTTTAATTTGTTGCAAAATGCAAACATCCGCCCGGAACTCGGCTGCTACGGCTGCACACAGGGTAGTGAATAGACTTTCTAGGGTCGTCGCTACTTGGGCTGCTTCCATAATCGTCGCTAACAGTTGGGTTTGAGCCCTCGCACGATTAAGTTCTGCGGTGCGTTGGTTCAGCAATTCATAGGTTTGGGCGGCTCTTTCGACCACGACTTTGAGTTCATTAGGATCCCAGGGCTTTGTAATATATTTGTAGACCTGCCCGGAATTAATCGCATCCACCAAATCCTCAATATCTGTAAATCCGGTTAAAATAATTCGCACCGTATTGGGGAACTCCGGTACAGTTTTGCTGAGAAACTCTGTACCCTTCATTTCTGGCATTCGTTGGTCGGAAATAATGACCGCCACTTCTCCTTCGGCCGCCAAAATTTCTAAAGCCTGACCCCCGCTTTCGGCCTTAAATACATTAAAGTTACGTCGAAATGTCCGATAGAGCAGATCCAAATTATCCGGCTCATCGTCAACGACCAACATCTTAGGCTTTTTGGGTCTTTGATGGTTCATGAGTTGGAGCTTAACACTTTCTAGTTGGGGAATTTCAACTTCCATCTATACCGATTCTTGTTAAAGAACGTTTATTGATACCAGTGATCAGTTATCGGTGATTAGTGGTTAGATTTGCCATGGCGCGTCTAACCACTGATTTTGTGATTATAGCTGATTACTGATTACTGATTACCGATTAAAGAACTGACCCAGATTAACCCGCCACTCACTAGAAGCACGATGATTAAAGCGATCCCCAAAAATTGATTGTCTCGAGTCTCCACCCCATCCCCAGAGTTGACAATAGGCGAAACCGGGGGTTTGGGAATCGAGCGAACCGTGGCCACGGAATCGTTTTGAGAGCGGGTATTACCTGGGACATCCAGATGATCCAAATCAGGAATTTTTACAAATCCCTCCGGGTCAATGTAGAGTTGAGGCGCTTCTAGGACTTCGAGTAAACGACGAGCCTGTTGACGAGTGCCAATATTAGGATGACGGGTCAACTGTTTACATAGAGCGATCGCTTCTTGCCTTTTTCCAGAGGCTGACCATGCTGTGACTAACCAGATTTGGATCTCTCCACCGAGACGAGTATTGGCCCCGGCGCCTTGGAGAGCCTGTTCTAAATATTGAACCGACTCTCGATAACGTCCCTGTTCAAAGGCAAACTGACCCGCTTGGTAGGAAGTTTGAACGGTGTCTAAGGGTTCTTGGGCCACGGTTTTCCCCAGTTAAAATTCATCATAGTTGTTCCGAGGCGCGCCTTCTTCATCCCGCTTAGAACCCAATAGATCCAATTCATACACTCGAATTACAGGTTTTGATCTTTGAGTTCCGGTATTGCGATCCTGCCAATGCTCAAACTTTAACACTCCTTTAATCCCAATTAAACTGCCCTTTCGGACATAGTTAGCCGCCACTTCTGCTGTTTTGTCCCAAATTTCTAAGTTAAACCAATCGGGTTCATCTGTTTTTCGAGTCCGACGGTTAACTGCCAAGGTTAGGTTACAGACGACACTACCGGACTCAAAATATTTCACCTCTGGATCTCTGCCAGCGCGACCGACCAAAGTAACAACATTTAGGTTCATAAGAAAATAATCATGGAATAGTGGATATCGAGGTTGTTCAAACCACCAGATCAAACACCAGGATCAGCGAAACTAAATCCTTTGTATTTTTAAATTAATACCACAATTGCCGACACCCACCCCGCTAACCCCAGCGATGGCGCAGAAGAAACCGAGTTTCTACAAGAACTGATTTTACTAATCTGAGCCTTAATTCAAAAACCCGGTTGTTGTTTTTTCGGGAAACTCCCCCGGAGGTTATTTCTCCTGACTGAATTTTTTGTCGGTTTGGCGTCTGGAGTGCTATTATTGTGACAGGTTTTTAAATTCAGCATAATTAAACAACGTAAAAACTTAACTAAATTGGTTAATTGCGGAGTCACACCTAACCGTGTTGCTGTTTAAGAAAGCTAAATTTGAACTAAAACCTAGCTACCAATTAACAACGATTCTTCAACCTAGATCTGGGTTCTCGATCAATGTGAGTTATTGCCTTAATCCTAAGTGTCCAAATCCAACTGATCCGGCAAACGAGAATCGGCGCACTTGCTGTCAATGTGGCTCAGAACTTTTGCTGGAGGGACGTTATCGTGTGATCAAACAACTGGGAGGAGGAGGTTTTGGCAAAACATTTGAAATTGATGATCAAGGCAAATGTAAGGTAGTCAAGGTTTTATTAAAAAACCATCCTAAGGCTGTCTCTTTGTTCAAACAAGAAGCGAAGGTCTTGAGTCAGCTTAACCATCCGGGTATTCCTAAAGTTGATCCCGATGGCTATTTTACCTATCTTCCCAAGGGGAGCGAGGAGGCTCTCCACTGTTTGGTGATGGAGAAAATTGAAGGGCAAAATTTACAAGACTGGATGAAGGAACGGAAAAAGGAACCTATCAGTCAAGAACTGGCTTTGGCATGGTTAAAAGAACTGACTGAGATCCTAGAGCAAGTCCATAATTTGCAATACTTCCATCGGGATATTAAGCCTCAAAATATTATGCGCAAACCCAATGGGCAGTTGGTATTAATTGATTTTGGAACTGCTAGGGAAGTTACAGAGACTTTTATGATTAAGATTAATGAGGGGCAAAATGTAACCGGGATTGTTTCGCCTGGATATACACCGCCAGAACAAACTAATGGTAAGGCTGTTCCTCAATCGGATTTTTTTGCCCTAGGAAGAACTTTTATTTATTTATTAACGGGAAAACCTCCCACGGCCTATCCAGAAAACCCCCGAACCGGAAAGTTATTATGGCGAAAGGGCGCGCCTAATCTTTCTGAGCAATTTGCAGTAACGATTGATTATTTAATGGCTCCTTTCCCGGGAAATCGGCCTCAAACTCCACAAGAAATTTTGCAATGTTTAGCTGAGATTAAGCCTGTGGGCGCCCAGAAGGAGCCAGCCCAACTCTCCCCTAAAGATACAAAGGCAGCAAAGTCTAATTGGAATGATGGGTTTAATTTTTCTATTCCTAAAATTACGTTTCCTAAAATTCAGCTTAAATATTTGTGGGTTTTAGGAACATCTTTACTGGTATTGGGCGGAGTTTATACCCAAATTGATGGCTATGTCCGTTATGGATTTATTCCGGTTAATCCGATTCTGATTTTAAAAGGGTTACCCGGGAGTATTTTTTTAGAGGGTTATGAACGAGCCGTTGGCCAAATTTATGCCGTGGCGATTAGTCCCAATAATAAAAATCTGGCGGTAGGGAGTTTTGGAGCTATTAGAATTTGGGATTTAACCACAGATGTTAAACCTCGCACCATTGCGGCCCATTCCAGTTGGGTGAAAGCCTTAGCGATTAGTCCCAACGGTACTACCATTGCTAGTGGGAGCAATGATAAAACCATTCGTCTGTGGGATTTGAAGGATGGAAATAGAATCCGAACCATTGAAGGACATACCGAGGGGGTGAATGTGGTGGTTTTTAGTCCCGATGGTCAAACTTTAGCTAGTGGGAGTGACGATAAAACTATTCTCCTTTGGCCTTTAAATCCAGGAGCTCGACAATTGAAATTTGTCGGCCATGAAGGCAGTGTTCATGCCCTGGCTTTTAGTCCTGATGGTCAAACTCTGGCTAGTGGGGGGTCAGACCAAGGTATTCGGTTATGGAATTTGCCAACGGGGACTCGCAAGCGGAGTATATCGGGTGATAACGGGACTATTAATGCTTTGGTTTATCATCCTGACGGAAAAACCCTAATCAGTGCCAGTGATGACGGTACTGTTCGGTTGTGGAATCCGAATACGGGGGAACAAAAAGCGGTCTGGAAAGCGAATAATAATCCCGTGAAATCCTTGGCTATTACTAAGGATGGTAAAACCTTGGTCAGTGGAGGTGATAGTGTGATTGTTTGGGATTTCAAAACGGGCAAAAAACTGGCTACCTTGTGGGGTCACTATCAACCGATTAATGCTTTAGCTGTAAGTTCCAATGGCGAAATTATTGTCAGTGGCAGTGAAGATAAAACGATTAAAATTTGGAAAATGCCTCAATCGGTAATCAGTAATCCGTAACCTGTCCAGCAGTTAAATTATATATTTGGAACCTATCTTATGGCGGGGAACAGGGAACAGGGAACAGGGAACAGGGAACAGACAGGAAAAGAGTTCTCTGCGCAAGGTTTTAATATCCTAACTGCCAGGCGC
The DNA here is from genome assembly GCA_001873365.1 of Oscillatoriales cyanobacterium CG2_30_40_61. GTDB lineage: Bacteria > Cyanobacteriota > Cyanobacteriia > Cyanobacteriales > Microcoleaceae > Planktothrix. The sequence continues at coordinate 31,684 of MNYZ01000087.1, read as the reverse complement.
GACTGCTTTAATAGTCTGATATTTGATATGATCAATTCAATTAATAAATTAACTTTTTTATGAAATCTTCTCGATTCCAAAAACTGCTAGGCTATTTACGTCCCCATAAGAAAGCTACAATCTTAGGCATTGTGGCATTATTTATGGTTAATCTTTTAGGGGTTTATATTCCAATTTTGATTCGGGATGTGGTAAATGAACTACAAGTTGCGATTAAATTTAATACGGTACAAAATCAGGTATTCTTAATTTTTATTTTAGCCTCAATTATGTGGGTGATTCGGATGTTATCCCGCACTATCACCTTTGGGGTTGGTCGTCAAGTTGAGTTTGATTTAAAACAAAAGATTTTCAATCATTTACTCACCCTAGAATCCTCCTATTTTTCAGAAAGTACCGTGGGAGATTTAATTAATCGCGCCACCAGTGATGTTGATAATATTCGCCGTTTATTGGGTTTTGCAGTTCTGAGTATTGCTAATACTATTTTTGCCTATGGGTTAACCCTTCCGGTAATGTTAGCGATTAACTTCCGCTTGACTTTATTATCAATTTCTGTTTATCCCTTTATGTTGATTTTAGTCCAGGTTTTTAGTGGGAAACTCAGAGATCAACAAATGACAGTTCAGGAAAAACTATCAAATATTAGTGATTTAATTCAAGAGGATATGAGCGGCATTTCTTTAATTAAGATTTACGCTCAAGAAGAAAATGAACGCCAAGCCTTTGACGAAAATAACCAACAATTATTTTATGCTAATTTAGATTTAGCTAAAACCCGAAATCTTTTGTTTCCCATTTTGGGGGGAATTGCCAGTTTAAGTTTTTTAATTTTATTGGGAATTGGGGATGATTTTATCGCTAACGGAGAACTGAGTATCGGTGATTTTGTAGCATTAATTTTATATGTGGAACGCTTAGTATTTCCCACGGCTTTATTAGGATTTACAATTACAGCCTATCAACGGGGAGAAGTGAGTATTGATCGAGTTGAAGCGATTTTAAGTGTTGAACCTCGGATCAAAGACCCTTTAGAACCTTTACCTTTACCCACCCCAATTCAAGGCTGGTTAAGTGCTTTTCATCTGAATTATACCTACCCCAGAAGCAAAATTCCGGCTCTGAATGATGTTAATTTTATGATTAAACCTGGGGAAACCGTTGCCATTGTTGGCCCAATTGGTTCGGGTAAATCGACTTTAGCTAATGCTATTCCTCGGTTATTAGATATTAAGATTGATCAGTTATTTGTCGATGGTCAGGATATTACGCAATTAAAGTTATCGGATTTGAGAAGTGCGATCGCCTATGTTCCTCAAGAGAGCTTTTTATTTAGTACCAGTATTCAGAATAATATTGCTTACGGTAACCCCCTAATCGAACAATCAGAAATTGAAATAGCGGCTAAAATTGCTAAAATTCATGAGGAAATTTTGAATTTCCCGAAACAATATGAAACCCTAGTGGGTGAAAGGGGAATTACCTTATCTGGGGGACAAAGACAGCGAACAGCTTTAGCCAGAGCACTATTAGTAGATGCACCAATTTTAATTTTAGATGATGCTCTTTCGAGTGTAGATAATCAAACCGCTACGGAAATTTTACGAAATTTAAAACTAGGAGTCCAACGCAAAACCGTTGTTTTTATCTCCCATCAAATGTCGGCGGCGGCCATGGCGGATCGGATTTTAGTCATGGAAAAAGGCAGTATTATTCAGACTGGAACCCATAGGGAATTAGTCGCTATTAAAGGACTATATCAAACCCTGTGGAACCAACACAAACTGGAAGAATTATTGGTTTAATTTGGAGAATTACCAAGGGGGTAAATTTTGATCTTGTTCACAGGTGGAAAGCGATAATTGTTGAGTATTTTGAACCCGAGTAATTCTCATTTGGTTACTGTCGGTATCCACATCTAAACAGGCACAGGTATATCCATAATTGCCATTGGTTTTGACATATTCTGGCCCATCAAGATCGGGGATATTTTCCATTCCACTAGCTTGATATCCCCCCTGAAGCGAAAGAGTCCAAGTCCCGTCTGTGTCTTTTAAATACCAATTGGCGGGAGTGGGATTGACCAGCCATCCACAACGGGTTTCTAGGGCGTTAGCGGGTAAAATAACGGTAAAAACAGATGAAAAAATTACCGGGATCAGAAGGTTTTTTTTCATTGTTTGATTTGCTTTGTTAGACTACAAAAAACAATTACATCCGTCAAACGGGCAGGTTTATTAGCATATCCAATTTGTTAGCAAAACCCACCCATTAAAGTTAATTATGCCGACTCATGTTGTCGATGCCAAGCGGGATGCCATAATATTTCTGCTGTGGAACGTTTTTCTACCATTTCTTGGGTAATTACACAGTGAACTACATCTTTTCTGGAGGGAATTTCATACATTACTTCTAACATTAATTCCTCCAGAATTCCCCGTAAAGCTCGCGCCCCGGTTTTCCGACGGAAGGCTTCTTTGGCAATAGCTTTTAATGCTTCCGGTTCAAATTCTAAGCGCACATTATCCATGCGTAATAGCTTTTTATATTGTTTAACTAAAGCATTACTTGGTTCGGTTAAAATCTGCATTAATGCTCCCTCATCCAAAGGAGAAACCCGAGTTAAAACCGGAAGGCGACCAATAAATTCAGGAATTAAGCCAAATTTTACTAAATCTTCCGGTTGAACATGATACAAAACTTCGTCGGACTGGAGGGGAACAATCGCAGTTTTCTGATCTTCTCCCGACTGTACAAAACCTAGGGATTTTTTCCCTAAACGTTGCTCAATTAGTTTTTCTAAACCCACGAAAGCACCGCCACAGACAAATAGAATTTTGCTGGTATCAATTTGGATAAAATCTTGATAGGGATGTTTGCGTCCACCCTGGGGAGGAACATTAACTACAGTCCCTTCTAACATTTTTAATAGGGCTTGTTGTACCCCTTCTCCAGACACATCTCGTGTAATGGAGGTATTTTCACTTTTGCGGGCTATTTTATCAATTTCATCAATATAAATAATCCCCTGTTGTGCGGCTTCAATATCAAAATCAGCAACCTGTAATAACCGCAATAAAATATTTTCCACATCATCCCCAACATAACCGGCTTCGGTTAAAGTTGTGGCATCGGCAACGGCAAAGGGAACATCTAATAATTTTGCTAAAGATTGAGCCAGTAAGGTTTTACCGCAACCTGTAGGCCCCATTAACAAAATATTAGCTTTTTGTAATTCTACAGGATCATCGGATCCTGAATCAGAACCTTTTAACTTGTCTACACTCAGGCGTTTATAGTGGTTATAAACCGCAACGGATAGCACTTTTTTTGCCCCATCTTGACCAATGACATGATCATCTAAATAGTTTTTAATTTCGATGGGTTTAGGAATGGAAGTCAGAGAAAATCCTTTATTCTTAGACTGTTTGGAAGAACTTACCCCCGGTTGTCCTGTGACAGCCGTAGCTAGATTTTTGTCAGAAAATTCTTCTTCTAAAATCTCGTTACAGAGTTCGACGCATTCATCACAGATATAAACACCAGGGCCGGCAATTAATTTGCGAACTTGCTCTTGAGATTTACCGCAGAACGAACATCTTAAATGAGAGTCATATCTGGACATATTGAATTAATTTTTAATTAACAACTGCTGGTGGTTTTTCCCTAAATAGGGGAGATAGACTGAATTTGATCGCGACTGAGACTAGGGTAAGTTTCCGAACATCCACAGGCGATATCAACCCCATACTATCTTTCCTTAAACTAACACTAAATGAGGAAAACGTGGGAATTATTAGTTATTGTTTTGTAAAGTTATAATTAAATCGGGGCGGTTGGGAGATAAACTGTAAATTTAGAACCGACTCCGAGTTGGCTAGAAACGCTGATTTGTCCTCCCAGCATTTTGCAATAGTGATGGGTAATTGCTAAACCTAAACCCGTGCCACCATACTCCCGACTGAAAGAATTATCAACTTGAGTAAAGGCTTGAAATAAATTTTTCTGCTGTTCACGAGAAATCCCAATTCCGGTGTCCGTGACTTCAAAACAAATCCAGTCTAAATCTTCATTTTGTTCTCGCTTGAGACTGAGGGTGACTTTGCCCTGATGGGTAAATTTTAGGGCATTACTGATTATATTATAAAGAATTTGTCGAATTTTATTGATATCTCCCTCCATGATATCCAAATTATTTTTACAACAAATTTGTACCAGGTTTTGATTTTGATCGGCGAGGGGTTGTAAGGAAGTCACCACATCATGAACAAAACTAGCCACTTCAAAGGTTTCTAAAGATAAAGGCATTTGTCCAGCTTCAACCTTACATAAATCCAGAATGTCATTAATTAAGGTAAGTAAATGGTGGCCGGACTGATGGATTTTTTCCACATCGGGTAAGAGATCATCAAGTTTTTGCTCAACTACTTCTTCGAGTAATAAATCGCTAAAGCCGATAATGGCGTGTAGAGGTGTGCGTAACTCATGACTCATGTTTGCTAAGAAGGTACTTTTAGCTTGGGAAGCGGCTTGAGCTTGATGTAAAGCCGTTTGTAAAACCCCTTCTACTTTCAACCTTTCTATCATTTCTATTCGTAACTGTTGGACGGCTTCTTGTAATTCTATTGTGCGTTTTTTAACTCTAATTTCTAGCTCATTTTTGACCTGAGCTAAGGCTTTTTCAGCTTTAATTCGTTCAAATCGTTCAATTGCTAAGGCAACTAAATTCGCTAAGGAATCAATAAATATTCGATCTTCTAGGCTACAGTCCTGTTGATTTATGGGATATTCAACACAAATAAACCCAATAATTTTGCCATCTAACCAAATAGGTATATCTAAACAGTGACTCAAAAAAGAGCTAAGATTATTGTCAATTATTTGGGATGATTTAGCTAAAGATTTAGTTAATAAATCTAGGGGATAAAATGAGAATTTTTTCAAATTAAACGGATTTGAAAACAGGGAAATATTATGATTAATGATGGCTGATTCCTCGGGGAAATGGTGATGGGTTTGACGTTCATATAAGTCTAAACAAATCCATTCTAAAGCATTTTGTTTTACCCAAATTTCATCTCCAAAGGCTGGGTTTAAATCATTGACTCCCTCGTGATCTGACACAGAATCACCCAAGCCACTATGGAGCCAAACACTCACTCTGTCAACATCTAAAGTATGAGCGGCGGTTTCGGTAATTTGACGAATAGCTGTATCGATATGATCATAATTGCGGGTTTGTTCTCGACTTAAATCCCGTAGGGCAACATTTTGGCGATATAGTCTTTCTGTACTTAATTGTAGGGTGGCTTCGGTTTTTTTTCGCTTCGTAATATCATGGAAAATCGAAAGGATGGCTTGCTCTCCTTGAAAGGGGATAATTTGGAAGGAACCCATCACCCAAAAAGGAGTTCTATCGGTTTTTCTGACTTCTAATTCATGGTTGTGAACATAGCCTTCCGTGATAATTTTATCAATTAATTTTTGTCGATCTGAGGCAATAGTATAAAAATCCAGAGTTGTGATAATTTTGATTTGATTCAGGGGGAAATTAAATAACTGACTGGAAAAAGAATTAGCGGATAAGATTAAACCATCGGATAAACGGCTAATCATGATCGGAATCGGTGTAATTTCCGCGATCGCTTCAAAAATTTCTGGTTGTGGGATCAAGAGTTCAGGACTATCCGCAGAAAGAAGTTTTTGTTTTTCGGGCCAGACTTTGAGATCAACGGTGGGATCTTTCCAGATTTCAACTTCTGGAAAGATCGAATGGGTTTGACCCATAAAGGATTCTGGGGAAAGTTTTTTTTCTAGCATCATTCAAGAGTTTAAAGGTTGAACTAAAGGTTTAATAAAAAACCCATTAACGGGTAATTTGCCAATAGCAAACTAAGGGAAAATCGACTCATCTATCAATAATCGGCATCAATCCAATAGCCTATGGTTAATATTAGATAAAAGTCCGAGTCTGATTCTGGCGACTCCCATGACTTTGAGGACGAAGCCGGAGTCAATTCCTATCGTCGCTGACATTTTCCCTGCACCCTGAATGACTGTGACGATTCAAACATAGTGTAGAACAGGATAGTCTGGTTTGGGCAAAGAGACAGGATTTTATTTAGAAACTCGATGGCATTCTAGCTTAATCAAAAATTTGATCAACCTTTAGGCACAGACAATCAAAATATTCCTCTAATTCCCAAGCTGTGGGATATTAATTATTGCAGTCTCCCGGACGGATGTTTGCTGTGTCGTTAACTTATGCAATGGTTCATGAATGGCTAACACCCCTGGCGACGGGAGGTTCAGAACTCGTTGTCCAAGAAATTCTCAACCATATTCAGGCGGATGTTTACTCACTAATTGATTTTGAATCTACCAACCCCGAAAGCTATTTGTATCAACGCTCCATCGGTACAACCTTTCTGCAACATTTCCCCCAGGCGCGGAAGGGGGTACAGAAATATCTGCCCTTGCTCCCCCTAGCGATTGAACAACTCGATGTCCGAGGGTATGACGTGATTCTCTCCTCCTCCCATGCGGTGGCTAAAGGAGTGATCACCAGTCCCCATCAACTGCACCTCTGTTACTGCCATACACCCATGCGCTACGCCTGGGATTTAACCTTTGACTACCTGAACAGCAGTTGGGCTGGAAAGGGGCTGCAAGGGGTGTTTACCCGCTATCTGTTGCATCGTTTGCGCCAGTGGGATGTGATCTCGGCGAACCGGGTAGATTATTTCATGGCGAATTCCAAACATACAGCCCGACGAATTTGGCGCTGTTATCGACGTCCGGCTACGGTGATTTATCCCCCGGTACAGGTGGAACGCTTTCAGTTTCAACCGCAAAAACAGGATTTTTACTTAACGGTTTGTCGTTTGGTTAGTTATAAAAAAATCGCCTTGATTGTCCAAGCCTTTAACCGCCTAGGATACCCGTTAATTGTAATTGGGACGGGGGCCGAATTGAATGCTATTGAGCAGATGGCAAAACCGAATATTCAGGTGTTAGGGTGGCAACCCAATCACGTAGTAGACCAGTATATGCGCGATGCTAAAGCCTTTGTCTATGCCTCTTGTGAAGATTTTGGTATCGCCCTAGTCGAAGCTCAAGCCTGTGGGACTCCGGTAATTGCTTACGGGGCCGGAGGTGCTTTGGAAACGGTGCGCGATCTGCGACAATATCCAGATTCGGCAACGGGATTATTATTTCCAGCCCAAACTGAGGAGGCTTTAGTGGAGACCGTAGAAGCCTTTGAGCAGTCCCAGGACAAGTTCAACCCCGAGATGGCTCGATTAAATGCGACCCAATTTAGCCCGAAACAATTCCAAGAACATTACTTGGGATTCGTAGAGCATTGCTGGCAACAGTTTCAATCGGGCAATATCAGCTAAAATGCCAATTAATTTCGGACTTCTGAAAATCCGTTCCCGATTAGATATAGTTGAAAATCCAAGAATACTTAGATTTGTGGGTAACAAATTTAGCTGTTTCCCCTTGCGGTACTTGAGTTTTCCCGTCTTAACTAGAACGCTTTTCTATCCGAATTTTGACGAACTAAAGCCGAATTACCTATTGGGTGTCTTGAGGCTTTATGATCAGGACTGTGTGTGGTGTGAATTGAAGGAGTAAGATGACAGCCAATAGCCAACTCATCTTTGGTAAGGGACTTCGGCGTGGGTTCACAAGGCGAGGGGTTTTGCCCTTGGCCGATCGAGCGATACCTGAACGCCTCTCTCTACAGCGTGTAGATGAGGAATTTTGGAAGCGATTATTTGATATTGTCTTCTCTGTGTTTGTTCTGATTTTATTCGCTCCGGTTTATTTAATTTTGGCTCTGCTGATTGCCTTAAGCTCTCCAGGGTCGGTTTTTTATGTACAGGAACGAGTCGGAAAAAACCGCCAGTTATTCGGCTGCATTAAATTCAGAACCATGGTGAGTAATGCCGATGAAATGTTAACGCAAATTATGGAAACTTCTCCCCATTTACGAGAGGAATTTCAGAACAATTTCAAACTCAAACATGATCCTAGAATTACTTGGATAGGCCGATTTCTGCGGGTGACAAGTTTAGATGAATTCCCCCAATTTTGGAATGTTTTAATAGGAGACATGAGTGTAGTCGGCCCCCGACCTTTAGTGGTGGAAGAACTACACAAATATGGTCGTCACATGGATAAAATCCTAACTATTAAACCTGGAATCACTGGACTTTGGCAAGTTTCGGGACGCAATGATATTCCCTATCCCCGTCGAGTTCAGATGGATTTATACTATGTCACTTTCCAGAATTTTTGGACAGACTTGGGAATTGTCATCAAAACTATTGGGGTTGTGATTTTTCCTAAAAATAATGGAGCTTATTAGTTCAAACAGAAAAATACATAGATAATTCTATTTCCCCTTAACTCTTTCATCGATGGGTTCAGGGGTTTTATTTTGAGTATAATCGAGGTAGAATTAAATACTGAAGTTAGGTTTAGATCTCCGGTTTATAAATTAAACGGATAGAAGTAGGAATTGAGTCTACCATTGAATTAAACCTAATCTCAGGTTAATTTGGGTGTAGCTACGGCTGTAACACTCAAAGGTCAAGCAAGACTTTAACGACTAAATCACTGAATCTATTCTAGGGTGCATAATCAACACACTTCCGGTGATTAGTTATTATATAATTAACTAGGGAATATTAACCTACAAAACTCTAAGGAATCATTTAAATGACAGAACGGAAACGGGCATTAATTACTGGAATCACGGGTCAAGATGGCTCATACTTAAGTGAATTGTTACTAGAAAAAGACTATGAGGTGCATGGGATTATCCGCCGTTGTTCTAGTTTCAATACCGATCGCATCGACCATATTTATAAAGATTCTCACAACCCTGATGCTCGGTTATTTCTACACTATGGAGATTTAACCGATGGTACAACTTTACGGCGGATTATCGAAGAAGTTAAACCCGTAGAAATTTATAATCTGGGTGCTCAATCTCATGTTAGAGTCAGTTTTGACTCCCCAGAATATACGGTTGATACCGTTGGTATGGGGGTATTACGTTTATTAGAAGCAATTCGAGACTATCAGCAACGTACCGGAATTGAAGTCCGATTTTATCAAGCGGGTTCCTCGGAAATGTTCGGGAAAGTGTTAGAAATTCCCCAAAAAGAAACCACACCTTTTTATCCTCGCAGTCCCTACGCCTGTGCTAAGGTTTACGGACATTGGCAAACCGTAAACTATCGAGAATCCTACGGTTTATTTGCCTCTAATGGGATTTTATTTAACCATGAAAGTCCCCGTCGTGGCCCGACTTTTGTTACCCGGAAAATTACCCGGGCGGTGGCTCGAATTGTCAAAGGAAAACAAAAGGAAATCTATTTAGGAAATCTCGACTCCAAACGGGATTGGGGCTATGCTAAAGATTATGTTCGAGCTATGTGGTTGATGCTCCAACATTCTGAACCGGATGATTATGTGGTCGCTACCAACCAAACCCATTCAATTCGAGAATTCCTAGATATTGCCTTTGGTCATGTTAATTTAGATTGGCAAAATTACGTCAAATTTGATCAGCGTTATCTGCGTCCGGCGGAAGTAGATATTTTAATTGGAGATGCGGGTAAAGCCAAAGAAAAATTAGGCTGGGAACCCAGTATTACTTTTGAAGGATTGGTTAAATTAATGGTAGATTCCGATCTTAAAGCCTTAGAAGAAACTCAAGAAGCAACCCATCAATTTGATTAATTACTGATACAATAGAGGCTAAATTTATGAGTTCCTTAGATCTGACAAATAAACGGATTTTAGTAACAGGAGGGGCAGGTTTTTTAGGGCGTCAAGTGGTCGCTCAACTACTCCAGTCCGGCGCTGATCCTAATAAGATTATGATTCCTCGTTCTCAGGAGTATAATCTTTGTACCTTGGAAGCTTGCCAAAAAGTTGTTCAGGGTCAGGATATTATCATTCATTTAGCAGCCCATGTGGGTGGAATTGGCTTGAATTTAGTCAAACCCGCCGAACTTTTCTATGATAACTTAATCATGGGAACTCAATTAATTGAGAGTGCCTATCGTGCGGGGGTGGAAAAGTTTGTCTGCATAGGGACAATTTGCGCCTATCCTAAGTTTACCCCAGTTCCTTTCCAAGAAGACAATCTTTGGGAAGGTTATCCCGAAGAAACTAACGCACCTTATGGAATTGCTAAAAAAGCCTTATTGGTGCAATTACAATCCTATCGTCAACAGTATAATTTTAATGGTATCTATCTATTACCCGTGAATTTATACGGCCCAGAAGATAATTTTGATCCGAAAAGTTCCCATGTAATTCCGGCATTAGTTAGAAAGGTTTATGAAGCTCAAAAACGGGGAGACAAGACCCTTCCGGTTTGGGGAGATGGTAGTCCTACCCGGGAGTTTCTGTATTCAACGGATGCAGCCCGGGGAATTGTGATGGCAACTCAATTATACAATGAACCCGACCCGGTGAATTTAGGCACAAATCACGAAGTCACAATTAAAGACTTAGTAGAAACGATTTGTGAATTAATGGAATTTCAGGGGGAAATTGTCTGGGAAACTGATAAACCTAATGGTCAACCTCGCCGTTGTTTGGATACAACTAGAGCTAAAGAAAAGTTTGGTTTTATGGCAGAAGTTGGCTTTAAGGAAGGGTTGAAAAATACCATTGAGTGGTATCGTCAACACGGGGAATAATATTTTGAAAATCCTGTTGAGGGTGTGTTAACATTAAGTTTCGCACCTTTTTTTACAACTATTAAATCAGGGGTAAGGGCGGGTGATTTCAGAATATTGTTAGTTAGAAACAACCTTGATCAACCTGCCCTCTTAATTAGCAAAAAAATTGTCACAAATTATTGTAAATTTTTGTTAATTTAAAAGTGATAGTTTATCATATTATAGTAATATGAATTAGAACTAAAGACGATGGAAAAAATTATAGGTTGATTTTCTAATAATTGAGGAGCGATCGCTTTTTGCGGAGGTAAAAGAAAAGAGCGATCGGATTGATTACTGGTGACGTGGAGTATAAACCCATGGCTTTTTCTCTCCTTGCTGAATCATCCGAGTTTTACTTGATCCGATTAAAATTACTGTGCGCATATCCGCATCTTCAATAGTTAATTGCTCTAGGAATTTAATCGTCACGGTTTGCCCTTTTCTTCCTAAATTACGGGCTAAAATAATAGGGGTTTGGGGCGATCGCCACTTTAATAAAATCTCTTTTGCCTTCAACAATTGCCAAGTCCGATCCTGAGAAACCGGGTTATAAAATGCGATCGCTAAATCCGCTTCTGCTGCTAACTCAATCCGTCTAGCAATGGTTTCCCAGGATTTGAGAATATCAGATAAGGAAATCACACAAAAATCATGTCCCAAGGGTGCTCCCACACTCGCAGCCGCCGCTTGCATCGCTGAAATCCCAGGACATACCTGAATATCCAGGTTTTCCCATTCCGGTTTTGCCTTTTTTTCTAATACCTCAAACACCGCCGCCGCCATGGCATAAATCCCCGGATCACCGGAAGAAACAACCACCACTGACCGCCCCCCAGCCGCTAAATCTAAGGCCGTTTCCGCCCGATCTAATTCCACCCGATTATCCGATTCATGGCGAATAATTTCCGGTTTCCGCAGGGATTCTACCAAATCTAAATAGGTTTTATAACCCACCCAATCCGTGGCGGTTTCCAGCACCTCTCGCACCTCTGGAGACATCCAACGGGCTGCACCTGGCCCCGTCCCCACAATCGCTAATTTGCCCGGATTTAGCCCGGTTTCTGGCGGGGAAATCGGGTTTTCTTCCCCTAGGATAGTGGGGTATAAATCCTTTTGATCCTCCGTTGAGTTGCCATTATCCAAGAGATAAACCAAACAATTTAAACTGGGTTTTGCTAATTCTAAACTATTATGATCTCGAATGTCAATAGTTAATTTTCCATCAGTTGTAAAGGGTAACTGACTGTTTTCTAACCAGTCGGCTTTACCGATTAATTTTACTGTTTCCCCCGCTAATAAATCGGCAATAAAAGTTTTAGCATGATCGGGATTAACTAATTGATAACCCACCGGAGGAGATAATAACGTAGTTTTAAATCTAATCTCGCCACTGGTAGTAATTGCCGGGGAAATTTGCAGGGCGGAGGCAATTTTACGAGCTAAATCATTAACTCCTTGTAAACCTCCCAATAAAGGCACAACAGCACTGCCATCTTCAGCGATCGCTAAAACCGCAGGTTCGGTATTTTTATTAATTAATAAAGGCGCAATTGTCCGAATCAAAATTCCCGCCGCACAAACCCCGATAATTGGTGTTCCGGTTTGGAATAATTCTCGCACCGTTTCCCCAAAATTAGTATAGCTTAAATCCGCCGATTGGGTACGATTAATTAAACCATAAATCATCGCTGAATTGATGCCCTCTTGAATTTGCCGAGCAACTTTTATACTGGTTTCTGTTAGAATAATAATAGCGGGTGGTTTCATTGGGGTTGGGTGGTACTCGGAACTAAAATTAATGACCAATAGGTGACGGTTTCGGGATCAACTTCCGTAATCGGAATAATTTTTTGATTTGGTAAAGTGGCTCTTTCGATATAAAGGGCGCGATTTAATAACCCTAATTCCTGCAAAATATCCCGAACTTTAGCAAAATGTCGGCCTAATTTAATAACAGCCGCCGCGTCAACTTGGGAAAGGCGATCGCGCAATATTTCCGCCTCCAATGTCCCAGGCATAATGCTAAAAACATCATTTCGATAGGTGATCGGCACGCCCAACATAGCCGCGCTGGCCATCACCGAAGAAATTCCGGGGACAACTTCAATCACAAACCGCCCCGCTAGGCGATTAAAGATATACATAAAACTGCCATACAGCATCGGATCGCCCACACAAAGCACCGCCACATCTCGCCCCAGGCTCAACTGTTCGGCAATCTTGTCGGCCGCGATATCATAATAGGGTTGGGAACTGCGCTCCACACTGAAGGGTAGGGGCATGGGAATTTCAATCTGATCGGGGCGAATAAAATCAGCCACGATCGCCCTGGCCAAAACCTTGCCATTTTCTAGGGTCGGATAGGCAATTACCGGGACAGTAGTTAGGATGCGGTGGGCTTTGAGGGTGAGTAATTCGGGATCTCCGGGGCCAATACCCAATCCATAAAGTCGTCCTAATGGGCTCATAATTCGTTTTCCTTTGCTAAGGCGTTGACTGCTGCGGCGGCGATCGCACTTCCCCCCCGCCGACCGTGTAGGGTGATAAAGGGAACACCGCGACTATTTGCTGCTAATTCGGCTTTTGATTCTTCTGCCCCCACAAACCCCACGGGAAAACCTAAAATTAGGGCGGGTTTTGCTATTCCCAAATCCAGTAATTCCAGTAAGTAAAATAGGGCAGTGGGGGCATTGCCAATGGCAACTACAGCCCCGGCTAAATCCGGTTTCCATAATTCCAAAGCTGCGGCCGATCTAGTATTATTAATTCGCTGGGCTATTTCGGTAACTTCTGGATGATTCAGGGTACAAATAATTGAGTTATTTTGAGGTAATCTCTTGCGGGTAATCCCATTAGCAACCATCTGAGAATCACAAAGAATTTTAGCACCATTTATAAGGGCATCCCGTCCGATTTTTACCGCATCGGATGAGGCTTCTAAATCCTGAACAATATCGGTCATGCCACAGGCATGAATTAAACGCACTGCCACATGAGCTAAATCCTGGGATAGATTTTCTAAGGGAGTTTCAGCGCGAATCATCGCAAAGGATTTTCTATAAATATCGTCACCATTTCGCAGGTAATCTAGCATATTAATTGTTTGATGTTTAAAAAATTATTCGGGTTGGGTTTTATTAATAGGACTTATGGAGACCGAGAAACCGGGTTTTTTAGATAATATATGGGTCACACGAAGTATTTTTGTAAAAAAAACCGGTTTCTTTGGTTAGGTGCGTAAGTCCTGATTGAGATCAACGCAAATTTTTTGAATTAAGGGAAGAATATCAACCAGTTTTCCCTCACAAACTTGATGGTTTAATGATGCTTGACCCTTGCCAATATAAACTTGATACCCCTCAACTTTTTTGCCATTTTGTTCAATTGTTGTTCCTAAAAGTGTAATTTCTGCCGGACTCGGTTGGGCGCATAATTTATTACAACCCGTCACATGAATATTCACCGGAGAATTTAGTGTTAACCGTTCCTTGAGATAATCTCCTAATATTAAAGCATGGATTTGGGTTTCAGTGGCCGCCGCCGCACACCCAGGTTTTCCCGCACAGGCAACAATTCCCGCATCAACTAAAGAATTCGATAATCCAAATGGGGCTAGTTTGGGTAATAATTCCGCTATTTTTTCATCGGGGATATCGGGAATTAAAATAGTTTGCCAAGGAGTTAAACGTAATTGATCACTACCAAAAGTTTTTGATATTTCCACTAATTCCAAGAGTTGATCAATACTCAATTTTCCTAATTTCAAGGATAAACCCAGATAGGATAATCCGGCTTGTTTTTGGGGATGAATTCCTAAATGGGCATAGGGTTGGGAGGGTAAGGGATTTAAAGTTTCTAAAACCGTATTTTCTGCATCAATAATTTGCTCTAAAGGATACTCTAACTCAGTCTTAACTGCTTCGATATACTTTTCTACACCCCAATCTTTAAGTAAGTGTTTCATCCGGGGTTTTTTACCCGTTGGGGATGGATTTTGTTGAACATAATCGATATAAACTTTAATCAGAGCAGCCACCACAGATAAACAGTGTTTTGGCTCAATTAATATCGAAGTATGATATAAATTTTTATCCCCTCCGAGGCTTAACTGAAAGTAAATATCAGGGGTTGAATTTATATTATTAATCGCAATTGATGAGAGTTGAATTTCATTATAACGGTGTTCCCAAGCCATCGGCGAGCGAGTTCCAATTCCTAACATTCCACCGCCATCAATACCTATACTAAATTTAGGACTAAGTTCAATAATTGAGGGATGATTCTGAATAAAATTATCTAATTTTTGAACCAATGGACGAGTATCAATTAATTCTTGACGATCAATTCCGGCGGTGGGACTAGCCATAATATTTCGCAGGTGATCGATCCGAGGATCAGACGCGGCTAACCCTAAATTTTGTAAGGTCTGAAATACTTCTAAACTAGGGGAAGTTTGTACCGCCCGAATTTGCAAATTTCCTCGATTTGTGACTTGTAGGGTTTCACTTCCCCATGCTTTCAGTAATTGGGCGATTAATTCTCCCTGTTGAGCATTCAGCCATCCCCCAGGGGTGCGGATGCGAATTAAAAACCCATCTTGGGCGGGAGTCCCATAAAATAACCCCGGACAAACATTTGCTTTAACTAACCAATTCACAGTTATTTTTTTCTCCATGCGACGCAGAGAATTAGTTAGAAACAAGGGTTTTTTTGTTATTATTTGAAAACCGTGTTTCTATCCAATCTTGAACCGCTTGAAATTGGCATTCTGACTCGCAAGAGAAAAGGTAAAAAGGTAGAATCCAATTATTTTTTCCTTGATTACAGTTGCGGCACAGTAACGGAATCCCACCGGACTTTCCCAACAACAAGCTAGGAAATTATACCATAGACTATAGTTGACAATAATTTTTTTAATTATGAGCGATCAGGATCAGCCACATCCATGGCTATCGGTGGTGGGAATTGGGGACAATGGACTAGAGGACTTAACCTCCGTAGGCCGGACTCTCCTCTCCCTTGCCTCCGTAATTGTCGGGGGCGAACGTCATTTAGCTATGCTGCCCACGGAAGATAAGCGAGAAAAAATTCTCTGGACTGCTCCAATTGAAGATTCAATTAATGAGATTATCCGCCGTCGTGGTCAAGCCGTCTGTGTTTTAGCCAGTGGTGATCCGATGTGTTATGGCATTGGTGTTACCCTAACTCGCCAGATTCCGATTAACGAAATCACAATTGTTCCCTCTGCGTCTACCTTTAGCCTCGCCTGTAGTCATTTGGGTTGGTCGCTAACAGAGGTAGAAACCTTGAGTTTATGTGGTCGCCCCCCAGCTTTGTTAAATGCGGTAATTTATCCGGGGGCTAAACTATTAGTGCTCAGTGCTGATCGACAAACCCCCGCAATTGTCGCCCAACTACTAACCCAACGGGGCTTTGGTGAGAGTCCAATGGTGGTATTAGAACATCTAGGGGGAACCCGAGAACGCCGAATTGAGGGGACTGCCTGGGGTTGGAATGCCACGGATATCGCGGATTTGAATGCGATCGCGATTACCTGTATTTCCTCCCATCCCGTCCCCCTCCCCCCTCGTCTCCCCGGACTGCCCGATCTTGCCTATCACCATGACGGCCAGTTAACAAAAAGAGAAGTGCGGGCGATTACCCTGGCGGCCCTGGCTCCCCTACCCGGACAACTGCTATGGGATGTGGGGGCGGGTTGTGGCTCCATTGGGATTGAGTGGATGCGCAGCGATCGCCGTTGTCAAAGTATTGCGATCGAACAGCACCCCACCCGATTACAATATATTGCTGATAACGCAACGGCCTTGGGAACTCCTAACCTCAAAATTGTGGCAGGAAAAGCGCCGAGTGCCCTCCAAGATTTACCCCAACCTAATGCTATTTTTATTGGTGGTGGAATTACAGTCCCCGAACTTTTAGAAACCTGTTGGCAAGCCTTACCATCGGGTGGTCGTCTGGTTGCTAATGCTGTTACCGTAGAAAGCGAATTAATCATGTTTCAGTGGTACAGTAAATTAGGGGGAGAACTGATCCGAATTGGGATTCAAAGGGCTGAACCTGTGGGTAAATTTTTAGGCTGGAAAGCCATGGCTCCCGTAACTCAATGGGTTGTTTTAAAACCTTATTGACATCTTTTTAGTTTGTTATTTTAATTAACTCAAGAAAATGTTATAATTGTCTTAAATTGTATATATGCTAAATTGATAATAATTATGGTTTTTATCTATTCATGGGCAGAAAAAGGGATATTAAACAGGTTGATGCCATCGCTAAAGAGTTTCATATTACAGGGGAATTAAGGAATGCTTTTGGCATATTTCTTGAGGAAGAAAAAAGAAATGGTTATGGTGGAAATCTAAACCTTAGAGGCGACTTTACCTATGAAGAACTCCGCCAAAAAGCTAAAGAATTTTTAGAGGATATCTAAATGGTTACTCAGACATCTCTTGCTAATTCACAGCCAAATATAGAGCAAATTATTTCGGTGATTACTAAACCCATTATTGGAGAAACTTGTCATCAGGTTACATTTAGTTATGGGGATGAATTACGGCTAGATCTTGGTGAAATGTCTGCCTATAGTCACCCTAAATTGAAACATCTACGCAAAGGAAGTTGGCAATTTGGCACAAGGGCAACATCTTGGATTTTCCAGCAAGGAGATCAAGTTTTAATTTCGACGTTACAAGTTAATATAGATGTAGACATAGATACTATCAAAAAAGTTTTGCAGCAATTGGAAAACAAAGAATTAATTAATTTTGTGATTGATGCTCAAAATATTAGTCTCACTCTCTTATTTGAGGGCAATTACCAACTGATTTTAGAGCCAGATTTGCAAGATAATTCTGGGCTTGCCTATTGGGAATTATTCATGCCAACTGAGCAAGTTTTGACCGTTGGGCCGGGACTTTTTTGGGAATGTAAATCGATTCACGAACGTTATTAACAATAATAATTTAATTGAGTCTGATTATTGGTTTTTCACCCAAAAGATCACACTTTCTACATCCGTAACGGTTTCTCCTTCAGGCACTGGGGGACGTTGCACCATGACAACTGGTAATCCTAACTCCCGGGCGGCGATAATTTTGGCATAAGTCGCATCACCCCCGCTATTTTTACTAACAATTGCCCCGATTTGATGTTTTTGTAAAAGCGATCGCTCTGACTCCAAAGAAAAGGGCCCCCGTTGCAAAATTAACTGTCCGGGGGGTATGGGTAAATCCGGTTGAGGAGGGTCAATCATCCGCATCAAAAACCAGATATTTTTTACCTGGGAATAGGCCGGGAGTTCTTGCCGACCAATAGTAAGAAATATGCGTTCAGCTAACCCTGGTAAAGCCTTGGCCGCCGCTTGATTTGTGTTTACCTCAATCCAATCATCTCCTAATACTGCTTTCCAGGCGGGACGAATTAGCATTAATCGCGGAATCCCACACTCGCAGGCAGCTTGAGCAGCATTAAAAGAAATTTGCGCGGCAAAAGGATGGGTAGCATCAATTACCAAATCAATGTGTTCCTGGCGTAGATAATCTGCTAATCCAGCAGCTCCCCCAAACCCTCCAATTCTAACAGAAACCGGGTTAGTTTGAGTGATGGGTTGCTGAGTTCGACCTGCTAAAGAAGCGATCGCCTCCATACCCGGAATTTGATTAATTTGAGTTGCTATTGCTACTGCTTCGGTTGTTCCGCCTAAAATTAAGACTCTTTTTTTATGACTCATAAGGATAGCAGGAAACATATAAAAAAATTATTTCTATAATTAATTATAATCCCCAATAAAAGGTTCTATCAAATCAATAATTTGCTCAAATTGAAATTGACGCACCAGTTTAGTCAAGCTTGTAGCCAAATAAGTTTCGGTTTCGGGAATTTCTGGGATTAATCTCATGATTTGCTGCTCATCTGCTTCGAGGACTGCTTGATATAATCTGATTACCCATTCCTGGGGCATGATTTGGAATTGTTCTGTAGTTAGTCGGGATAATTCATTAATTGCCCCTCCTATTTGACTATTCCCATCTGTCTTATGTTCATAAATATATTTTACTCCTAAATGTTTAGTTAATACTTCAAAAATTGTAGATTCTTTAAAGGGTTTTCGCATAAAATCATCACACCCTGCTGATAGAATGATCGCTTTTTCTTCTTCTAAGACACTCGCCGTTAAAGCAACAATCGCAGTAGTATTACCTTGAGTTGTGGATTTAATATATTTAGTAGCTTCATAACCATCCATGACAGGCATTCTCATATCCATAAAAATTAAATGGGGTTGCCATTCTTTCCAAATATTAATAGCTTCAATTCCATTACTGGCTTCTTTCACCTCAAATCCTAAAGGGGAAAGTAATTTAATTAATAATTGGCAATTAATCGCTTTATCATCTACCGTCAAGATTTTGTAAGTCGGTTGTTCGGGTGCTAGTGCTAATACCCGTTGGAGATTAATTTGTTCAATTTTAGTTGATTCTTGACCTAATTCTACCGAAATCGAAAATTGAAAAGTTGCGCCTTTCCCTAATTCACTCTCTACCGTAATATCTCCCCCCATTAACTGCACAAATTGACGACTAATTAATAATCCTAATCCTGTGCCTTCTTGGGCTTCTCGTCCTGATTCAGTTTGAGAAAATGCCTCGAATAAGTTAGTTAATTCTGCTTCAGAAATTCCTTTCCCTGTGTCCCTAATTTGAAAGTTTAAACTCTGATTTTGATTGTCTTTATTTTCCTGGCTGTTAACACTTAAAATTACTTCACCTTGAGATGTGAATTTAATCGCGTTACCTAATAAATTAAGTAAAACTTGACGTAATTTTACGTCATCAGTGTAAATATAACGCGGTAGATTTTCTTCACGCACAAAAATCAATTCTAATCCCGCATTAAACGCCCTTAAATGTAACATATCTTCCAAATCATCTAACAATTGATATAGGTCAAAATCCTTTTGATTCAGAGTAGTTTTTTGAGCTTCAATTTTAGAAAAATCTAAAACATTATTAATTAAGATTAATAAATATTCACCACTCCGATGAATAATACCCGCATTTTGATATTGTTCAGAAGGTAAATTTTTTGTGCGTAACATTAACTGAGAAAAACCCATAATTGCATTTAATGGACTCCGCAATTCATGGCTCATATTGGCAATAAAACTACTTTTTGCTTGATTAGCAACTTCGGCTTTTTCTTTAGCAATAACTAATTCTTCGGTTCTTTGCTCAACTTTTTGCTCCAGCGTTTCTGCATAGTTACGCACATCAGCAACCATTAAATTGAAAGTTTCTGCAAGTTGACCTAATTCGTCTTTACGTTTTAGATCTATTGTTACATTATAATTTTGAGATTGTACTTTTTGAGCGGCGATTTGTAGCTGTTTAATCGGATACCCTAAATAACGAGCCAAGAGAATCGAAAGTAAGATTGAGAGGATAAAACTAATGGCAATTATGCCGAGGCTGATGTATTTCAAATTACTGAGTTGGTCTTGCTGACTTCCTGCTATATAATCTAAGCCAAGAAGGGCGATGGTTTTGCCTTGTTTATCCTTAATGGGGATAGCGACTGTAATAGAAGTATAAAAACTATCTGTATAATAGTCTTTGGCAACAAATATTTCACCTGCTTTAAAAGCCATATCAAAGACAGGAGAATTTGGAACATAGAGATTGCCGATGGGATTACCTTGCCACCAACCTTCTGGCTCTTGGGTATCTGAGGCAATAAATTTTAAAAACTTGTGATCAGGCGACTCTGGAATTGTAATCAGAATATAAGGTAAAATTGAATCGCCATAATCTGAAATATTTTCAGAAGCTGAAATAGTTTGTGGATAAAAGTCTTTTAACGGGGCTATTTTATTATTATTATTTAGGTTGGCAGTATGAATTTTTCTAAGAATTTGAACGATATCTTTACACTCTTTTGTGGACTGATATTTACGAATATTTTCAGGAGTCAGACTATTCAATGTGCCACCTGGTGGTACTTTTTGTAGCTCTGCCATGGAAAATTGAGCTTGCTTGTCAATTTCAGCTTTTAACCTGACAATGCTTTCACGATCTTCATTGCTGAATAAAAAGGCACTGGTACTACCAATATCTTTAAGTCGTCCTCTAATTTGTTCCATCACTAATTTAGAAGTAATTGAATAAAAATAGTATAGACTGGCTGTGCTAATTCCCAGGGTTAATAACGTAATTGAAATACCTAATTTTATACCAAAGGAAATACGCATTGTTAAATTTATAAGAGAACTCATTCTATTAATTGAAATGATCAGCAAAGCCCATCCTACAATTATAAAAAATCCCAGGTTGACCTGGGAACATAGCAATATTAACACTGATAACTGGTACGGACGGGTTCTTTTATATCTGTTGTTAATCACCGCGCATCTCGATGAACCCGCCCCTACAACTAATTACGCCCCACCGCGCAATTTTTCTAATACACTCCGATCCTGTAACGTAGAGGTATCTCCGGTAATTTCCTGACCCGACGCCAACGATCGCAACAACCGCCGCATAATCTTCCCAGACCGGGTTTTCGGTAAATCATCCGTAAACCGAATTTCCCCAGGACGAGCTAAGGCCCCAATTTCACCAACAACGTGCTTTTTGAGTTCCTTGGCCAACTCATCGGACGCTTCCTGACCTTCTTCCAAGGTGACAAAGGCGACAATATCCTCACCCTTAATATCATCGGGTTTCCCGACCACCGCCGCCTCAGCTACCGCCGGATGGGACACCAACGCTGACTCAATTTCCATCGTCCCTAAACGGTGTCCCGACACATTGATCACGTCATCCACCCGACCCATAACCCAGAAATAGCCTTCCCGGTCTTGATGGGCTCCATCCCCGGCAAAATAGAGGGGAATACCATCTTTGGGTTTCAAATATTCCCAATATGTCCGGCGGAAACGATCAGGATCACCATATATCGTCCGCATCATTCCCGGCCAAGGATACCGCACCACTAAATAACCACCACTGTCATCGGTTACGGGTTGACCTTCCGCATCCACAACATCCGCTAAAATCCCGGGGAAAGGTAAGGTTGCCGAACCGGGTTTGGTGGGAATTGCACCAGGTAAGGGGGTAATCATAAACCCGCCCGTTTCCGTTTGCCACCAAGTGTCTACAATGGGGCAGTTACCGTTACCAATTACCCGTTGATACCACATCCAAGCTTCCGGGTTAATCGGTTCTCCAACGGTTCCTAATAGCCTTAGAGACGATAAATCACGGGACTTGGGATGGTGTTCGCCCATCTTCATAAACGACCGAATCGCGGTGGGGGCGGTATAGAATATCGTCACCCCGTATTTTTCCACCACATCCCAGAAACAACCAGGGTTAGAAGTACGCGGCGCCCCTTCATACATTAGGGTTGTCGCGCCATTGGATAACGGCCCATAGACAATATAACTGTGTCCAGTAATCCAACCGACATCGGCCGTACACCAATAGACATCGGTATCCTGTAAGTCAAATGCCCATTTATTGGTAATGTGGCTGTAGAGGTTATACCCACCTGTGGTGTGAACAACGCCCTTGGGTTGACCTGTGGTGCCACTGGTGTAGAGGATGAACAGCATATCCTCACTATCCATCGGTTCGGCGGGACAGTCGGCGGAAACCCCTTGTCTGAGATCATGCCACCAATGATCCCGTCCGGGTTCCATGTTAATTTTTTGGTTAGTTCTTTGTACCACTAAAACGTTATCAACGCTGGTCGCCCCGGCTTCAATGGCTTTATCGACTTGTTCTTTTAACTGGACAATGGCATCTTTTCGCCAGCCACCATCGGCGGTAATCACTAATTTAGCTTGGGCGTCCACTAACCGATCTTTTAAGGCTTCTCCACTAAACCCCCCAAAAACCACGGTATGGGGCGCGCCAATACGGGCACAGGCTAACATGGCAATGGCGGCTTCGGGTATCATGGGCATATAGATGCCAATGCGATCGCCTTTTTGCACTCCTAACTGTTTGAGAACGTTCGCCATTTGACAGACTTCTCGATGCAGTTGGAAGTAGGTTAAAGTTCGGGTATCGCCCGGTTCTCCTTCCCAAATTAAGGCGGCTTTATTTTTCCGCCAAGTGGTTAAATGTCGATCTAAACAATTATAGGAAATATTAATTTTGCCATTGACAAACCATTTGGCAAAAGGGGGTTGCCAGTCTAAAACCTGATCCCATTTTTGAAACCAATGAAGTTCTGTTTCCGCTAGTTCTGCCCAGAACGCTTCCGGGTCGGCTTTAGCTTTTTCATAGAGTTGTTTATAATCCTCTAAACTTTTAATATGAGCATTCTGGGAAAACTCCGGTGTTGGTTTAAACAACCGATTTTCTTGCAGAATCGATTCTATCGTAGGTTGTGACATAATCAGTAATCAAGTATCCGCATCATCAGTTACCAGTGTAAGAGTTAAGAGTTAAGAGTTAAGAATGGGCTTGATAATTCTTAACTTTTGTGATTACTATTTACTAATTACTGTTTATGGAAATGATTGGTCAACTATTAGATCGAAGATACCGAATTGTTCAAGTCTTAAGTTCGGGAGCCTTTGGACAAACCTATTTGGCTGCGGATACTCGCCGTCCGGGTCATCCCCAATGTGTGGTTAAACAACTGCGACCGCCTAATAATAATTCTAATACTTTAAAGACCGCATTACGATTATTTCGCCAAGAGGCAGAAATTTTAGAACGGTTGGGAAAACATGATCAAATTCCCCAGTTATTAGCTTATTTTGAAGATCATAATCAATTTTATTTAATCGAAGAATTTGTGAGTGGACAGCCTCTGATGAAAGAGTTAGTTCCGGGGGTTCCTTGGTCAGAAGAACAGGTGATTTTATTAATCGAAGATATTTTAGAAATTTTAGTTTTTGTCCATGATAATCAAGTGATTCATCGGGATGTTAACCCTTCTAATTTAATCCGTCGTCAATCTGATCAAAAATTAGTATTAATTGATTTCGGTTCCGTCAAAGAAGTTAGTACCCGACTCGCCGATGGTAATGGTCAAGGATTACGAACTATCGCCACCGGAACTCCTTTTTATATGCCCATTGAACAGTTCCAAGGTCATCCCCAATATAATAGTGATATTTATGCTGTTGGTATGATTGCCATTCAAGCAATTACGGGGTTAGAAGCTTCGGATTTACCTAAATTACAAGATCCAAGTTTATCCGATACCGGAGAACTAAGTTGGAAAAATTATGCCAAAGTTAGTGCTGGATTAGCCCAAGTTATTGATAGAATGGTACACCCTTATTATAGCAAACGCTATCTAACTGTAATTGATGTTTTAGATGATTTAAGAAAAGCCACGGGACGTTCAGGATTTAATATTAATAAGTTAAAAAACTTTCCGGTTTACCAAGAGGAAAAGCTGCCGATTCCCTGGCCAAAAATAGTCGCGATCACGCTCACCGGATTAGTGGGTTTAATTGTGATTTTTGGGTTAATTCAAGTTTTAAATCGTCCCAGTCCCTTGAAAGCTGAAAATGCGTTTAAAAAAGGTATTGAAAAATCCGATGCTGGGGATGCAAAAGGCGCGATTAGGTTATTTAATCAATCGATTAAATTCAATCCTAACAATCCCGAAGCTTATCATAAACGAGCTAATTCTTATTATGATTTAAAGGAATATGAACAAGCCTTAGAAGATTATACAAAAGCGATTGAACTTGACCCAAACTATGTAAATGCTTATTTTAATCGGGGGTTAACCCGTTATGATGTCAAAGATTTATCGGGGGCTTTAGCGGATTTTAACCAAGTCTTAAAAAAAGAACCACAGGATGGAGAGGCTTTCTATAAAAGAGGTTTAATTCATTATGATTTAGAAGATTATACCGCCGCTATTGCAGATTATAATACGGTTTTACGACTGCAACCCAAACAAAGTAAAGTCTATCGCGCTAGAGGGACTGCATTAGTTAAATCGGGGGATTTACAATCAGGAATGGCCGATTATACGGAAGCGATTAACCTAGAACCTAAGAACCCTATGGGATATTATGATCGAGGTCGGGCGAGATTTCATTTAGGCGATTATCAAGGAGCTTTAGCGGATTATAATACGGTCTTGCAACTTGATCCGAATAATTCGGAAGCCTATGCTAATCGTTGTAGCGTTTATATTAATTTATGGGACTATAATCAAGCGATTAAAGATTGCACGGAAGCGATTAATAGAACTCCCAATGAAGTTGCTTATAATAATCGTTGTATTGCTAATTTGAATTTAAAAAATTATCCCCAAGCGATTGAAGATTGTTCAAAAGCTATTGAAATTAAAGGAGATGATTATAAAGCCTATAGTAATCGAGGATTAGCCCGTTCCGCTGCCCAGGATTATCCAGGGGCTATTGCGGATTATACCCAAGGAATTAATATTAATCCCAATGATGCCGAAGGCTACGGAAATCGCGCCCAAGTTCATGTTAAAATGAATAATAATGATCAAGCGATCGCCGATTATGCCCAAGCTATTCGTCTGAAACCTAACTATGCAGCCGCCTATTATGGACGGGGATTAATTAGAATTGAAATCGGTGATAAAAGCGGTGCAATTAGTGATTTTGAACAGGCGGGAAAACTTTATTTGGAACAAGGCTTAACCGGGGGTTATAAAGATGCCCAGTTCCAAATTAAACGCTTACAATCCGGGGGTTAATTAGTTTATCTACCAATTCTATTTGTAAAACCAGAGGCTTTAAATTGTTTGAGTTGCAGAGGCGGTTCCAGATTAGAAGGAATCGAAATTCTAAATTCAAAATCACTAATTCCAGGGGGAACTGTATCAATATTGCCTAACCGTCCTCGATTTTGCATCACCGGGTTATTAGTAGCATCATAAATCCGACCAAAAATATCGGCATCTACAACGACTTTTCCCGATGTATTATTGGCTTTTCCGGTAATAATAAAACAGTAGGCATCTTGACTGGAACCACTAGAAACATACCCTTCTGATAATTCAGGAGGACAGTCTTTATAACTTAAATCTTGGAGTTGAATTGGAATTAGTGCCCAAGCGTTCGGAGCCCAAAAACTGGTGATTAACACCCAGAAACAAAGGCAAAAAATAACGGGTAAAATTCTAAATTTCATGGAAATTTTAAATTATTTTAGATTTAGATAATCCCGGAGAGACTGACGCATAATCTCGACAGGAACAGGTTGCTGTAACCACAATTCTAAGGCGGCGGCTCCCTGAATTACTAACATTGGTAATCCATTTAAAATTATCGCACCTCTAGTGGCGGCTAAATTCAAGAATTGGGTCGTTTCAGGAATATAAATTAAATCATAGGCGATGCACCGGTGTTTAATTTTATCCATCACCGACGCCTCAACGGGAGACTCCTGAACCTTAGGATACATTCCTACGGGGGTCGTATTTACCAATAAGTCCGCTTGGGGAAGCAGACTCGATAATTCTTCCCAGGGACAGGTTTTAACCTCGACCGACAGGGGGGAGGTGCTCCAACTCCGTTGAAATGTCTCTAATTTCTGAGGATCACGACCGACCACATAAATTTCCCCGATCCCCAACTGGGCACATCCAGCCACCACCGCCCGCGCCGCCCCACCATATCCCAGAATAACAGCCACCTGATCATTCCAGTTTTGATGATACACCTCTAGGGGAGTCAGAAAACCCACAACATCGGTATTTGTGCCACTCCAGCCTTTTTGAGTCCGCCAAACAGTATTGACCGCCCCGACGGACTGGGCTAGGGTGGTTACTTCCGATAAAAAGGGTAAAATCGCCTGTTTGTGGGGAATGGTAATATTAAATCCCTGAATTCCAATAGCTGCAAATCCTTCCAGGGCGGTTTTTAAATGATTAGGAGAAATAGCAAATGGCAGGTAAACATAATCTACTCCCAAATGGGCGATCGCGGCATTGTGCATCACTGGAGAAAGGGAATGTTCAATCGGATCACCGATTACTCCTAGTAGTTTAGTTGTGCCTTTAATCATCCTTTCTCCTGTTTAATCAATTCTTGCCATTCTAAAATAATAGGAGAAGGAAGATTTAGAGTGCGTTGTTGACCCTCTAACGGTAAATGTAGTTTCACCTGTTCTGTGGAGGGGAGTTGAGGCAAAATTTCCTTGAGGTTATATTCACCAACATTAGCGGCTGGTGACTTTTTAGTGAATTGATCCTCAGCTTGAAACAGTCTGCCTTGAGAAGTCATAATTTCTAACCCTTGAGGATGAAGAAATACAGCCTGATTCGGAAATCCCACTAAACGTAAATTAATGGTGTCAATCTGATCATTCTTGACTCGTTTAAACAGAACAACTTGCCAAGCTGTCCCGGTTTCGTCTCGTAAGCTATGACGGGATTGATACAAAATTTGTCCAGGGGCTTCCTGTTGCTGCCTGATAGTCGCGTTGGCCGGTTCTAGGATGAAAAATTGGCTCCCTAAGCTTAAGAACAACAAAGTCATCCCGATGACTACGGCTTTAGTTAATAATCTCAACATCATTCCTCTGCTTGTAAATTATTCCTCTCCTGATGGGAGGGATGGCGATATATTAGCATAGATTATGTTTTTCTTCAAAAAACAATATTTTTTTTATTTAAAACCCCTAGACAAATTTAAAAAAATCAAATAGTATAACTATATGGTTGTAAAACCAGTTAGCGAAATATCGCACCTAGAAAAATACATACGCAATATATAACTTCAATGACAACTAGCATTCAAAGACAGTCAAGTGAAAACTTGTGGGAACGGTTTTGTAACTGGGTCACAAGTACCGAAAACCGCCTGTATCTGGGGTGGTTTGGGGTTTTGATGGTTCCGACCTTACTGGTAGCCACCATCTGCTTCATCCTTGCCTTTATTGCCGCACCTCCGGTGGATATCGACGGTATCCGCGAACCCGTGTCCGGCTCACTGCTCTACGGAAATAACATGATCACAGCAGCAGTTGTGCCGAGTTCTAATGCCATTGGTCTGCACTTCTATCCCATCTGGGAAGCCGCAAATATTGATGAGTGGCTGTATAACGGTGGCCCTTACCAAATGATTGTGTTTCACTTCCTGATCGGCATCTTTTGCTACATGGGTCGGGAATGGGAATTATCCTATCGTTTAGGGATGAGACCTTGGATTGCTGTTGCCTACAGTGCTCCTGTGGCTGCTGCTACTGCGGTGTTGCTGATTTATTCCATCGGTCAGGGTTCTTTCTCCGATGGTTTACCCCTGGGAATTTCCGGGACTTTCAACTTTATGATCGTGCTGCAAGCCGAACATAACGTCTTAATGCACCCCCTGCATATGTTAGGTGTGGTCGGTGTTTTTGGTGGGGCTTTGTTCGCCGCCATGCACGGATCGTTAGTGACATCTTCTTTAGTTCGTGAAACTAGCGAAAATGAATCTCTAAACCAGGGTTACAAATTCGGTCAAGAAGAAGAAACCTACAACATTGTGGCGGCTCATGGTTACTTCGGTCGTTTAATCTTCCAGTACGCTAGTTTCAACAACAGCCGGAGCTTACACTTCCTGTTAGGTGCTTGGCCAGTAGTTGGGATCTGGTGTGCATCCCTAGCGGTGGCTTGCTTCGCATTCAATCTGAATGGTTTTAACTTTAACGAGTCCTTACTGGATGCAGAGGGTCGAGTGATTAATACCTGGGCTGATGTGATCAATCACGCCAACTTGGGAATTGAGGCAATGCACGAACGCAATGTCCACAACTTCCCCTTAGACTTAGCTTCCGGTGAATCTATTCCCGTAGCTTTAGTTGCTCCTAAAGTTAATGCTTAGTTCTTGACTTAAATCATAAAAAACGCTTTCCTTTTGGAAGGCGTTTTTTTGTGTCAATTTTTTGTCTATAGCACTATAAAAATCAAAAATAGCTAGGTAAAGCCCAGCTAAAATCCGTGCAATCGGTTGAATCCATCAGGACTTATGCACAGAAACCGGGTTTTTGGCGAAAATACTTCGTGTGACCCACTTATGATCTAAAAAACCCGGTTTCTCGGTTTTTTTTGGCGAAAATACTTCGTGTGACCCACTTATGATCTAAAAAACCCGGTTTCTCGGTCAACCTGCGTAAGTCCTATTCATCTAAATTCGTGTTCAAAATTCCTGAGCTTCTGCTAAAATCGGGTTAATATCATACCAAAAATGTTGAGATTGATGATATTCAAACACCCATAAACTTCTTAATAGGGTTTGATATTCCATTTGACCACTTAATTTTTTAGTTGCTGCAACTTGACGCAACATTTCTCTTTCATTGGCTTCAATTGCTAAGGTTAATTGGTGACGCCGCTGCAAAATTACCTCCTCTAAGGACTGTCTGGTTAATGGAGGATCTTCTCTTTGTAAACAGCTATATAACAAAATTAGTAAACTCCGAACATGACCACCACTAATTGTACAAAGTCGATCTAAGGTCTCGTGACTATCAAAAATTTGTGTTACTAAATTTGTATATTCTTGGGGATCAATCCCCGGAAAGGCTCTAGCCATTACCATTTGTCTTAACAGTTCAATTCCTTCTTCACAGCGTGTGCCATCTTCAAATTTTACCGTAACCATGGGTAAGGTTTTCGGATCGCTACCAAAGCGATTCATTAGTTGTCCTAAATCATTAGAAAAAATTAAACCTAATGGAATTGTATAGACAACATGACAATTGAGTTTATTCAGTTGTTCGCCTCGATCAATAAATAAATATTCCGGTCGTGGACGTCCGGTACTGCTTTGGGTATTATGGATTCGGTCTAAATTATCAACAATGACCACCAACCCCTTTTTACCCATTTGTTTCAATTGCTCGATTGAAGGTTCCAATAATTCTTTATTAATTGCCTCTAAAATATTATTGGTTCGAGGTTCTAAATATTGACGTAATAAAGATCTTAAATCTGGGCTATCTTTGGTTTTAGCGGTAATATTACCAATTCCTGTGGAAAGGGAAAACTCCCCTTCCGTATTCCCACTAACTGTGCCAATTCCAGGTAAATTAAGATCTCCTTTTAAATCAATTTGTGTATTTAAAACCCCGATTACTCCACTTAATAAACTCTTAAAGCCTTTAGGTTTTAATTTAATTTGTAGGAGTTCAATACTTTCACTGACTTGACGGGCGATCGCTAATAAAATATCTGTAATATCCACATCCCCCATATCTAAATCCTTGCTCGACTCAAAATAAACGACATGGAATCCTTCTTTTTTGAGTTGAGCTTGAAGTCGGAGTAATTCCGTTGACTTTCCGGCTCCAACATGACCAGTAAAGAGTTGACAAGTGGGGCGATCGGGTGATAAACGAGTAATTGTTCGAGCAATTTGCTCAATCAGTTTACCTCCGCGCGCCGGAGAAAAATCAATATAGTATTGTTTATCTTCTGGGTTTTCTACATCTAGGGTTTCAGCCGGATTAGAAGCTTTAAAAAAGCGATCAAGATCAAGTTCCATTGTTATTGAATGAGTTTGAATGTTGAATTGATTTTGTATCTATTATCAAAGGATTAGTAGGCTAACCACCATCCAAAACTAAAACCAAGGCCGGAAATTATCCCTAAAATCAAAAAGGTATAAAATCCATTGTACGACGCCAGTAATTTTTCTCCGGCTACCATTTGCGCCACAACCCCAGCCACCAAGGCGATCGCACCCCAAGCTGCAATAATAACCTCTGGCTGTATCGGCTCACCCCGGATGATTGCTTTCTGACCCGAGCCAAGGCCAGCCCCGATCCATCCTCCTAATATTAATCCAAATAAACTCCCCGTTCCCAGTTTGGCCTTTGATTGAAACATCGCATCCAAAATCATCCCTAACATCAATCCCATAATTAACCCAAAACCCCCACCGAAAACCGAACCTAACCAGTTTCCCCGGCGATTCGGTGCAATTAATCCGGCAATAGCGGCAATTCCCATCACCGTCAATAGTCCAATTACCGATTTAGAGACCGTTTCTGAGCCGGCGATCGCCCCTAATCCGATGCCGACCATCGCCCATACAGTTGCGGTAATCATCCCCCCCGCTTGATTTCCTAGCACCCAACCCGCGATCGCCCCAGCAAACATCAACGAGATTAACCAAGGTTGGGAGGAATCCGAATCCTCACTAGCGACCAAAGTAATTGTAAACCAAGCAATTAGGCCAAATATCCAAACCCAGAAGGGAATCTTCAAAGTTATTAAAATCCAAGCGATCAGGGTATAACAAACAAATACCCCCGTGAGCCAGCCTAGGGGGATAGCAGGAGCAGGGGGAGCAGGGGGAGCAGAGGGAGCAGAGGGAGCAGGGGGAGCAGAGGGAGCAGAGGGAGCAGAGGGAGCAGGGGAGGTTGGGTGACTTAAATGGGTTTTTAGGGTTTCGTAGGCGTGGCTAATTTCTTTGAATTTTGCCTCCGCTTGGGTTTGTAAGGGAGAATCTTGGGGATAGCGATCGGGATGCCATATCAATGCTAGATGTCGATAGGCTTGTCTAACTTCCTCTAAGCTTACCCCTGGTTCTAAGTCTAATATTTTATAATATTTTTCCATCTCCACGTTTGAAATTGGTTGACCTGCTCTTATTTTTCAGCCATCAGAATTATTGTAATCAAGAATAAACCCTCCAATATCTTCCTTCGTGTCTTCGTGTCTTTGTGGTAACATCTACAGTAATAGGATTTCGGTGAATCGGTTTCTGGCTTTATGTTCTAGCTCAGTTTGACCACGAAAAAAAAATCTTTGGCAAAAGGGGTTGACATTCCTAGAGAAATAAAGTAGATTAGTAAATTGTGAGGGAAAAACGAGCAAACCACAAGAACGCCAAACCCTCAAAAACCGGAAAAGTTTTATAAAGCTTTCCTGGTGCCTATGGCTCAGTGGAACCACTCCGATCCATCTCGAACTCG
>MNYZ01000085.1 GCA_001873365.1 Oscillatoriales cyanobacterium CG2_30_40_61 | reverse complement strand
AAGGCACTCCATGAACGAACTCAAGCATGGTACGAAAAGCAAGAAAGAGTAGGATATAGTCAAACATCTTCAATGTTAACTAATTGGAAAAAACAGGAAGATTTAGACTTTTTAAATCAGGTAAGTTGTGTCCCCTTACAACAAGGATTAAGACACTTACAAACAGCCTTTACTAACTTTTTTGCGGGTAGTGCCAAGTATCCTAATTTTAAGAAAAAACATCAAGGAGGTAGTGCGGAATTTACTAAGTCGGCTTTTAAGTTTAAAAACGGACAAATCTACTTAGCGAAATCCTTAGAACCCTTAGGGATTAGATGGTCAAGACAAATACCAAAAGATTGTGAACCGAGTACCGTAACCGTCAGATTACATCCTTCGGGACGTTGGCATATTTCAATCAGATTTGACGACCCAACCATTAAGCCTTTACCTGTAACAGATAAAGCCATAGGAATTGACTTAGGAATTAGTAGCCTATTAGTTACCAGCGATGGGGATAAGGTATCTAATCCTAAACATCTCAAAAAATCCTATCGTCAATTACGTCAAGCGCAAAAAAGTCTTTCTCGAAAACAGAAAGGGTCAAAGAATCGGGAAAAAGCCAGAATCAAAGTAGCTAGAATTCACGCCAAAATTACCGATACCAGAAAAGACCATTTGCACAAGCTAACGACTCAATTAGTTCGTGAAAACCAAACGATTGTGGTTGAGAACTTGGCGGTAAAAAATCTGGTCAAAAACCAAAAACTGGCACAATCGATATCAGATGCAAGTTGGGATGAAATCACTCGACAATTAGCCTATAAATGCCGTTGGTATGGGAGAAACTACATCGAAATAGACAGATGGTTTCCTAGTTCAAAACGGTGTAGTAATTGTGGATATATTGTGAAAAAAATGCCGTTAAAGATACGAGAATGGGAGTGTCCTAATTGTGGGACTCACCATGACCGAGATCTTAACGCCAGTAAAAATATTTTAGCCGCAGGGCTTGCGGTGTCAGACTGGGTCGCGACTGTAAGACCCAAACAGAGTAAATCTGTGAAGGCGGGTGCTAAGAAGCACCAAACCTAAATTGTGAAGTTTAGGAATCACCGTCGGTTTTACGGCGGTGAGGATGTCAAGGTATAGATTTTGAATTTAATCCTGGGGCGAACGGAAATCCGCCAATTTCCCAAGGCCTCACAGTCTTAAAATTAGAAACAGCAAAAGTCAAAACAATTTTTAATGTCCCTATTTGATTGGTTCGCAAATCGGCGCAAATTATTACCGAACACTCCTGAACCCCAGGAACGGGAAATTGCTGATGGGCTATGGGTTAAGTGCGAAAAGTGCAACGCTTTAACCTATGCCAAAGACCTACAAGCCAATAATAAGGTTTGTTTAGAATGTGGTCATCATTTCATGGTCAATAGCGATGAGCGAATTGGGCAATTGATTGATCCGAATACCTGGATGGCCTTAGATGCCGAAATGTATGCGGTTGATCCCCTAAAATTTCGCGATCGCAAATCCTACAGTGACCGACTGCGAGAAACCCGAGAAAAAACCGGATTATCCGATGCGGTACAAACCGGAATTGGCTTACTTGATGGTGAACCCGTGGCCCTGGGAGTCATGGACTTCCGGTTTATGGGCGGCAGCATGGGTTCAGTGGTCGGGGAAAAACTCACCCGCCTAATTGAACACGGCACTAATGAAAACTACCCTGTGGTGATTATTTGTGCCTCTGGAGGCGCAAGGATGCAGGAGGGAATGTTAAGTCTGATGCAGATGGCGAAAATCTCCGCCGCCTTGCATCGCCACCGCAAATCCCGACTGCTGTATATTCCCGTCCTCACCCATCCCACCACCGGGGGGGTGACGGCCAGTTTTGCCATGTTAGGGGATATGATTTTAGCCGAGCCCAAAGCAACTATTGGTTTTGCTGGAAGACGGGTAATTGAACAAACCCTGAGAGAGAAGTTACCCGATGATTTCCAAACCTCAGAATACCTATTGAATTATGGGTTTGTGGACGCTATTGTTCCCCGTACCCAACTCAAAAAAACCCTGGCCCAATTGATTCGTCTCCATCGTCTTCCCCAAACCTCTGAGCCTTTATCCCATACTGCTGAAGTTATCCCCTTAACTGCTAACCATACGGCAGATCCATCCCAGGAAGTCTCACCGTCTAAGTCTGTCTAAGGGTTTTTCCCTTAGCTGTTATAGCAACCGCGCCTAGCTATTAGGACTACTTATCGGCGTCCTAGACGTTATGGCGACTGCTATAACCGTTGGTTTAGGACTTTCTATGGGTGTTCCGTGGCGATCGCGATCAAATTGTTGGTTTTCATAAGATACCAAAGGTTCCTATAATTTTTGATCAAGACCTATTGTTTAAACAGACTTATGGGTTTTGCCGACCTGTCCATCACAGAAATAGCAGAGGACTACAATCTCCCCGTCGAGACTGTACTCCAACTGTGCGACCAACTGGGAATTGCTTACCAACATTCTCAAACCCGTTTAGCCTTGGAGGACGCCAAGGCTTTGATGTCCAAAATCACAGCCCAACGTCAGTCCCCAGAGTCCAAATAGTTCAATCCGCGTTAACCCTCTGTGAAATTATATTTCGCGGACTGTAAAAAGTGGTAAATAACAATAGACGATTGACAAATGACGATCAGCTAATCACCGGGATCAGGGATATTCAATACCTGAACCAAAACTAAACTAACTTCTGTTCGCGGATCAAGCCAAGACTGGATTTAGCCTTTAATTACTAACTTAGTCATAAGGAGAACCATGCTAAAAAGATACTTTTGGCTGGCAATAGCCACTGTATTTTTCACCTTTCAACTGTTTGTCACTAATGCCAATGCGGTAGACTTGACCAAAGAAATTCGGACTTTACCCCTGAATGACCAAGGCCAAACCGTTGTTCTAAGTGAAAAACAACTGAAAAAGGGTAAAAACCTATTCAATAAGGCTTGCGCTTCCTGTCACGCTTTAGGGATGACCAAAACTAATCCTGATATTAACCTCAGTCCTGCTACCTTAGCCGGAGCATCCCCCTCCCGCGATAATATTGTCGCCCTGATCGACTTTATCAAAAATCCCAAGACCTATGATGGGTTAGAAGAAATTTCCGAAACCCACCCCAGCACCAAGAGTTCAGATATTTTCGTCGCTATGCGAAATCTGACAGAAGATGATTTATATAATCTGGCTGGATATCTATTATTAGAACCCAAAGTTCGTCCCGAACAATGGGGTGGTGGTAAATACCTCCGCTAACATCGGTTAATAGTTGACAATTTTAGACTTTAGGTTTTAGGTTAGAGATGATTTCAATGTTTTAGCTTTCCTTACTAAATGTTGGGAAACTCAAACAAAATTATCTTTAATTTAAAATCTAAAGTCTAAAATTTTAAAAATATGGAGACAAGAGAAACTTATCTCAAACAGCAAGGCGAAAATGGGACTAGAATCAATCAGTCCTGGGTTAGTGCAAGGGACGATAATGTGTTGGTGTCTTGTTCTCAACGCTATGATAAATTTATTCAACAAATCATCGTTTTAAGTCAACATCAAGAATTTTCATTAACTGCTTTAATCAATCGCTATTTAATGATTAATTATCAACTTAAATTAGAGCAAATAGACAAATTAAAAACTTGGTTAGATGGCTTTAGACCGTTTGAACCCATGATTATCGCGGAACTCAAAAAACTTTATGATGTCCGATTTACTTATAATTCTAATGCCATTGAAGGGAATACTTTAACTCAAAGTGAAACCGAGTTAGTTTTAACCAAGGGGATTACAGTTGGGGGCAAAACCCTCGACGAACATTTAGAAGTGATAGGACATAAGGAGGCTATTGATTATATTGAAGGTTTAGCCCAAAAAGACACGGAAATTAATGAATGGGAAATTAAACAAATTCACAATCTAATTCTCCGAAAAATTAACCCAGATGAAGCGGGAAGTTATCGGACTTTAGATGTAATGGCAGCCGGAACAAATTATCGTTATCCTCCCCATTATTTACTATCTCAATTAATGAGAGATTTTGAAATCTGGCTCAACTCAGAAACAGCTTTAAAACTCCATCCGGTCGAGTATGCAGCAATGGCTCATTATCGTTTTGTTTCGATTCATCCTTTTCGCGATGGGAATGGTCGAACGGCTAGATTATTAATGAATTTATTGTTAATTCGTGCGGGTTATCCGATTGTAGTCATTCATAACCAAATTCGCAATGATTATATTAATGCTTTGGCTTACGGACAACAAAACCAAGATGATTTAGGGCAGCTTTTTGACTTGGTTTGTGATGCTGCTATGACTTCACTTGTGGAAACGTTAAGGTTATTGGTTACTGCAAGTAGTAGTCGGGAAAAGGGGCAGGGTTTTTATCAGGAAATTACTGATTTTATTGATCATTATTTTGGGATAGAATAAAAGTCTTAAGTAGGTGGGCGAGAAAAGCCCACACTTACTCGTAGAGAAGTGTGGGTAGTTCACAGTAACTGGACTCTAAATTATTTTTTCAGAACAATTTCACCGACCATACCCGCGCCACGGTGGGGTTCACAATAGTAGGAATAAACACCAGCAGGCAGATCATCGGTGAAGGCAACTTCAAAGGACTCACCCGGTTTTTGGAGTAATGCTTTATGGGAAAGTTTCACCGCCACAGCCGCATCAGGAGATTTGGATTTATCAAAAACCGCATTATGGGGAGGGAGTTTGTTATTGACAAATTTAACCACATCACCGGGTTTGACTTCTACTTTGCTCGGATCAAATTTTAACATCCCCGAATCAGCACCCATTTTAACAGTAAAGGTTTCTGCGGAGGCCTGACCCACACCAAAAACAAAGGTGCTAATCATTAAAAAGGCCACAGACAAAACTAGGGCGACCCGCTTGGACACTGAAACCATCTGATTCATAACTTGCCTCTAAAAAATGTAACTTTCTAAGCGTTAAGCAACATCTTACCATAAACTATGACAACCTGTCGTACTTAAAAATAACCTTGGCAAAGGGGCAAAAAATCTGTCACAATCGTTAACAATTACCGTTATTTTCCAGTGTCCCCATCTCAACAATGGCAAAAAAGCAAAAATTCCCCTATCTATTAGGGTCTAAATGGACAGCAAATCAAAAAACCTGGGGTTGGAGGCATTTCCAAGTCGCAAACCGCAAAAATCAAGGCAAATGGGTATTTGCCGAAATGGTGGCATCCTGCGACCCCAAGGTGAGATTTTGGTTAAATGCCCAACAACTTCAAGACCGGGCTTTATGGCAACCCGGATGGCAGTCTACCCAGGAATTAGAAGACCTTGAATTACTTTAAATCTAACCATTTCCCCGAACTTCAGGCGACCCTTGAGCTTTTGCAACAAGCGACCCAAAGCCTGCAAGACCTGTTACAAAACCCGATTTCTCAAGAGCATCACCATCAGGTAATTAACCAGATTAAAACTCAATTAAATCAGGCTTTAATTACCTTAAAAACAACGGAAAATCCCCCGAATTTAGATCATATTCCTCCCGATATTTTAAAACAAATAGAAAGTTTAGAAATCTCCTGGGAAAGTCTGGATATTCAGAGGGCTTTATCTAACCATCATTTGAGTCAAATTATCGGAATTATCAACGAAATCAATAATAAATCAGAACAAATCAGAAACAGAAAAGACTATTTTTTAGCCCGTCTTCCCCAAATTCCTATCGAAAAATTAGGCCCTAGGGTTCCGATTGTGACGGCGGCGGATTTTTTACCTGATTATGAACCTTTATCCCTAGATAAAAAAGAAGAATTAAAGGCTAAATATCATATTAATCAATTAATTCAAAAACGCCAACAATCTCGTTCGTCTTTATTTGCAAGAATTAAACAAGCTGAAAAATTGCTAACTTCCCAGACTCAACCGTCGGAAAATAATCAAGATCTTGAAGATGATTTGCCTTTTTAAAGATTAAGGTTATAATAGAGTTATATCCTGTTTTTATAAAAGAGTAAAAATGTCTAAATCCGACCCTAAAAATCCCGCAAATCCTGATCAATCTCCTCAGTCTGGAGATGCTTTAGAAATTGTTAGTATTAGTCTGGATGAACTGCAAGCTAAGAATGCTAATCAAGAGGGTTTATCTCAGGATAAACTTAACCAAGTGGCTGAACAAATTAACGCCGATTTGCAAGAAAATAAAGCTCCAAATTGGCAATTAGAAACCAATTGGAATGAAACCAAAGTTAAAGTTAATTT
This sequence comes from Oscillatoriales cyanobacterium CG2_30_40_61, assembly GCA_001873365.1. GTDB lineage: Bacteria > Cyanobacteriota > Cyanobacteriia > Cyanobacteriales > Microcoleaceae > Planktothrix. Next base: position 238 of record MNYZ01000085.1, on the reverse strand, counting down.
AGATTAAAAATACCTGTAGGGGCGGGTTTAATAAAAATTGTTCTTAATAACACATAAGTCCCCAAAACCTGCCCCACCTCACAATTAATATTAAATCAATCAAGAAAGGGCGGGTTTATATAGTTTTTTTGTGCTGATTAGAGATTAACTTGAACTGAAAAGAAAGGGCGGGTTTATATAGTTTTTTTGTGCTGATTAGAGATTAACTTGAACTGAAAAGAAAGGGCGGGTTTATATA